>PMVV01000494.1 GCA_003166475.1 Bryobacterales bacterium | reverse complement strand
AAGCCGGCCGGTACCGCGGCTCCATCACCGTTGGGAATTGCAGGCCGCCAGACTTGCGGGATTCTTGCGCGTCGCACCCGGAGCGATGCGCAGAGAATTGCGCATCTCCCCGCGCACTGGGCTGCTAGGACAAACGCCCTGATACACCGCCTGTTTCCGGCCTGCTCTGCACCGACGCGCAGCGGTGTCTCGGCTTAGGTCGATAGGGGTAGAGTTACCCAGCAACATAAATGATATCAATAACTTAAACGACTGCTGCCTCAGAAGTTAGCCGGCCTGCTCTCGCCCTGTTAGCAGTCGGACGCCGATTCCCACGGGCAACGGTGGCGCCGAATCCGCTTTGGCCCGGCGAGACCTACCGGGTTCGGCGGATGCCAGCTATGGGGGGCAAGTTTGACAGGAGAACGGCCTTTGTCCGGTGGCCGACCGGCGATCTTGCGTGCCGCCCTTAGGACCGATGCGCAGAGGATTGCGGATCGGTATACATGGCATGCCGCCTGGCCCCGCGCCGCCGTCTTCGCCGCCTGCAGGCCGGCGCCAGTAGTTGCCCAAGATCCCCGCCTGTTTTTGATTGTGCAGCCGCGGGCCTGATTTTGTCGGTCTTCGCTAAATGCAACAAGTGTCCCAAAATCAACGATCTGAGACGCTATTGCGACGCCCAGCAAGCGTTTTTCAATCGTTTTTTAACAGTATTCCAGGCTTTTGGGTTACTCGACTGGCGCCTGCCGCCGCGGTTCTGCGAGTCCGCAGCCAGGACCAGCGCGACCTAACCACGCCTCAAAACACATGCACTCGTGGCTACTTTGTAGATGCCTGAGCTAGCACCCCCGGTCGCCGGGCTGCCAGCGTCATGGCCGATCTTTTTTTTTGTTTTTCTGTGTGGCGCAGCGCCTTTTTTAAGGGCCGACATAATCATGACATAGCCACTGAAATACTGCTGAAAAACCGTTGAAAAACGCTCGCTGAGTATCGTGAGAATGTCTCAGATCGTTTATTCTGGGGTACTTATGTGTCTTGCGAAGACCGACAGAATTAGGCCCTCGGCGGCACAATCTAAACAGACGGCCCGTGGGCACTGCTGACGCGGCCCTGCTTACCACCGTGATGCGCGCCTGTTCTCGCCTGCTCGAAATCGTCGCGGGCTAACGATTCCCGTGCATTTTGCCTGATCCCTGTTAGCAGCAGCAGGCCAGCGGCCGGCGAGCGCAAGGGCGGTGGCCGGCCAGTTACGACCAGTTCTGGGGCGTGCTGCGGGAACGGCAGGGGAAGCATGAAGGCACGCGTGCGATGATCGACGTCGTGCTGTTGGCGCGGGAGCATGGAGAGGAGACTCGTGCTTGACCCAGACCTTGGACGAAGTGCAGATTCCAATTGGAATGCCGGAAGATCTCGCTTAGAGAGGTTTGCTAGCCACCCTCGGATTCTCTTTGACACGCTTGGCAATTCTGCTGGCATGGAAGCCCATTAGGGCCCCAGCGCAGAAGTTCGGCAGAGCCTTCCGCGCTGAGATCCGGCTAACTAACGATAGTAAGCATTGACTCGAATCAGGGCGCTGAACTACTATAATCAAGTTAAGTGGTCTTTGGCCCTGGGCGGCCTTGCTATGGAACTTTGCCCGGAACTTACGCGTCTCTATGGCCTCTTCTATGACGCCAGAGATCACTCAGAGCGCCTTGTATTTCAGCGCTACGGAAACTACCCACCCAACTCCACCTCGAAGCAGGCAGAAGACTTGCCCGGTAGGGCCGTTGTAGCCACGGAAGTGGCGCGCCTCTCTCTGGTGGAACATGCCGAGCAGCACCGCTGCGGAAAGATCAAAACAGCTAACCTCTGTCGGGAAACCGGTGGGTTTCGTGCGCGAGTGCTTTTGACTATGTAGTTTATCCGTGCAGTTAAAGATACGCAACTGCCGAGCGGGCGTCCCTGCTTCCCGGTGGCTAAGTTTCCTTGGTAGTGGCTGCCCTGTAAAACAGGGTCGGAACAGGAAATCGAGAGACGTGTTATACGAGTTACGCTAAACATTCTAAGCAGCTTGCGTGCAAGAAACACCGCCAGAATGTCAGGCCGGAACAGGGCATATCAGGGCCTGATAAAGCACGGATCAGGCGGCCCTGTTAACGCCCGGATCAGGCCCTGTTATGGCCTGATATCCTGATAGTTGTTTTGGCACACAAGTATCCTAGAATGTGAGCCTTAGCTCGCAGAGACGGCCCTGGATTTCCTGTTCTGTCCCTGTTTTACAGAGGGTTACAGATCGCCGGTCGGCCACCGGAANNTCCGCTGCTCCAGCGGTCGCGCGATCCCGCCACGCTTCCAGTTGCCGCACTCGTCACAGAAGGCGCATTCAATGCTGTACAGGGCGAGGTCGCGTCCTCGATATCCCGAACCTTCACCGAGTCTCCACCAACTCATAGGAACGCCCTTTCTCTCTTCAATTGTTACTCAGCACTGATGATACTCCCCTTCGCGTGCCGCAGAGGCGGCAGCGGCGCGGCGCCTGATGCTCGTCCATATGGCGCTTGAGGCTGTCATGCGAGCAGAGGCCGCACTAGCCCGACTGAACAATGAAGTGAATCGGACCGTCATTGGCCGCGGAATCGCTGGGGATCGCGGACCGGATCGGTTCGCTGGAGATGGGGAAGGAGGCGGATATTGTGGCGGTGGACGGCAACCCGTTCGACGACATCACCGCGGTGCGGCGGGTGGTGTTCGTGATGAAGCATGGAAGGGTGTACAAGGACGCACCGCGGGCGCGGTAGCCTTGCGCCGGAACTCCGGACTGGTACAGAGAGGCCCTCCCTACGTGCCGGGGCGCAACATAGGCCCAATGTGCGCGAACGGCAAGGCCTCCACCGCATGGTCGTCCGGGCGCAGAATGGGAGTAGCGCCCGGCTTCGAGCGCGAGGTGACCACGATGATCGATTCGGTCCTCAACCTGCTCTTCCGCTGTCCACACAAACGCCTCACCCGCCCCGTCACGCCAATCAGCAAGGACGGCAAGCCGCACGGTGATACCTACGTTGTCTGTCTGGCCTGCGGCAAGCAGTTCGCATACGACTTGANNGGCAAGCCGCTGCCAAGTTCGGCGGACTTCGGTGTGCTGCCACCCGGAATGCCCGGTCCCCACAAATCGAAGATCAAGCTCGCGCTGGGTATCGGTATGCCGCTCGGCATCGTGATCGGGTCCGTACTGTCATCGAGGCTCAAACGCGTGAGCAAGCAGCCGGACGCAGAAAAGAACAAGCCGGCCAAGCCTGCCTCCGAGCAGCCCGGCTCGGACCAGCCCAGCTAAACTGGTGCTGGTTGCCGATCCCCAAGATCATCCCTATGCCGCTTGCGGAGCGCCGCCAGCCTTTCGATCATCCAGACTGGCTGTTCGAGGTGAAGTATGACGGCTTCCGCGCACTGGCATACCTGGAAGACGGCCCCGTGCGCCTGGTCTCGCGCAAGGGGAACACGTACAAATCCTTCCCGGCGCTTTGCCAGTCGCTTGGTGTGTGCTTGGGCGTAAGCGACGCCGTGTTGGACGGCGAGATCGTTTACCTTGACCCGGACGGCAAGCCGCAGTTCTCGGATCTTATGCGCCGCCGAGGCCCGCAATACTTCTATGGTTTCGATCTGCTGTGGTTGAACTTTTGGGAAGGCCGTATTCCGTGC
>PMVV01000034.1 GCA_003166475.1 Bryobacterales bacterium | reverse complement strand
CCGGAAGGCAAGGATGGCCGGATCGATCTGATCCACATCGACATACCTGAACAGGACTATCAGGGAGTCAGCGAAGGCTGGGAGAAATACTACTGGGCGCCCTGGAAGCGCTACCTCGCGCAAAAATGACGGCGCAGCGCGCAGACGGCATTATCCGGCCTTGTCGGTAGCTATCTGGGCGGGTTGCGCCGGGTCCGCCAATAGTGGCACGCCACGCGGATCAACCAACACGCGAGCGCAGGCCAACAATTGTCTTCCCCGACTTGCCCCTGCTGAATCGGACGTTCGGCTCTGACCGTAAGAAATCGGCCGCCTCATCCTGCGATATCGCCGCCTCGTCGGCGACACGTGCGAGAGTCCGCCATCGATACTTCTGATTGTGGAGCGATGCATTCAGGCGATTCCGAACTCCGCGGTCGTCATTTAGTCTTTGGCGGTCCGATCCAAGAATCTTCGCACTCTTCCCGGCCAACTCCTTGGCTAGGGCATCGAATCCTCGCTGAGGTACATCGCACGGGACCGCCTCGGCCGCCCTGACGTACAGGCGGCGCAAGCCTTCTGGATCACCCAATTTGATTCCCTGTTTCAACGATAAGGGCATGCGCAAATCTTCCGGCGCCAGCCCGCCGTGGCAGGTTGGAATTATTGGAATGCCTTGCATCCAAGCAGCGCCCGCCTCGAAGTTTATCCAGGGACGGTGGATTGACGCAGGGCTGCACAAGATAATCACCAGCGCACACTCGCGAAGCGCTGTCTCGATTGACCGCAACCAGTCGTCGCCGGCGGCAATGCTCTCGGTATCGGACGACACGAACACTTCAACGAGACCCAAAAAGTCACGCAATAGCGCCGCTTTCAGTGCCTTACCGACTTCTACCTCTTCGGACACATGACTGATAAAAATCTTCCTTTTCATAATTCATAGAGTCCAGGCCTAAAGTATCATATAAGCCTGGTCGAGCGTGCAATAAAGCCACAAACCACGCGGCTCTGGGAAGCACGCGTCGTTAGACCGGGTCGGCGCACGACGGCGTTGTGTCGCATTATCGACCGCAGTTTGCGAGTGGTCCGCACGACTGCTGGAGCATAGCGGCTATTGCGCGGAATCGATGTGGATGGAGAGATTGACAGTGGCCTCCCTGTCGCCATTCTTGACGCTCAAACTGAACGCGAAGTCCCCGGCCGCGGCGGGGTACCCCGAAATAGCGCCGGTGCTTGCATCGAGGCTTAAGCCGGCGGGCAGGTTGCCGGACAGCAATGACCATGTTTGCGTGCCACCCGCAGTTGGGCCATCCGCCTGCAGCACTTGACGGTAAAGTTGGCCCACTTGGCCCGCCTGTAGCGCGCGTGGGCCGTCGCTCAGCGTGAAATTTACGTCGATCTGAGTCACCACTTCCGCCGGCTCTCCATTCAGCAGAGTTGGCTGGTAGACCCATTTTTTCACTGCTTCCATGGCGGCCGGCACCAGCAACGGGTGCCCACTGGCAAGTGTTAGATTCTGCATGGCGCCATCTTTGCCGATGATGGCGTTGAGGATCACGTGGCCAGAAATACGCGCCTGCTTGGCCAGCGGCGGATAGATCGGCTTGGGCTGGCGGATCAGTTTGGCGGCTTGTACGTTACTGCCCACGCGGATGCGTTGCGGAACCGGAGAGTTTTCGACCTTGACCGGCGGAGGCGGTGGGGGAGCTCCAGTGGGAGCCGCACCGATGATGCCGCCAATGATGCCGCCAGCAAGGCCACCCGGCACGCCTGCCGCGGCCAACTGTTTTGCCCGTACGGCGTCCAGCGCTTCACGGGACAGATCGGCCGCCGATACGAGCTTGTATTCCGCCGGAATCGCAAAGACGGAGTCGGGAATCGGTTCAGTTGAGAAGCCGCTGGATTCGAACGTGGTCTGCATCAATGCGAATGGATCGCCGCCCATCGACTCCGCGCGCGCCAAGGCTTGCGCCGCCGTGTTGGCGCCCGGCCCTCCCTTGCTGCTTTGGGCCTTTAGTTGTGCGCGCGCCTGCGCCCAGTCCTGAATATTCGGACCCCTGGACCCGCCGGGTGCGACTCTCAAAGTGGACACTTCCAGCACCGGTACGCCCTTCAGTTCCGTCTTCCTGCGTTCCGTTTCCACCGCGGCGGCCTGAACCGCTTCGGCGGTGGCATTCGCGGCCTGTTGCTGCCCGCCCTCTACCAGCGCCATCCAGGGAAAGCGTTCGCGATTCCTCTCGTAGAACGCCCGAAGCTCTTCGCTGCCGGGTACATCTGTGGACACCCACACACGCTTTTCCGTCTGTGGCTTGGCTGGTCTTTGCCGGATTTGCGGGCTGTCCAGGTCTGCCGTCAGCACCACTTCATTGGCTTTGTACCCGCTGATGGTCTGGGTCCTTCCGGTTTCCTGGACGTAGACCGTCACATCCACCTCCGTCTGCTTGGGCGGCGCGGGGATGTCGCTGAATTCCGTCACGGAATACGACTTCAGCATGTTGTTTATGCGCGTGACAGTCTGCGCGTCGAAGTCCACAATCGTGGACCCGTCCGCGCTTTCCACCTTCATTTTCTGGTCCTTGAAGTAATGCTTCTCGGTCTGCGAACCCGAAAAAGGCGCCGGTTTGCGAGTAACTGCATAGCTGAAGTCCGCTAAGCCGATGGAACTGGTGCCCAGGGTGAGTAGCGCCAAATATCCAATCTTCATTCGCTGAATCCCCTTTTGAGTGATTAAGCCGGGGTCAAACGTCGGCCTTTCGGCGATTATATCCTATAAGCCGGGCCCTCTGGCAGCCTCCCACGGCCCCGTTGCGCGGCGATATCGGGAGCTATTGAGCCGCGAAGGCGCGATAACATATTAGCAATGCTCAAAAGACTGCTGATCGCCCTGTCGCTGATGTGGCTGCGCATGCCAGCCCAGGTTCCGCCGGACGATCCGCGGTTCACCGGCGACGGCCAGCTCATGCGGCCGGACAATTATCGCGAATGGATTTATCTGAGTTCGGGGCTGGGGATGACCTATGGCCCTATCGACTCCGCCGCCGCCCCCGCTGCCGAGCGCTTCGACAATGTTTTCGTTACGCCCCTGGCCTACAAAGCATTTCTTCAAACCGGCTCCTGGCCGGACAAGACCATGTTTGCTTTGGAGGTCCGCTACTCCGCCACCAAAGGCTCTATCAACAACGGCGGCCATTACCAGGAAGGCTTCGCCGGATTGGAGATCCACCTCAAAGACCCGGAACGCTTCCCAACAAAATGGGCGTTCTTCGAATTTGGCGGCTCCCAACGGACAGCCAAACCGTTTCCGGCCAACTCAAGCTGCCAGACGTGCCATGCCAAGAACGGCGCAGTAGACGAAACGTTCGTGCAGTTCTATCCGACCCTAATCCCGGTGGCCAAAGCCAAAGGGACGTTGAAGCCATAGTAAGCCGGGCGAATCGATCAACGACACCCTCCGCTCAGGCCAGGATACTCACGGCCTTCCGAGGCTTCCCACGTCGCTGTGTCCCGGAAACCGCGCATGAAGACGGGCTAGTGAACCGCAGTGCAGTCGCCCGTTTTATGATCTTCGATTTGGAATTTCAGAAATTGGTGAACGGCGTCGAGTGCGGGCTTGTTGTCAGCCGTGATCATCAGCCGCGCCCCGCGTGGGGTGTCCTGCAGTTCCCAGTGAATCTGATCCTTAAGTTGGGTCATGGTTGCCGTACCGGGAACTGCCTTGCCGTGTACCAGCATCGGCGCATTGAAATTGCCGGCTGCGAACATCTGGGCGATATGGTGGAAGTGACTCCGAATCTGATCGCGGCTCTCGGTGTCCTTTACGTCGTTGGCGCGGACATCGATCAGGCCGCCGTCGTAGCTGAGCTCAAAATGATGGGTCGTCTTCTCGTGTGAGAACCCCATCACGTGATCGCCTCCGGCATTCATTTCCCCGTGCTGATCATGGCTTTGGCCGGTCTGGCTCAACGCGATGCCCGCGTGGAATCCAACAAATAGTGTTGTTAGAAGTAGTATCGTCTGGCTCTTCATCGTTGTTTTATTCCTTTCCGAGAGGACGGCCGTACCGAACTCGATAGCATCTCCAGAAGCCCTGCGCGCTCCCCTTCAGGAGTCCGTCCGAGGCGTTCATCCCAAAGCGCGAGCAGTTCCTCAAGCTGCCTTCGCATGAATCGCAGCTCTTCCATCTGTTCATCGATCTGCTCCAACTTCGACGCTGCAAGGGCACGCACTTGCTTGCAGGGCGCGCCGCCACTGTCCCGCACCTTCAGAATCCGCACTAGCTCGGCGAGACTGAATCCCACCGACAGTGCCCGGCGCACCAGTTGCACTCGCTTGACTGCGTCTGTAGTATAAACGCGGTACCCCGCATCGGTTCGCCTCGGACGAGCAAGCACGCCGATGCGCTCATAGTGTCGGAGCGTGTCGGTGCTCACCCCTGTCAGTTTGGCGAGATCGCCTGATCGCAACGCTTTTCCGGCTTGGTCCAACCCTCTCAGTATAGAGTATGCACCCTGGAACCGATTCCAGGGTCAAGAGAAAAATGAAAAGTCTTCGGAAGAGGGGCAGCGTAGGCCTTCTGCCAGCGTCCTGCGAAAATCATCGCTACCCTATTCAGCGGAAACTGCATGGCGTTCTGGACTGCCGCAAGAGACGTACTGCCGCGTCACATCATAGAGCAGCATCTTCAGCCCTAACAGCCAGACGGCTGTCAGGTAGATACGGCGCAGCCACTCATTGCCCAAACGGATCGCGAAGCGCGCCCCGAGCAGGGCACCCACGAACATCGTCGCTCCGAGGATCGCCCCGAGTCGGTAATTCACTAGGCCATGCCCCATGAAAATGACTGTGGCAACCCCGGATGAAAAGATGTTGACCAGCTTTGTGGTGGCTATGGCCTCGACGAACGTCATACGGAACATGACCACGTAGACCGCCGTCAGCACGGTCACGTAGCCCCCACTGAAGAAGCCGCCATAGATCCCCAGGACAAATGTCAGTGTGTACCCCGCAATTTCGCCGGCCACTGGTGGCGGGCTGGGAGATCGGTCAACTCCGGCACGACGGTAGATCAGCGAGAAAATTGCCACGCCAATCATTGCCGTCGAGACGACGAACGGCACCGAACCCTGTGGCACAATCAGGAGCAAGAAAGCGCCGCATATTGACCCGGCCAACGTCAGAACAATGAGCCACGGAAGCCGTCTCAGGTCAGGGCCCTTACCGCGCAAGAAGGGCAACGATCCGCCGATGCTCAAGAAGGTAAGGGCGAGCATGTTGGTCGCAATCGCGGTGCGCGGTGCAATTCCGACTTCAAACATCGCGGGAACCGTAATGAGAGACGTGCTTCCGGTGACGACGCTGACGCCGCTGGTCACGAAAAACACAGCGGCCAGGAGCAGAACCTGTAGGCCGGTCATCCTCTCATTGTTATCGCAACGCCCCACTATCGTGAGCTTTCGGCAAGGCTGCGTAGATAGTCCCAGTTGGCAACTCATCCGAGCTTTTCGGCAATGCTTTCGTCTTTTGTTTGTCTCCTGTAAGGATCGGGAAACGACGAAAGAGTGTACATGAGGAGAGTTTTTAGTAGCACCCATGCCAGATCCAAAGCCCGTTGGCGGGTTCGGTCGTGTGATCAGCAAGGTCGCCAGCGACCACCACCAGCGGTCCGACCAGCAGTCGCGGCATAGATGCCGGTCCGCA
>PMVV01000335.1 GCA_003166475.1 Bryobacterales bacterium | reverse complement strand
CCCAACCCGGAGAGCAGCGATGCGGTCAGGCGTTCCTGCGAGAGGGCGCGGTCCAGGTGCGCGTGCATGGTTTCGGCGCCGGCGACCGGCAGGTCTTTGTCCAGCGCGCGCAGCTCACGCCGGATCTCCGCCAAAGCCAGATCGGGACCACCGGGCGTCCGCGCGATCAGCGTCATCTCGGGCACGTAGCTCTGTGCGAGCGGCCGGTAAAAGCACGGACGCATGTCTTCGCGGAAACCCTGCATTCGTCCGTCCCTCGCCACGCCAACCACCTCAAGAGGCGGCAATGCCGGGTCGGCGAGGTGGAGCAGCTTGCCGATGGGATCCTGGCCGGGCCAGAAGAGCCGGGCCATGACCTCGTTTACCATAGCCACAGGCGGCGCGCTTTCGATGTCGCGTTCGTTGAAATCCCGTCCATGCTCAAGCGGCAAGCCGAGCGTGCGGAAGTAGTCCGGCGATACGATATTCGCGTTCACCCGCAGAGGCTCGGATGCGCCCGGCGGCAGCACGTCCGTCTCCTGAAGCATACCGCCCAGCGGCGGAAACGACACCAGCGCCGCGGATTCCACACCGCGCAGCAAACGGGTCCGCTCCAGAGCTTGCGTGTAAAACTGCTTGCCGCGCGCATCGGGATATTCCGCCGCCCTCAGGTTTAACTCGACGAGCACGGCATTGCCAGTCCGGAACACCGGGTCGGAGGCTTGCGCCTTTTGGAGCGTGCGCACGAAGAGTCCCGCGCCGATCAGCAGCACCAGCGAGAGGGCCACCTGCGCGACCACCAACGCGTTGCGCAAGGCGAAGCCGCGCAGGCCCGGCCCCGGCGCCTCCGATTTCAAGCTCAGCACCAGATCCGGGCGCGATGCGCGACGCGCCGGGACGATCCCGAAGAGGACGCCCGTCACCAACGACAGCAACAGGGCGAAGCCCAGAGCGGGCGCATCCATGGGTGTGTCCAGCGCCAGGGGTATCTTGAAAGGCTGCGGATAAGATCGGACCAGCGCTGCGGTCCACCATGCCACTGCGATGCCC
Source organism: Bryobacterales bacterium (assembly GCA_003166475.1). Taxonomy (GTDB): domain Bacteria; phylum Acidobacteriota; class Terriglobia; order Bryobacterales; family Bryobacteraceae; genus Bog-159. The sequence goes on along the minus strand of PMVV01000335.1, from coordinate 2,580 downwards.
GCCGCGCCCCCCACGAGCGATAGCAGCACGCTCTCGGTGGTCAGTTGACGCACCAGCCGGCCGCGGCCCGCGCCCAAGGCCAGCCGGACGGCAATCTCCCGCTGCCGCTTCATCGCGCGCGTCAACAGCAGGTTGGCTACGTTGAAACAGGCGATTAACAATACCAACCCGGTGACGGCTACCAGCAGTCCCAGGAAAGTCATGATCGAATTCCGGTAGGTCGGCCAGAATCTGGCGCGGCTCAACGGCAGCGCCTCGGCGCTCCAATCATGAGGGTTCTCCCCATAAGCTTGCGCGAGTTGCCCCGCCATTCCGTGGAAGGCGGCTTTGGCCTCGGCCATCGATACGCCCGGCTGCAGTCTTCCCGTGACGAGCAGCCAAACAGCGTGGCGGGCTTGCAGCATGTACTCGGGCATCAGCGGTACGGCCTCCCGGTACGCAGCCATGGGCACCCACAGCTCCGGTGGATCGCCCCAGTCCAGCACGACACCGCGGAACCCGGGCGGCGCGATCCCCACGATGGTGAAAACGTGCCGGCCAATGCCGACGGTTCTGCCCAGCACATTGCGGTCGCCGCCGAAGCGGCTGCGCCACAAGCGGTCGCCGATCACAGCCACGGCGCGATCATCGGCGAGGAAGGTGCGGCCTGCCGAGGCCCGCAGATCCAGCACGGAGAAGTAATTCGCGGTAACCAGTTCGCCGGAGATCTGTTCCGCCTGCTCTCCAATCCGGGCGCTCATGGGGACCCGGCAGTAGGCCATCAAACCCGACAAGACCCGGTTGTGGTCGCGGTAGTATTCGTAATCCGGATACGAAGTGCTGGTGAGAACCTCCCGGCCATGGAGGAAGCTGTGGTAGACGGAAACCAGCCTGCCGGCATCCCGAATCGGTGAAGGAGGCCGCAGCACCGCCCGAACCAGGCTGAAGATCCCTGTGTTGACGCCGATGCCGAGCGCCAGCGAGAGCACGGCCAGCGCCGTGAAGCCTGGATTCGACCGCAGCAGCCGCGCGGCGAATCGCAGGTCTTGCCAGAGTACCCGCATGCGCTCATGGTATCCTCAATACTGTTCACTTTGGTGGGGCAGACCATCGCAGTTCGTGGTCTGCCGCCTTCGCGCGAGCGCTGGCAGACGACATAAAACGATCGTCTGCCCCACCGACGTTGTTACACTGAAGTCAGATGCAGCGGCTCGCAGTCTTGTTTTGGATGGCTTGCAGCGTGTGTGTGCTCCGCGCGGAAACCGTGCTGGTCCTACCTTTTTCCAATCAATCGAATTCCACGGGCAGTTCCACAAATGTGGATTGGATCGGCGAGAGCGTTTCCGAAGCCGTGCGGGAATCGCTGGTTTCCGAAGGCATGCTGGCACTCGAGCGCGAGGATCGCCTGGAGGCGTTCCGGCGCCTGTCGCTGCGGCCGAACGCGGTGTTGACGCGCGCCTCCATCATCAAGGCCGGGGAAGCGCTGGACGCCTCCGACGTGGTCTACGGCCATTACGAACTGGCGCCGGCGGGCCCGGGTTCCGGTGGCGGATCGCGTGGGGTGCTGCGCATCGGCGCCCGTATCCTCAACCTGAAGCGGCTGCGACAGGGTCCGGAACTGGAGGAGTCCGGGGCCGTGGAAGATCTGGCGGCTTTAGAGGCGCGGCTGAGCTGGCAGGTACTGAAGACGCTCTCGCCGAAGACGGCGCCCGCCGAGGAGGAGTTTCTGCGCGGCCGCCCGCCCGTGCGGCTGGACGCGCTGGAGAGTTACATTCGTGGGCTGCTGGCCGCCAACCCGGACCAGCAGCACCGGTTCTTCATGCAGGCGGCGCGCCTGGACGCGGCGTATTCTCAGCCGTGCTTCCAACTGGGCAAGTCGTATTGGGGCAAGAAGGATTACCGCGTGGCCGCCGGGTGGCTGGGGCGCGTCCATCAAAGCGATCCGCACTATCTGGAGGCGCAGTTCTTTCTCGGTCTTTCGACTTACCAGATGGGCGACTACGCAGCCGCCGCAAAATGTTTCGAAAAGGTGGCGGCCAGCGTGCCGTTGAACGAAGTGTACAACGATCTGGGTGCGGCCCAGACGCGGAGCAATCTGACGGCGGCCATCGAGAGCTTCCGCAAGGCGCTCGAAGGCGATAGCGCGGACCCGGACTATCGCTTCAACCTGGGATACGCCTTGTGGAAGGCGGGACAGTATCCTGCCGCGGCGGATAGCTTCCGCGCCGCGCTCGAGAGAAATCCCAACGACGACGAGGCCGCCGCGCTGCTAGGCCACGCCGAGCGCCGCGAATCGCCGCGTCCCGGCAGCGAAGGACATGAGCGGCTGAAGACCAACTACGAAGAGACGGCGTTTAGGCAGCTAAAGGCGGAGTTGGGGGGGAAATAAAAGAAGACAGAAGTCAGAAGTCAGAAGTCAGAAGACAGAATGGCCGCTGCGTAGGCGCCGAGTGCGCGGCTTATTTCGTCCGCCGTGCTGGCAAGCTTGGTGGTGTCGCCGTAGCCTAGATCTTGCGCCAGGATCAGGTAGTAGCGACATTCTTCGAGGGAACCTTCCGCAATGTTCATGTAGCGTGCCTTGTCGGGCTTGCCGCGCCGGCG
>PMVV01000481.1 GCA_003166475.1 Bryobacterales bacterium | reverse complement strand
GCGAGGGCGCCGGTCCGCAGGCGGGGCGCCTGCCCCACTGTTTCGCGCATCTTCATCACCTTTGGTGCGCCGCAGGCCCATGCGGCACTCCCTGACGGTCGCGGCTCGGTACACCCTGTGAAATCAATGCGACAGTTGCCACGGCGCGACGTCAGGGAGCGGTCTCCGCAAACCGTTAAGCACCCCGCTACGATGCACGGTGAGCCGATCCCCGACGGGAACTATAATGGTGGATCGGTAGGAGACCAGACACATGCCAAAACACGATCCTCGGCGCATAGGCCGCCGCGGGCTTCTCAAGACATCGGCCGCCCTGTTGGGTGGAGCGGTGTTGGGCGCGCGAGCCAAAGCCGCCCCGGAGCCGCCCTTTCAAAACGTCAACACCAATTCCAGCCCTTCCACTTTGAAGATTACCGACCTGCGGATAGCCACCGTCCGCAAGCCCGGTCCTAGCCCCTGCACCATCATCCGGCTGGACACCAATCAGGGCGTTTACGGACTCGGCGAAGTCCGCGATGGCGCCAGCGCCACCTACGCGTTGTTCCTCAAGAGCCGCGTCGTGGGCGAAAATCCGCTGCGCATCACCTACATATTCGAGAAAATCAAACAATTCGGCGGCCACTCGCGGCAGGCGGGCGGAGTGGTGGCGGTCGAAGAAGCCCTCTGGGATATCGCCGGCAAGGTCTACGGCGTGCCTATTTACCAGATGCTGGGCGGTAAATTCCGCGACAAGGTTCGCATCTATGCCGATACCGAAGAGTCCGACGACGTCGCGGTGTACGCCAAGCGCCTGAAGCTTCGCAAGGAAGAAATGGGCCTGACATGGCTGAAGATGGACTTGGGCATCAACATGGTCGCCAAGATTCCCGGAACAGTGACAATGCCTTCCGGAGAGACTCCTTGGGAGCGGAGTCAGTTGCCCCATCTGTTTACCGCGGCCGAGGTGACCGACAAGGGAATCGAGAAGCTCTGCGAATACGTGGCGGCGGCGCGCGAGGCGGTGGGCATGGAAATTCCGCTGTCGATGGATCACCTGGGCCACATTGGCGTGCATTCGATCATCCGGCTGGGAAAAGCTTACGAGAAATACAACCTCTCCTGGATGGAGGATGTGATCCCCTGGCAATACACCGAACTTCTGCAACACATTACCGCGGAAAGCCCTACTCCGATCCTCACCGGCGAGGATATTTACCTGAAAGAGGGTTTCATCAACCTGTGTGAGAAGCACGCGGTCAGCAAAATTCATCCGGACATCTCCACTTCGGGCGGCATTCTGGAGACGCATAAGATCGGCGATGCCGCCATGGAATACGGAGTCCCGATGGCTATGCACTACGCGGGGCTGCCGATCGGCGCGCTCGCCAGCGTTCACTGCGCCGCAGCCACCGAGAATTTCCTGGCCTGCGAGAATCACTCGCTGGATGTGCCCTGGTGGCAGGACATGGTGGAGGGTATCGAGAAGCCCATCATCAACAAAGGCTTCATCGCAGTCCCCGACAAACCAGGCCTCGGCATCACGCTCAATGAGGATGTCGTGCGCCAGCATCTGGCGCCCGATACGGGCTTCTTCGAGCCGACTCCCCTGTGGGACAAAGAACGCTCCTGGGACCGCCTGTGGAGCATGGCGCCGAAATCGCCACCCCGGGCAGGTATACGATCTTAAGGCCGGGCCGCCAGGCTGAAACGGTAGACACGGTAGACACAGTACCCTTGATCTCCAGACTAAAAGGGCGCATAATCAGTTGGATATCCTTGTATCTTATGTTTTAGGCCCGGGTGCGGGCGTGGAGTCTTCGATGAAGAGCTTACTTCGCTTGCTGGTGTGCACGTCGGCGTTGCTATCCGGCTCAGTCCTTTGGGCAGTCACTAACGTCACGCTCAATGCGTCGGCTACGCCCAGCACGGCTGACCCGGCCGTAACCAATGTTACGGTTATCGGGCACGGTTTCCCGAGCGGAACCATCCCGCCTGCCAACGTAACCGTGACACTCAACCCCACCACTGCCGGCGCCGGACCTTCCGGTACCACTACGGCTGAGGCTGTCACGGTTGAATCGGGCACAACGGAAGCCGTCACTTTCAAAGTGCCCACATCCATCGCGGTTTCAGCGGCGACGTCTTACCAGGTTTCCATTGCCGGCACCACCTCCACGGGCAACGCCTTTGCAAGCAGAAACACCGCATCGCTGACGGTCAACGCTCATGTGGCGATCACCACCAGTTCCCCGCTACCCACGGGAACGGTCAACGTGAACTACTCGCAGGCTTTGACTGCTACTGGTGGCAGCGGGACCTACACTTGGGCGGTGGCCGGAGGAACTTTGCCCGCGGGTCTTTCGCTGGATACAACGACCGGCGTAATCGGCGGCCTGCCAACCACGAAAGGCCTCTCGCACTTCGAAATCAAGGTTACCGACAGCCTGCATTCGTCCGCTGGCAAGGAGTTCGCACTGACTATCGCCCCGGCGCTGACAATCACCACCGTCTCGCCTCTGCCGACGGGCACGGTGGGCGTAAACTACTCGCAGACCTTGACGGCCAGGGGCGGCAGCGGGACCTACACGTGGTCGGTGAGTGCGGGCGCCTTGCCTGGTCTTTCGTTGAATCCAGCAACGGGCGCAATCACCGGTCAACCGTCTCCGGCAGGACCGGCCAGCTTCACCATCCAGGTGACCGACAGCACTCAGGCTACTGCCACCAAGGCATTCACCATGACCGTCAACCCGGCGCTGGTCATTACCACCAGTTCCCCGTTGCCGCAGGGCACCGTGGGTGTAAACTACTCGCAGAGCGTGATGGCCACCGGCGGCAGCGGGACGTACACGTGGGCGGTGACCGTGGGATCGTTGCCGAGCCCGCTCGCTTTGAACCCAACCACCGGGCTGATCAGCGGCCAGCCCAGCGCGGCCACGACTGCTAACTTCACGATTCAAGTGACCGACAGCAACCAGGCTACCGCTACAAAGGCTTTTGCCCTGACTATCAACCCGGCGCTGGTCATTACCACCAGCTCCCCGTTACCGCAGGGCACGGTGGGCGTAAACTATTCGCAGACCCTGGCGGCCACTGGCGGCAGCGGGAGCTACACCTGGGCGGTGAGTGTGGGATCGTTGCCGAATCCTCTCTTGTTGAACCCGGCCACGGGCTTGATCGGCGGCCAGCCCGGCACGGCCACTACGGCTAACTTTACGATCCAGGTGACCGACACGAACCAAGTCGTAGTCACCAAGGCATTCGCCCTGACCATCAACCCGGCGCTGCTGATCACCACGACGTCGCCGTTGCCGGCCGCCACACCCACGGTGGCCTATAGCCAGACATTCGCGGCCTCGGGAGGCGCCGGCGGATACAGTTGGTCGGCAACAGGTTTGCCGGCGTGGCTGGCGATGAGCACGGCTGGCGCCTTGACGGGGATGCCGCCTCTTACCGCGGTGGATTCGACCTTCACGGTGACGGTAACAGACAGCCTTAACGTTGCAACATCCGGATCTTTCACCGTGCCGGTGACTCTGGCGATTACCACGACTTCGCCATTGCCAACGGGCCAGGTGGGAGTGAATTACTCGCAGAATTTGACGGCCACCGGCGGAACCGGGCAGTACACCTGGTCAGTGACGACGGGCACTTTGCCGAACCCTCTCGCGTTGAACCCAACCACAGGGCTGATCAGCGGCCAGCCCAGCGCAGCCACTACTGCTAACTTCACCATCCAGGTGCAGGACAGCAACCAGGTGACGGCGTCCGTGCCGTTTACTCTGACCATTAACCCTGCCGCGTCCATCCAGACGCTCTCGCCGAATTCCTCGAATGCGGGGCTATCGCTTCAGGTGAGCATTACGGGATCGTACACGCACTTTGCGCAGGGGACCACGGTAGCCAGTTTTGGACCTGGTATCGCGGTGGGCGGCGGCACAGCCGGACAACCGGGGCCGGTCACAGTCATCAGCGCCACCAGTGCGACAGCCCAAATCGCCATAAGCGCCTCGGCGGCCACCGGTTCTCAGACGGTCACCGTGACGACGGGCGCGGAGCAGGCTTCGCTGACTAACGGCTTCACCATCCAGGCGGCTATCCCCTACATCAGCGTGACCACCACCTCTACTACTCCGCTAGCGCCGGGCTTTAGCGGCTTCAACGACGCGTACCCCCTCAATGGAATTGAATACTGGGACCCGAAGTGGGTGGCCGCGGTGACGCCTTTGAAACCCGGCTGGCTCAGGTTTCCGGGGGGCACAGTTTCGACGGGATTCGACTGGGAGACCGCGCACATGAATCCCACATGGTTGAGCGCGCTGCAGCCAAATATACCGAGCAATCTCTATAACGCCATGGTATTAGCCGAGTCTCTCACGCAAGCCAAAGGCGGCGCGTGCTTCTCAGGTGGCGGCTGTGTCTCGGACTATGCCACGTTCCTAAAGACGCTGGGAGCCAACGGAATCGTGTCCTTCAACGGTTTTTCGGACAACAATCCGAACTCAGCCGGTGAAATGGTGACCACGGCCCAGACGGCCGGACTCAACATCGTCGAGTGGGAAATCGCCAATGAACCATATGTCTTCCCCAAGATTTTCCCGACGCCAGCTTCTTATGCCGCGGCCGCGTACAATCCGTACTACCTGAACATCAACGCGGCCAACCCGAGCGCCATCGCGGGCGTTTTCTTTCAGGGACAGTTCATTCAGCTTTTTGGCAATTACCTGACGTGGGACAGCGGCATGGCGGCTTATAGTCCTCAGTACTGGCAGGGCGTAACGTACCATGTGTATCCAATAGACAATTCAAGCATGGCTACAAGCGATGAGGAGCAGACCCTGAACGGCATTCTGGCGCATGGCACCACCGAGTGGTACACCTCTTCCGTACAGCCGTTGGTTGGCGAAAACACCCCCGTCTTCCTCAGTGAGGTGAACACCGACGGGTTTGCCACCATGCCCTTCGAGTCTTACATCTACAACGGTATTTTCCTCGCGGAGTATGTCGCGCGTATGTCCACGGTTTCGCAGGTGAAAGCGGTTGGAATCAGCAGTCTGTTCCTTTCAAACAGTTTCAACCAAGGGATGATCCGCGCGGTGAACGACTTTCAGAGCTACCTGGTGGCCGAGGTTAAGAAGAACCCCAATTACGTCACCGATACCTCAACGAATCCCAACACACAGTACCAGTTCTATTATTCGACCAATGCTTTAGCCCTGGAGATTGCGAATCTGGCGATCAACAGCAGCAATGCTACGTGGCCTACCACGGTGACGGGCGGACCCACGGTGCCGATCGAAGGATACGATGGCAATCCCGTGCCGGCCGTCTTCGCGCAAGGATACCAGGGCACGGATGGGACACATTACGTGCTGATTACGAATAAATCCAGCTCATCGGTCCCCATCGCGATCGAGGTCGACGGAGACGTGCTGCAGTCGACGCTGACGGTTTCCTACATCTCCAACGCCAGCGACACCGCGCAGAACACCGCGACCGCCCAGACCAACGTGCAGATCGTGAACACGACTTCGCCCAACCCGATCACGGTAGGTCCTTACAGCGTGACGCGCGTGCAGTGGTGATGGGCGCCCGTCGCGGGCTGAAAAGCCGCCAGGTGCAAAGCCGCAGGTGCCCGGTAACCCGTTAGTGACGGTGATCGCGTTAGTGACGGTGATCGCTGTGGCGATCGCCGTCATGGTCTGCACAGCGCTATATTTCGCCGCCCGAACCGTCGCCGCCGCCCGGTCGCTTATCCTCGTGGCAATCGCCGGGGCGGCAGCCGTCCTGGCGCCGAACAGCTTAGCCGCTAGCGATCTGCTAGTGAGTTCCGGCGCTTATTATGGTGACGGCCGGCGTTGCCGGCGTGGCTTCGTTTTTCGCGGGTCCAACGCGATATCCGATAACGGCGGCAAAACGCGGGCGCTGGTTTATCTGACGATCGGATCGCCGGAATGGGGCACCCTGGGCGGAAGTTCGTCAAAAGCTGAATCGGAAGTTGCAAGGCTGGCGGCAGTACTTCAGCATAGGGAGCACCAGCCGGGCGTATCGGGTGGTTGACGAGCACGTTTATGATCGTGTGCGGAACTTTCTGAGACGGCGGCACCAGGTGTCCTCGCAAGGCGCTGGGCCGCGCGTACGTGAGTCTACCATGAAGCCAGCCGGAAAGCCGGATGCCCGAAAATGGGCACGTCCGGTTTGATGAGTGGGGATGTGAAACGGGGCGGCCAGAATCAACAGGTTGGTTGGCGAGCAGCGGGTCCTGGAGGACCCGCGCAGACCTGGAGGTCCGCCCCACGGGTGCGTGAGCAGGCTTGTCCAGCTACAGATTGGCGTTCGGCTCCAGGCTGCGCCAAAGATACCAGGCGGCCACGGTGCAGTAGGGATGCCAGCGCTGGCCGAGGACTTCGATCTCGGCTGGCTTGGGCAGTTCGGCGAAACCGTATGCCTTGCGAATCGCCGCACGAATTCCCAGATCGCCGCTGGGCAGCACATTGGTGCGGCGCAGGGCGAAGATCAGGAACATGTGCGCGGTCCAAACACCCACGCCCTTCACTTTGGTTAGCCGCTCGATCACCTCGGTATCCGCGAGCGCGGGGAGTTCGGTGAAATCGACTGTGCCGGCGCGCGTCAGGCGCGCCAGATCGCGAATGTACGCGGTTTTTTGCTTCGATAAGCCCAGTTTCCGCATCTTCGCGGGCCGCAGCGCCAGGGTGTTTTCCGGGGTCAGCATGCCTCCGGGTACCGCGGCCGCCAGACGCCCGAAGATCACCTGCGCGACGCGTCCGCTAAGCTGCTGGTAGACAATGGACTTGACCAGCGTCTCGAAGCCCGGATCGCGGAACTCGATGCGGTAAGGGCCGACTTGCCGGATGATGCCGCCCATCACCGGATCGGCGGCTTGCAGATGGCGGATGGCTTTGCGCATTATTGTAACAGGGCTGCTTGCAGCCACGTCCGTCATTGTAACCCTATGGCCCTGACCAAAGCCGCGCTCCGGCGCGGGATCGCATCTGTATTCCTGCTGGCGATGCTGCCGGCGCCTCCCGCGTTGCCGCAGGAGAAGCCCGCCGAAGACGCGCCGCCTTCCATTACCGTCGACGTTTCGCTGGTCAACATACTGGCTTCGGTGCATGACAAACACGGCGGCCTGATCGGCAACCTGACTAAGGACGACTTCACCGTCCTGGAAGACGGCAAGCCGCAAACTATCAAATACTTCACGCGTGAAACCGACCTGCCGCTGACCATCGGCCTGCTGATCGACGTCAGCGCCAGCCAGAGAAACCTGCTGGATATCGAGAAGCGCGCCGCCCATCAGTTCTTCTCGCAGGTTCTGCGGAAGAAGGACGAAGCCTTTCTCATCAGTTTTGGCGAGGATTCCGAGTTGCTGCAGGATTACACGAATTCGCCCAAGTTGCTGCAGGCGGGGCTCTCCCAGTTGCAGGTCAATTCCGGGGCCTCCGGTATCGGGCCTGGACCCGTGCCCACCATCAGCCAGCCGCGCGGCACCGTGCTGTACGACGCCGTATATCTCGCGGCGAACGAAAAGCTGCGCGCCGAGGTGGGGCGCAAAGTCGTGGTCCTGATCACCGACGGCATCGACGAGGGCAGCAAGCTGAAGATCGAGGAAGCCATCGAGGCCGCGCAGAAGTCGGACGTCGTCATCTACAGCATCGACTACGCCGATCCCAGCGCCTACGGCATGTTTTCGTTCGGCGGCGTCAGCGATTTTGCGCTGCAAAGGATGTCCGGTGAGACCGGTGGCCGCGTTTTCAAAGTAGACCGCAAGCATTCGCTCGACGACGCCTTCAAGGAATTGCAGGACGAAATGCGCAGCCAGTACGCCATCGCCTACACCTCGACCAGCCCGGAGCAGGACGGCCGTTTCCGCAAACTGATCGTGAAGGTGGGGGACAAGAACCTGAAGGTGCAAGTGCGCAAAGGCTACTACGCGACTAAGCCCGAGAAGAGCTGACCATCTTCTCGCGCGCCGCGAAGTAGAGTCGCAGCGCCTCCTCCAGCGGCGGCATCGCGCCGATCCCCAGGCTTTCGATCCTGGCATTCGATAGCGCCGAAAACTTGGGACGGCGCGCGGCCGTACGGTGTTCGCGCTCGCTGGTCGCGTGCAGTTCCACGGCCTGGCCCGGCAAGGCCACCGCGAAGATCGCCTGCGCGTAACGATACCAGGAAATGGGCGCGCCGCCGCCGATGTGGAAGATGCCGGTCTGGCCGCGTTCCACCAGATCGATGGTGCGGGCGGCCAGCAATGGCGCGTAGGTGGGCGACGCCACGTGGTCCTCAGTTACGCGGATGGGCTGCCCGGAGCCCGCCAGCCGCAACATCAATTCGACGAAATTGCCGCGCGCGGTGTGCAGTCCGCCCGGCCCGAAGACGCCGGAGGTGCGCACGATCAGCGGCGCGTCCAGGTAAGCCTGCGTGTAAAGCTCGCCGGCCAGTTTCGAGACGCCGTAGGCGCCCAACGGATGTGTGGGGTCGCTCTCCACATACGGCCGGCCGGCTCTGCCGTCGAAGACGTAATCCGTCGAGAAGTGCACGAAGCGGGCGTCCAGTTGGCGGCACGCCAGCGCCAGGTTGCGCACCGCGAGGGCATTCACCAGGAAGGCCGCCTGCGGCTCGCTCTCCGCCACATCCACCTGGTTGTAAGCCGCGGCATTGAAAACGATCTCGGGATCCCACGGCGTCAGCAGGCTCTCCACCTGCCGGTTATCCGTGATGTCCAATTGGTCACGGTCCCAGCCGATGGTTTGGTATCCGCGCTGGTTCAGTTCCGCAACCAGTTCCACGCCGAGTTGCCCGGCACTTCCGATTACCGCCGCTCTTCGCGCCATACCAAGTACGAGGATAGCATCAAGGTGGGACGGGCTTCAGCCTGTCAATGCATCTGGGCCAGCGTGGCGGCGCGCAGGGCGGCGCGGCGGCGGAAATCGTCGGCGCTCGCAAATGGCAGCTTGGCGCGCTCGGCGGCGAAGCGTGCGATTTCGTCGTCGGTGATGCCGGGAACCAGCCGCAACACGCCTTCCTGTACGGTGTTTACGTCGAACCGCAGCGGCGCGCCTTCGCCGAACGCCACCAGCCACACGGTGACGGCGGGCACGGTGCAAACGATCTCCGGCCCGATACGCGAGTAGAGGACACGCGGATCGGCCATCGCCTGTTCGCGCCAGCGCTTGCGCGCCGCGTCAATCGCGTCGCGGTTGAGATGCTCCAGATCCAGCCGGAGACTCGCCAGGTAATGCTCGCGCCATAGCGCGCCCGCGCCCGGGTCGACAAACACGCCGTGGCTCAGATCGTTCAGCGCGTCCACGATTGCCGCCCGCTCGCTGGGATAGAGGCGCATGTATGCGGTCACCAGTTCGAGCAGCCACGGTGTGGAGATATCGGTCTTAACCGCGGCGAACATGGCGGCCATCGCGCGCAGCATTTGATCTTCGCGCTGGGCGACGGTCTCCTCCGCCGGGAGATCCGCCCCGCGCATGGCGAACAGGAAGAAGAAGCTGGCGTAGAAGCCTTCCGATTGGAGCAGTTGGTTGGCATCCCGCAGAGTGGAAAAATCGCGGGCCCTCTCCAACTGCACGCGCAGGTAATCCGGCCCGCGGAAGGCGCTCTCGAATGCGAAGTAGTTCTCGCGCACGTCGTAGTAGCGCGCCATGTCTTGCGAGAAAGTCGTCAGATCGGAGGCGCCGCGGTAATACTCGTTCTGGCGATAGGGCGCGTCGCCGAATCCGATGGAGTGGTGCTGGTAGCGCCAGCGCAGGCCTTCGCCGTGCGCCAGATGCGCCGCCAGGGTCTCCAGATGAATGGCCCAACCTTCGCTGAACGCGGTAGTGCGGTCCGAGAGTGCGGCGGTCGAATGCGAAATCGACGCCACCTCGCGCCCATCCAGGCGCCGGCCGCCTGCGAGCATGTCCATCGCCACGTGGCCGGTCTCGTGATACATGGTAGTCTCGAACCACTCGGGCGCGGGTTCGAGCAGAATATAGGCGGTTCGCGGATACTCCTTTACGCCTTCGGAGGTCTCGAGCCGGAATCCGACGGCTGCATGATTGCCGCCCCTCACCAGCGCGACGTAGTAATCCGGAACACTCGCGCCGGGCGCGGCGATGCGGGCGGTTTGCGCGTACAGGCGCAGCGCGCGCTGGGCCGATTCATTGTTTAGCCACGGTTCGTATTTCGACGCGTCGGACACGCGCCGGTAGAGGGGCATACTCTCGCGGATCTCGGCGGACGCCGTATTTATCTTCCCGGCCGGCTCGACGAAAACCACGTTGGGCAATTCCGCGGCAGCGGCGCAGGAGGCCATCAGGCACACCGGTAGCAGGCGCATATTCTGGAAACGATTGTACCCGGTTACTTTTAGCTGGAGGAGCGGGGCTGAAGCCCCACGCGGGCCGAAGCCCACCCTCCAGGGGCCCGGATTGGGGACAATGGTACGCAATGGAATTGAATGGAGAGCAACTCACAATAGAAGACGTCTGCGCGGTGGCAGCCGGCCAAGGCGAGGTCGCGCTGGCGGCGGCGGCCGTCGAAAAGATGGAACGCTCCCGCGCCGTAGTGGAGCGCCTGGCCGCGGGCGATGCGCCGGTCTATGGGGTGAACACGGGAGTCGGGCTGCTGGCGGATGTGCGGATCGCGCCTGCCGATCTGGATCAACTGCAGCGCAACGTGGTGCGCTCGCACTCGGCCGGCGTCGGCGATCCCTTAGCGCGGGCGGAGGTGCGGGCCATGATGCTGATCCGCGCCAACGTTTTGGCGAAGGGCTATTCGGGCATCCGCCCGGTGGTGGCCGAGCGCCTGTGCGATCTGCTGAATCGCGGCGTGACGCCGTGGGTGCCATCGCAAGGCAGCGTGGGCGCGAGCGGCGACCTGGCGCCGCTGGCCCACATGGCGCTGGTGCTCATCGGGGAAGGCGAAGCGGAATACCAAGGCGCGGTTTATCCAGGTGGCGAGGCCCTGCGGCGCGCGGGTCTGGAGCCGCTCACGCTGCGCGCCAAGGAAGGCATTTCGCTGATCAACGGCACGCAAGCCATGCTGGCGATCGGGTGCCTGGAACTGGCGGCGGCCGAGACGCTGGCGGATTCCGCCGACGTGATCTGCGCCATGACGCTGGACGCCTTGCGCGGCACTCCGCGAGCGTTCGATCCGCGGCTGCATGCCGTGCGTCCGCATCCCGGCCAGGTTGAGAGCGCCGCGCGCCTGCGCCAACTGCTGGAGGGCAGCGAAATCCGGCAGTCTCACATTGCTTGCCGGCGCGTACAGGACGCCTATTCGCTGCGCTGCGCGCCGCAGGTACACGGCGCGGTGCGCGATTCGCTGGCGGAGGCGCGGCGAGTCTTCGCCATTGAACTGAACGCGGCCACGGACAATCCGCTGGTGCTCGACGATGAGATCGTTTCCGGCGGTAATTTTCACGGCGAGCCATTGGCGTTTCAGTTGGATTATCTGGCGGTGGCGCTGACCGCGCTGGCCGGCATCTCCGAGCGACGCATCGACCGGCTGGTCAACCCGGCGCTCAACGAGGAACTGCCGCCGTTTCTCGCCGGCCACCCGGGCCTGGAATCGGGGCTGATGATGGCGCAGGTGACGGCGGCCGCGCTGGTGGGGGAGAATCGGGTGCTCTCCCATCCGGCCTCCTCGGGGTCCATCACTACCAGTGGAAATAAAGAAGATTTTGTTAGCATGGGGATGACTTCTGCGCTAAAATACAAAAACATCGTGCGCAACACTCGCGCCGTGCTGGCGATTGAAGCTTTGTCCGCTTCGCGCGCGCTTGATTTGTTGAAACCCTTGAAGAGCAGCTTGCCGATTGAACGGGCGCGCGAACGCATCCGGGCGGTTTCGGCTCCTCTCGAAGGGGACCGGGTTTTGCATCACGATATCTCCGCGTTAGAGAAGCTGCTGGCCAGCGGCGGGTTGCGCCAATAGCGGCATTACAAATAATCATATCTGGGTTTGCGTTAGCCTTCCATCCCGCGTATCGGCGGGCGTCAAGGCTGACGCAAGTTATTGAGATTTGTAACAGAATCCACGCTTCGAGTTTGGGCCTTGACCTGCTCGTAGGCCGCCCATCTTTTTCAAGTTTGTAAGACACCATCGTTAAAGGGGACAAGATGAAACACCTACTCGCGTGTGCTGTTGTATTGCTATGGGTTGTTATTCCCGGACACTCACAGACCTTCCGGGGTTCTATCAATGGAGCGGTGAGTGACCAGACAGGAGCGGCCCTGGCGGGGGCCGTGGTGAAGGCAACCGACACGGGCACCGGCATCGCACTCACGACAGTGACCACCGCGGAAGGCCAGTTCTCGTTCCAAGACCTTCCTCCAGGCGCGTATCAGGTGGCGGTGACCGCCAGTGGGTTCACGCCGGTAACGGTGGACAAGATTCCAGTGACGGCGGGCGCCATCTATACTCTGCCGGTCACGCTTAGAGTGGGACAGCAAGCCACCGCGGTGGAGGTTTCGGCGGCGGCGATTACTGTGGACACCACCACGGTGACCCAAAGCGACACAATCCCGGATCAGGCGCTGCAGGACATTCCCATGAACGGGCGCGATTTCTCGCAGTTGATCGCGGTGGCGCCGGGCTACGGAGGTTATTCCGTGGGCGGTTTTGGGTCGCTCAATGGAACGCGCGCCAATCAGATGAACTGGCAGATTGACGGCACAGACAACAACGACTTCTGGCACAACATTCCGGCGGTGAACCAGGGCGGGGTATCGGGCATCGCGGGGGTGGTGATGCCGATGGACGCCATCGACGAGTTCTCGGCGCAGACCCAGTCGAACGCGGAGAGCGGACGCAACGCCGGCGGCACTGTGAATCTGACCATCAAGAGCGGCACCAACGAACTGCACGGCAGCGCATACTACTACAATCGCAATGAGTTTTATGCCGCGCACTCGCCTTTCTTCGTGCCCTCGCCCGATTTTCAAAAAGCGCCACCGCTGCGCAACTATAATTACGGGCTGACAGTGGGCGCCCCGATTGTCAAGGACAAGACGTTCTTCTTCGGCGCTTTTGAGAAGCAGGACTATATCTTCGGCCTGACCGGTTTGTCCACCGAACCATCCACCGCTTTTGTCCAGCAAGCCGAAGCGCAATTGGCGGCGGCGGGCACGGCGACGAATCCGCTCTCGTTGAAGCTGCTTTCGACGCTTTGGCCCAGATCTATTCTGAACCTGCCGGCAACCTCCGATAACTATTTCGCAACCGTTCCGGGGACCGGGTACAGTTACAACGGCGTGGTCAAGGTGGACCACAACTTCAACGCGAAGAACCACCTTTCGCTGCACTGGTTCGCGGGAGAAGGGAGCCAGACGCAGCCGCCGGGCGCCAGCCTCGCGCTGGCTACCGCGAGTTCCAACCTGGGATACTATTTCGAAGTCGCGCCCATCCACGTCCAGAACTATTCGGCTGTTTTGAATTCGGTATTGACCGAGCGGGCGGCCAACCAGCTTCTCTTTGGCGTCAGTTACTTCAACCAGGTATTCCACGACTCCAACAACAGCTTCGATAGCCAGGCGCTGGGGCTTTATACAAGCCCGGACGCCACCATTCACGGGAACCCCATTCCTGGCGCGCCCAACATTCAGATCGCCGGCTTCGATCAGGTTGGGATCACTCCGCCGGAGGGCCGCAACGACGTTACCGGACATCTGACGGATATCTTTTCCTACGTCAAGGGGAAGCACCAGTTCCGCTTCGGCGCGGAAGTACGGCAAGGCCGCGTGGATGAATTCTATCACCGCCGCTCACTCGGCAGTTTCTCCTTCAATTCGCTGGAGGATTTTCTAGCCGGTAATGTCGCTTCGGCAAACATCGCGGTCGGAGACCCGGAACGGTTTGTGCGTGTGAACGGCATCGATTTCTTTGCCCAGGACGACTGGCAGGTTACCCGTAACCTGAACGTGAACCTGGGGCTGCGGTGGGACTATATGGGACCGCTGCATAGTCCCAACCAGGATCTCGCCGTCTTCATTCCGGGACAGGGTTTGAAGATTCAGGGCAACGGGATTAACAGCATTTTCCCGTCGGACAAAAACAACTTCGGACCGCGCCTCGGCTTCGCCTATCAGCCAACCTCGAAGAACGACTTGGTGGTGCGCGGCGGAATCGGCGTGTTCTACGACCAAATCAACATGAATCCTTTCCTGGATTATCGCGGCAACGGAGCCGATGGCTTACAGGACAATCCGATAGGGCCGAAGGCGGTCGACAACTACAGCATCAGTACGCCATTCACCTGGCAGTCGAGCCAGTATATCTTTCCAGGAATCACTACTTGCCCCACTCTTAGCGGATGCGGCGGCAATCAATACAACGTGTACTCGGTCAACCAGAATTTCCGGACGCCCTACTTCTTCAATTACAGCCTGAACGTCGAGAAAGCCTTCGGCAACGCCATGGTGTGGCAGGTCGGCTACGTCGGCAGCCTGGGGCGCAAAACGTCGGTGATGCTGGAACTCAACCCGGGCTACCCGAACGGTCCCTTCAACGCAGAGTATCCCAACGTCGGCTCCGTGTACCAACTGAACAGCATCGGTAACTCCAACTACAACGCCCTGCAAACGACGCTGAAGATCAGGACGTGGCATGGAGTGACCGGGCAATTCGCCTTCACCTGGGCGCATGCTTTGGACGACGTGACCGAGTACCGCGGCGTGATCCCATTGGACAGCTACAACCTGGCACAGGAATATGGGAGCAGCGATTTCGACACGCGCCTGAACTTCACTACCTTCCTGACTTACGACATACCGGGCTCTTCGCACGGTCCGAAGTGGCTCTCGCATGGCTGGCAGTTGAGCAGCCTGTGGTCGTTCCACAGCGGACAGCCGTTCAACTTCGACGCCGGGACGCAACGGCCCGGGCTGGACATCATCGGCAATCCGTTCGCCGGCGTTTCCCACACGTTCGTTCCGGGAGTTGGCGAACCATGGGTGAATCCGAACATGTTCGTCGCGCCCAGCACGCCGGGCGGCAATCTTTCCCGGAATTTGTTCACGGGACCGGGCTACGCCGACGTGGACCTGTCGGTGATCAAGAACATTCCGATTCGCGAACGCCTGAAGATACAGCTTCGCGCGGAAATGTTCAACCTGTTCAACCGCAAGAACCTGGCCAGCGGAGCGGGATCGGTCGGGTCGAACGGTTATCTGTACGACACCATCGGCGACTTCAATGGGGCGCCGGGACTGGGGCCGGGCGAGCCGTTCAACATGCAGCTTGTGGGAAAGATAATATTTTAGCGGCGGGACTAAAGTCCCGCGCGGGCTCAAGCCCGCCTTCCGAGTATCTCGCGGGCGGCGTTGTAGCCTGGCGCTCCCATGACTCCTCCTCCGGGGTGGGCACCGGAGCCGCATAGATAGAGGCCGCGGACCGGCGTGCGGTAGCTCGCGTAGCCGGCCACGGGGCGCATGACGAACATCTGGTCGAGGCTCATCTCGCCGTGGAAGATGTTGCCTCCGGTGATGCCGAAGCGGCGTTCCAGATCGAGCGGCGTGAGCACCTGCTTGTCAATAATGATCGAGCGGATGTTGGGCACATACTCTTCGATCACCTCCAGCACGCGGTTGTAGAACGGCTCGCGCTCTTGGTCCCAAGTGGTGCCGCGCAGCGTGTACGGCGCGTACTGCAGGAAGATTCCCATGATGTGCTTGCCGGGGGGCGCCAGCGACGGATCGTACATGGTCGGGATAGTCAGCTCCAGCATGGGACGCTCAGAGGGGCGGCCATACTTGGCGTCATCCCAGGCGCGCTCGATGTAATCGATGGACGGACAGATGTGCATGGTCGCGCGATGCTGCGGGCCGGGCGCTCCCGGCATGGCGCTGAACTCCGGAAGACCGGACAGCGCCAGGTTGATTTTGCACGAGGTGCCCTCGGTGCGAAAGCGGCGGATGGAGGTGACGAAATCCGGCGGGAGGTCGCGCTCGTCGAGCAGCCGCAGGAACGTCGCGCGCGGATCGAGATTGGATGCCACCACCGCGCCTTCGATTTCTTCGCCGCCTTCCAATACGACGCCGCGGGCGCGGCCATCGCGCACCAGGATTTTTTCGACTGCCGCGTTGGTGCGGATCACCGCGCCGTGGCTGCGCGCGGCAGCCGCGATGGCCTCGGAGACCGCGCCCATGCCGCCGCGCACGAAGCCCCACAATCCGCGATGTCCGGCGACGCTGCCCATCACGTGATGCATCAGAATGTAAGCAGTGCCCTGGGAGCGCGGGCCGCCATTGGCGCCGATGACGCCGTCGGTGGCCAGAGTGACTTTCAGCTCAGGCGATTCGAACCACTCGTCGAGTAACTCGGCGGCGCTTTGGGTGAAGATTTTGACCAGCGCCACCATGTCTGCCGGGGCCAATTTGCGGAGGCGTCCGGCCAGTTTGAGATACTCGATTAAATCGCCAATCCCGCGCGGCGGAAACTGCGGCGGAGTGGTCAGCAGCAGCGACTCGACCACCTGCGACAGGCGTTCAAGCTGCGCCTCGAAGGCGGGATAGACCTCGGCGTCATGCTTGGAGAATTTGGCGATCTCCTCCAGCGTCTTGCGGCTGTCCTGCCACATGAAGAAGCAACGGCCGTCGGGGAATGGCGAGAAGAAGGCGGGGTCCTTAGCATCCACTTGGTATCCGAAGCGCGGCAGGTCGAGGTCGCGGATGATGCGCTCCTGCAGAAGGCTGGTCAGATAGGCGGCGGTGGAGACGCGGTATCCCGGCCAGATTTCTTCGGTGACGGCGCAACCGCCCAGCAATTCGCGGCGTTCCAAGACGATTGCTTTGCGGCCGGCGCGGCCGAGGTATGCGGCGGTTACCAGGCCGTTGTGGCCGCCTCCGATGATGATTGCGTCGTATGGTTGTGGCATTTGTAAGTTAGCCAGGAGCGGGGCTAAAGCCCCGCGCGGGCTCAAGCCCGCCCTCCAGTTGAGTTAGCGTTTGCGAAATGCCACTACCGCCAGGGGGGGTAGTGTCACACTGATACTTTGCGGGCGATTGTGCTGCGGCACGGGCCTTGAGGCGACCCATCCGGCGTTGCCCAGGTTACTGCCTCCGAACAGGTGCGAGTCGGTATTCAGCACCTCTTCATAGACGCCTTCCTCTGGCACGCCAAACAGGTAGCGCTCGTGGACCACGGGCGTGAAGTTACAGCAGAACAGGAGGAAATCCTGGGGATTCTCCGCGCGCCGCAGGAAAGCAATCACGGAGTGTTCGACATCGTGGAAGTCGACCCACTCGAAGCCCGCGTAGTGAAAGTCCACCTGGTACAGCGCCGGATTGGCGCGGTAGAAACGATTCAGCTCCTCCACCAGGAATTGCAGCTTGCGATGGTAGTCGAACGCCAGCAGATCCCAACGGCGGCCTTCGTTGTAGTTCCACTCCTCGCGCTGGCCGATCTCCTGTCCCATGAAGAGCAGCTTCTTGCCGGGATGCGCGTACATGTAGGCCAGGAAGGCGCGCGCGTTGGCGAATTTCTGCCACTCGTCGCCAGGCATTTTGTCGATCAGCGAGCCCTTGCCGTGGACCACCTCATCGTGCGAAATCGGCAGCACAAAATTCTCGGTGAAGGCGTACAGCATGCTGAAGGTGATGTTGTTGTGATGATACTTTCGATGAACCGGGTCCTGGCTGAAGTAGTTGAGCATGTCGTGCATCCAGCCCATATTCCACTTCATGGTGAAGCCCAGCCCGTTGAGATAGACCGGCTTCGACACGCCCGGAAACGCGGTGGATTCCTCGGCGATGGTGATGGCGCCTGGCACGCTGTGGGCCAGTTCGTTGAAGCGGCGAATGAAATCGATGGCTTCCAGGTTTTCGTTCCCGCCGTACTGGTTGGGCACCCATTCGCCGGCCTTGCGCGAATAGTCGAGGTAGAGCATCGAGGCGACCGCATCCACGCGCAGGCCGTCGATGTGATACTTCTTCAGCCAGAACATGGCGTTGGAAATCAGGAAGGAGCGCACTTCATTGCGGCCGTAGTTGAAGACCAGCGTGCCCCAATCTTTCTGTTCGCCCTTGCGCGGGTCGGCGTGCTCGTAAAGCGCGGTGCCGTCGAAGTACACCAGGCCGTGGGCGTCGCGCGGGAAGTGCGCGGGCACCCAATCGACGATGACGCCGATGCCCGCCCGATGGCAGCAGTCCACGAAGTACATGAAGTCCTCGGGCGTGCCGAAGCGGGAGGTGGGCGCGAAGTAGCCGACGATCTGGTAGCCCCAGGAGCCGGAAAAAGGATACTCCATGATGGGCAGCAGCTCGATGTGCGTGTAGCCCATCCGCTTCATATACTCGACCAGATTGACGGCGAGTTCGCGATAGGTGAGGAACTGCCCCTGCGGGCCGCGCATCCAGGATTCGATATGCAGTTCGTAGATGGAGACGGGCGCTTTGAGCAGGTCCGTGCGGCCGCGCTCTTCCATCCAGGCGGCGTCCTGCCACTCGTGTTTTTCTATATTCCAGACGACGGAGGCGGACTTGGGCGGAAGCTCGCTCGCGAAGCCGTAAGGGTCGGCCTTGAGTTGCTGATAGGCGGCGAAGCGGGAGCGCACGTTGTATTTGTAAGTGGCGCCATCGCCGAGTTCGGGGATGAAGATCTCCCAGACCCCGCCGTTGCGGCGGCGCATGGGATGGCGGCGGGTGTCCCACTGGTTGAACTCGCCGGCCAGCGAGACGCTTTCGGCGTTGGGGGCCCAGACGGCGAAGCGCACGCCTTTCACGCCATCGGCCTCGGCGGAGTGCGCGCCGAGCATGCGATAGGCTTCGTAGTGCGTGCCTTCGGTATGCAGGTACAGCTCGTAGTCGGTGATGAGCGGCCCAAAGCGGTAGGGGTCTTCGAATTCGATGGTAGGGCCGTCCCACAGTTTGGCCTGAATCAGATATTTGCCGGGCGTGCCGGAGAGGGTGGTGCAGAAGAAGCCGCCGTCGTGGGTCTTCTCCATGGGGTGGACCTGGTCGCCGATGCGCAGCGTAGCGGATTCGGCTTGCGGCAGGAAGGCGCGGACTTCCCAACGGGATTGCCCGCCGCGTTTGCGGACGGCGTGGGGGCCGAGGATGCGGAAGGGATCGCCGTGGTATCCGCCGACTACGGCTTCGATTTCTTCTGGAGTCATGCGAGCCTGTTCGTCATGGAATGTTGGGCCCGGGGTGCGGGCCTTGTATTACTGTAGCGCGGGGCGGGCGGGGCGGGCGTTGCGCGCCGTGGATAGTGGTTGGTGGCTGGTGGCTGGTGGTTGTGCAAAGTTGCGTTTTTATGCAGGATTGTGCATTGAGGGCTGCTTGCGAATCTGGACGAGCGAACCCATTTAGCCTTTTGAATCAGTGAGTTGATATGATGGCGGCGCTGGAGTTTCCGGCTACTCCTGCTAGGGTGTGAGTAATCGTCGCATGCCGGACTGCGCGGGCCGTCCGGCTTGGAAGTGGGGAACCGGCCTGCTTGCACCGCGCTAGGGGAGTAGTCCTGCTGGGCCGGGCCTGGGTGCGGGTGAGGGCCTCGCAAAAAAGAATGGACGAGCCAAGGCAATTGCCGACGTGGCGCGGTGGACGCCGTCGGATTGAACAGAGG
Source organism: Bryobacterales bacterium (assembly GCA_003166475.1). Classification (GTDB taxonomy): domain Bacteria; phylum Acidobacteriota; class Terriglobia; order Bryobacterales; family Bryobacteraceae; genus Bog-159. The sequence goes on along the minus strand of PMVV01000481.1, from coordinate 9,955 downwards.
CGGTGGCGGTGAAACCAGGGCCAGAATGCGTTGTTGGGCCGGGGTTGGGTGGAGATGGGGCAACATGGACGGGGCTCCCTATCTCCAGCGGAGCACGAGACTGGGCGCAGCAGGCGGGGCAAGGGCGGCAGGTGATTGATGGATAGGGAGATATATATCGGCGGAGTGTGTCAATGGCGGTCAGGATGAACGGCGGGATCAACTGGCGAGCTTTTTCTCCTCGGCGTCCAGGGCCTCGTGCAGGAGCATCTTGAGATAAGTCTGATAGCGGAGCCCACGCTTGGCGGCCAGCGTGCGCGCCCGCGTCAGTTCCTCCGGGGGGATGCGAATGGTGACGGTTTCAGAGGCTCCGGGCAAGTTGGTTTGGCTCAGGCGACGCACCTGGCCCTGTTGTGTGGCCGTCTGGAATCGCTCGGTGAGGACTTCGGGATGCGCATCCCACCAGGCGGCTTCCTCTTCCTCGCTGGCGAATTTGGGAATGGGCTGTTGACTCATAGAACTAACCTCCCTCATAGATTTCCTGCTGTTGTGGCGTCATAGCATAGGCCGTGACGAAGCGCACGCGGGCTCCTCGGACGGTGAACACGAATGCCAGGCGGCGGCCGGCGCTGGTCTCTCCCAAGGCCATGTAGCGGAGCTCTCCATGGATGAATTGCTCTTCAACGATGAGGGGGTCGTTACGGTTGCATTGCTCGGCTTCTTGAGGCGAGAGGGCATGGCGCGCAAGGTGATGACGGTTGGTATCATCCCAATCGAAGATTGCTGCTGGCAGACGATCCAGTTTGCGTGTACCTGCATTGTATTTATCATTTTCTATATCGGAGGTCAAATCAAGCGGTGCGTCCTCTATCCTTAACCCTTGGGGCATGGATGTGGCGTCTTCCGTGGCCAGCCTACCCTCAGCTTTGGGACATGGAAGTGAACCATAGACCCGATCTGCAAGCCAAGCTTGGCCGGATTTGCGGCCGACCGTGGCAGCCACACTGGCACCCTTGTGCGGGAGCGACAGAGCGCGTCGTGTCACATCGAGTGAGGAAGCAGACGCGCCGAGCGTCGGCAAGAGCACCGGGCGACGCGGTCGGGAACCTTTCCCGCCAGAAAGCTGGGCCAGGGCCGATTGGCAATCGGCCGCAGGATACCATGCTGCCCCACAAAGCGGCGCAGCCGCAGCCAAAAGAGGCGGCCTGAGAGGCCGCCGCAGGCCGAGGGCCTGCCCCACGAAAACCTACTGCTCGAAGCGCAGGCACGCTCTGCCGACGTAGATTTCATCGGCCGGGCACAGGCGCTCGCCTCGGCGGTTGCCGGCGGGGACTTCGATGGAGCGGCCTTCGCGGAAGATGCGGGTGCCGAATTCGCTTTCGTCGTCGCAGATGCGATACTGGCCCGACGGGCGGTCGAAGCGGATGTGGGCGTGCGCGCGGGAGACGGTGGCGTTGGCGTCGTCGCCGCCTTCTTCGAAGACTATGTCGTTGCGGCGCACGATGCGATGCTGGCTGTCGGTGAGTTCCTGCATGCGTCCGATGTTGGTGCGGGTCTTGTCGACGGTGTAAGTATCCCGGGCGGCCTTTCCGCGCACGATCTCCAGGCGCGCCGGGGCGGGCGGCGGGGCCGGTTCCGGTTCCAGCGCGGGGGCGGGCGCCGGAATGGAGGGGGTCTCGCGGATGGCGTAGGCGATTTCGAAGCCCTTGGGACCTTCCTCGGCTGTCTCCACATCCACCGCGAAGCCCGCGGGCAGCGCGCATCCGGCGCCCTGCAGGGACTCGCGGATATCGTTTTCCAAACGGCGATCCTGGGCGAACGCCGCGTGAAACAACGCGCGCCGGTCCGGCTCCGGGGACACCAGCCGCACCCGCAGATGGTTGTAAGGGAATAGGCGCTGGCCACGCTGTATGACTTGGATCTTAGCTTCGATTTCTTCGAGTATGGCGCGACGCACCAGCAGCAGTTCGTCCGACTGGGCGGGTCCGAAGGCGCGCTCGGTCCATTTGCGGAAAGCGCGCTCGATGGTTTTTTCCACTTCCGAGAAGAAACTCATGGTTGTTTTCCCGCTCCGATGAGGCCCAGGTTTTGGGCCGCCGCGACCAGCGCGGCGGCTGCCGGCGCCGCGTAAGTGCCGCCATACTGGCCGTTCTCGATCAACACCGCGAAGGCAATGCGCCTGCCGGCCGGATAGGGCGCGAACCCGATGAACCAGGCGTGCGAAGGCGCATCGGCGAGCTCCGCGGTGCCGGTCTTGCCCGCAATTTGAACCGGCGCTCCGGCGGCGCTCCGGCCGGTGCCTTGGGTGACCACTTCGCGCATGAAGCGGGATATGGTGGCGGCGACATCCGGGCCGATCACGGGCTGCGGCGGCTGGGTGCGATCGTTGCTTTCGTCGGCGATCCAGCGGCCTTGCGGCAGTTGGCCGCCGTTGGCGATGGCCGCCGCCACCCGCGCCATTTGGAAGGGCGAGGCGACGACCTGACCCTGACCATACGAGGACTGCGGCAGCGACTTACGCAATTGCTGCGCGGTGGCGGGCGCGGCCATGGAGATGCCCAGCAAAGTGCCGGTATCGAATAAGTGCTGCGCGCCTACGTTATAAGTGCCTAGCTGCGCGAAGTACGCGTTGCAGGAGACAATTACGGCGCGCTCCATGTCGATGGTTCCGTGGGGCGACTTATCCTCTATGTCGTCGCGGATGGGGCGGTTGGATCCACGCAGGTAATTGCCCACGCGGCCATCGGGCAGGCGAATGCAGGAGTAAGTCTGCCTGGCTAACTGCGGGTCGTTGCGCAGGGCCGCCATGGCAGTGACTACCTTAAACGTAGAGCCGGGCGGATAGAGGCCGTAGCGCGCGCGATCCAGATAGGGATTGGCGGCGGCGTCCTGGGTATCGGGGCCGGGTTCCGCGGGCACGGCGTCGCCCGGGCCGATGGGCGGCAGCGGATAGCTGACGGCCGCCAGCAGATCTCCGGTTGCCGGGTCCAGTGCGACGATGGATCCCTTGTCCTGGCCGGCTTTCTGCAGCGCGGCTTTCAGAATTTCGCCGGCGCGCACCTGGAGCCGCGCGTCGAGCGACATGCGCACGTCGCGCTTGCGGTCCAGCACACGGCGGACGGCTGGGTTGTTGGGATCGTAACGATGGCGGAGCAGCGGAACGAGCTCGCGCAAGTCGTAGTGCACGACGCGCTCCATCTTGCCCGTTTTGGGATTGGCGACGTCCACCAGCGTGGGGCGGTCGTCGTAGCCGCGCAGACGCGTGGCCGAGTCGCGCTCGACGTATGAAGTGTTACCGGCGCCCCAGCGGATGCGCGTGCGCAGATCGCCGAGCAGGTGGAACGTCAGGCCGGCGAAGGGATAGTGGCGGCTCTCGGTGCGCGAGCAGGCCCGATCGATATCGATGCCGAGCTGCTGGTATTGGGCGCGGTGTTTCTCCAGTTCGTCCCAATTGCTGGTGGCCAGCGGCAGGCCGTTGCGGTCGTAGATACTGCCCTTGGGGATGTTGCGCGCGATTTCCTGGAAGCGCGGATTGTATTGATAGCGGCGCGCGCCATCGGCCTGCACCACCAGGGTACCTTCGCCCATGATGGCGCTGCTGCGCACTACCTGTACGTAAGCCGCTTTGCAGACGATGATGAGGGCCAACACTCCCAGCGCCAGGCCCGCGGCTTCGACGGGCGCGCGGAACGGCGCGTTGCGCTGGGGATCGGCGGCGGGCCGGCTGGAGATGGAGAGCAACATGGCGAACATCAGAAAATTCGCCAGCATGGACGACCGGCCGTAGCTCAGGAAGGGCGTCACGACTCCGGAAAGCGGCAGCACACCGAGCGATCCGCCCGCGATCAACAGGATTTGCAGCGCCATGGCCACGCCCAGGCCCGCGGCCAGGAAGAATTCGTAGTCGCTGCGCGCGCGCAGGGCGATGCGCGCCGCGCGGTACAGGATGAAGGCGTAGAGCGCGAACACGGCGGCCACGCCGAGGAAGCCCCACTCCTCGCCCAACGCCGAAAGGATCAAGTCGGTGTGGGCGGCCGGGACCAGCGCCGGATCGCCCAAGCCCGGTCCCGTGCCCGAGAAGCCGCCCGTGGCATAGGCCCAGAGCGACTGCGCCAATTGATCGCCGCCGTGGATGACGTTGTTCCATGGCGACGCCCACATGGAGACGCGCTCGTAAACGGTGTGCGGGACGCGCACGAGATAGCCGCCCACGAATCCGGCAAGCAGAAACAAAAGGCCGGCGGCGGCGATGAGCGTGTCTTTGCGCGCGATGGAGTAGAGCGCCAGGAACAGGCAAGTAAACACCATGGCCGGTCCCATGTCTTTCTGCAAGAAGAAAAACAGCAGCGAAAGCGCCACGCTGGCGAAAGCGGGGATGGTGTATTCGAGCGGGGGAATGCCGCCCAGACGGTTGAAGATCGCCAGGCGCAGGCGCTGCTCTCGGGCGTGCCGCAGGATGTCCCAACGTTGCGCGAAGTAGCCGGCAAGAAACAGAATCAGCAGAATGCGGATGAGCTCGACGGGCTGGAAGCCGAACAGGTTGACTTTGGCGTCGCTCGAGCCGGGGCCGTATCCGAACACGATCAGGAGGGCCGAAAGCGCGAAGCTGGCAAGCAGGGGCACGAAGCTGAGCTTGCCCAGCAGACGCTCGTAGTCGAGCGCGCTGGCGATGGCCAGCAGGACACATCCGGCGGCTACGCCTTGCGCGAAATCCACGAAGAGCAGGCTGTCGCGGACGGGATCGCGCAGGCTGACCATCAAGTTGAGGCCGAGGCCGGTGAGCAGCAAAATGGCGGGCAGCAGCGTGCTGTCGCCGGGGAACGCGCGCACGGTCCAATATAAGTGCACGGCCCAGAATGCCGCGAAAAACACTGCGATCCAAATGAAGAATGCGCGGCGGAACTGCGCCGGGCGCCGCACCACGAAGGAGGGTTTCAACTGGCGGAACTGTTCGCCGGCCAAGAGGGCATGGCGGCCGCGGAACGCTTTCAGGCCGCGGGCCGCCTCAACTTCCGCTTCCGAGACGCGCAGGCGGGCGATGGCGCCCACGTTGGGCAGGCTGCCGGAGGCGTCGTAGATCCGGCGCGCCACGAATTGCCGCTCGGCCGGTTCGGTGAAGAGGGCCAGGTAGGGCAGCAGGTCTTCGCGCGCGGCGAGATCGTTGAGGTTCAGCAGTTGCTTGCCGGCGAGGCCGGTCTCGATTTCGGCGAACGCGCGCGTCTTGGCACGGTAGACCAGGTAGAAGGCGAAGAGCAGCGCGAGCGAGCCCGCCAGCATCCAGATGGCTTCCTGGCGGCGCCAGACGACGCCCTTCCAGAGGATCGCGCCGCGTCCGCGGCCGGACGGCTGCGCTCTTTCCGCGGCCCTGCTGCGTGTTACTGCCATTGCCGGTCCAACCTAGATTCTATGCTGTGGCGCGAGGCGGCGCATCCGCCCCACAGGGACGCGGTTAGGGCCAGCGCGGAATTGGCACCTAGCTCGTTAACAACCTGCGGCATAGCTGCAACCAAAAGAGGCGGCCTGAGAGGCCGCCGCAGGCTGAGAGCCTGCCCCACGAGATCTGACCAGTTTGTAATACATTGACTATCTCCAAGAATTGTCGCGGTTTTAGTACCAGTACCGGGAAAAACGCCTTTGGGAAGAGGGTATCTGGTGTATACTGATTCACATCGGGTACGCCGAGTGGCTCGCTGGAAGCCGGTTTGTCACGAAGGAGAAATATATGATACGCAGGTGGAGCGTTTACGCGCTCTTTGTGAGTGTTTCTTTGTTCCCCGGTCTGGCACGCGCCGTCAACTGTTCGGGCCTGCCTACGACGTTCACCGGGAACGAGTTTCCTAAAGGGAACTTTTTCAGCAATTTCGACAATTCCTGCTACCTCATTCCTTTCGCCACGGGCGCCGGTGCGTCGCAAGGCGGCGATTTGAACAGCATTTACGCCAAGATCTGGTACAAGGTCAACCCCAAATACCAACTGATTATTGTGGGCGACTTCCCGGATGCGCGATACTTCTCGATCACGAATTACGATGCCCATTCGGCTCCCGCGCAATTCATGTTGGATGAAAACATCGTGCCCTTGACCTCCAGCTATATCAATCCATACGAGCCGGGAGCCACCTGGGTGGCCGGACAGAAGTTTGCGGTGCCCATCGATTTTGAAGGCACTCCCGGCACGCTTGAGAAGGGCTGCATGATGACCGGGTTCAACGTCGACGTGAACGCGCTGGATGCCACATACCGGCATGCGGGGATGGACTGGAATACCAATCCGTACGTCTGGAATGTGAATCCGTCGTTCGGGGTCCACATCGTCGATACGCCAGAGCACACCAATCCAAACACGGCGGGCGTGGTGATGCTGCGGAACTATATGGACATTACACCTTCCGGCTCCCAGCCAGCCCCGTACGTTATTGTGCGCGACGTAGCCTCGGGTTGCGCGTATCCCGCCGCTTACGCGGTGAACACACTGCAGATCATAGCCAACAACACAACCGCGGGCGGCGGGTGGCTGGACAGCACGCAGGCCGACTTGCACCGCGTTTATGAGAACGATTATCTCGCGCAGCTTTGCTTTGCCCACGACCCGAAGAACATGCTTGTGTTTAAGCGCGGAACCGAGTATGTGCCCGGCGCGATACCGGATGGCAGTTACATATCGGCGCCGGTGAAGTCCGGGTTGCCGGCGTCGCTTGCCGCGGCCGGGAACGTGATGCGGATCCGCTTTCAATTACCGACAACGCCGCCAACGCCCTGCCCCAGCGGATGTTCCCGAACCGGGAACGAGCAACTGCGATACATGAGCCTGTCGTTTGAAACCCCCTCTGGAAATACGCTGGCGAGTTTGGCGGACAGCGCTTTCACCCAGGGCCCGAATGGCGACGTCACGCTGATCGTGGGGACCGGCGCGGCCATTCCCTCGTGGATCACGGCGGCCAATGGCTATACGTTACTGGATCTGACGGCCATTTCCGGGTATCAGCAACTGAGCGGGGTGAATTTGCGGAACCTCGAGCCGGCAAGCACGTTCAACTGTTCCGGTGAGGCAGTGCCCTGGGACACCGGGGAATACACTCCCGGCGGCGGACTGATGGGAGAGTATGTGCCTTTCGTGGACTACCCGCCGGCCGCGAAGCTGACGCAGGTCGCGGGGCCGCCGCCGGCGACGGGACCCTGCGCCGTTTTTCCGAACGGCGAGGCGGGCCTCCCGCCGGCTTGCGGGGTGGTGACGCCTAAACCGATTACCATTACCGCGCTGACCACGCAATGCGCCGTGCAGGCGTCGGGCTGCAACCAGGTTGTCGCGCAGCCCCAGCCGCCCATGAGCATCATAGGCGGCGGCTTTGGGGATTTCCCGGACGGCCTTCCTTTCACGGGCACTTCGGGGTTTTTGCAAATCGCGGACTCCACCGAGAACTGGAGCGCGGGTTACAGCGGGAACGCTTGCAGCGTATCTATAACCAGTTGGGCCGCCAACCTGATCGAACTGGTGGCGAACGTAAATCAAAACGGAGTGTGTCCGCTGGCGGCCGGGGACCAGCTCACTGTGACGGTGTGGAATCCCGAGTCGATGACTTCGGCAACGATGTCCGTCACCGTCCTGTCGAATTGATCCAATGCTTCGCCATACTCAAGACCGCGGCGCCGGTTCGCGGCAGATTGGGCGGCGGCGGCGCGGTCAGGAGCTTTCATGAGAACGCGGAAAACCACAATATGGCATCTCGCAGGACTGCTGGCGGCGGTGTGCGCGCCGACGCATGCCGCAGTCAAGATTCTGTCCCTGACTCCGTCGGTTAACCCGCCGCAAGTCGTTGGCACTGCGGCGGTCTGGACGGTGACGGCGGCGGACAGCAGTACCGGCCCTCTGACTTTTCGTTTCAACGTAACACCGCCGGGCGGGTCCGTTACCTTGCTTCGAGACTACAACGCAGGTACGCTCAGCGCGGGTGTCTGGAGCCCCAATCCACTCGCATGGACCCCAACCACTATCGAAGGCACATATCAGATCCAGGTGGTGGCCAAGGACTTTAAGTCCGGTCAAGTAGCCTCGCTTACGGCGAGCTTCCAGGTGACGCCGCTGGCGAGCGGCAGCACGCCCGTGGCCGCACCGACCTCGAATCCTCTAGTGGCTCTATTCGGCGCGCCTGCATGCGCGGCGGGAAGTACCATGCGGGTCGTTTTTCAAATGCAGTCGAAGGCCAAGCCAGCGAGTATGACAAGCCTGGTGAAGTGTCATCCGCCTAGCACCATGAATTTTGAAATAGCCGGCATGTACCCCAAGACCGCGTACAACATGTACGCGCAGACGGTTACCGGGGGTGTAGCAGTGAACGGTTCCACTGTGAGCTTCACCACCGGCGCGCTTCCATCCAATGTCCCCTTTCCCGGTTTCAAGACTATCCTTGCGCCCACCACGGCGAGCGATACCGCCGAATCCGTTCTCCTGTTGAGCGCCGACGAGTTGGGCAGCAACAGAACCAACCTGCCTTCGTTGGCGACCGACTTATCGGGCAAGGTTATCTGGTACTATTATCCGAGCAACGCGGACCACTTTACCCTTCTTTCGCGGCCGCTGCCGGGCGGGATGTTCCTCACCATTCAGAACGACACGGCCTGGAATCCGGCTTCGGTGAACGGGCAGGTTTTACGCGAGGTCGATTTCGCAGGCAACATCATACACGAGACCAACACCGGTGTGATCCAGCAGCAACTGCTCGCCTTGGGCGCCACTGACGGGGCGGCCTGCAACTCGATTGGCAGCCCGGCGCCGATCGGCGCGGCGTGTCTCGGCGCTTTTCACCATGAGGCCATCCAGACGCTTCCCAATGGGCAGACCGCGGTGATCGCCGACGTTGAAAGAATTTTCCCGGCCGGAACCCAGGGGGACACCAGCGGCCTTCCGGTCGACATCGTCGGGGACATGATCGTCGTGCTGAATTCCAACTGGCAGGTTGCCTGGTACTTCGACACCTTTCAACACGACAGCGGCGCTCCCCAGTTGGACATCAATCGGCCGGCCGTGTTAGGGGAAACTTGTGTAAACAATCAACCGGGGTGCCCGCCGATATTCCTGTTAAGCCCGGGCATCGCGCCTACGGCGAAGGATTGGCTGCACGCCAACAGTCTCTATTACGATCCACAGGACGGCTCGATCGTCTGGTCCTCGCGGCATCAGGACTGGGTCATGAAGATCGATTATGAAAACGGAGCGCTGGCGGCTACGAGAAACATTTTGTGGCGCATGGGACCGGACGGCGACTTTACGATGAATAACGTCTATAACGATCCGTGGCCGTGGTTCTCCCACCAGCACGACGCAGCTATCCAAGGCAACGGCCTGGGGTACCTGACGGTCTTGGACAACGGGAATACGCGGGTTTCCCCTCCGCCGGCCGGGGTGGGCAGCGGTAACAGCCGCGGCATGGCACTGACCGTGAATCAGACTTGTTCGGGGACGCCGCCTACGTGCACTGGTTTGCAGGTTACGCCAGACCTGAGCGTGGACTTGGGGGTTTATTCCGTGGCGATGGGAAGCGCCGAAGTGCTGTCCAGCAATAACTACTTGTTCCTGGCGGCAATCGTAACGGTCCCACCAACGTCCGTGGTCGGATACTCGATCGAAATCCAACCCACTCCCGGTACGGACACGGGCACACAGGTTTTCAACCTGGAGGGTCCGGAGTCCTACCGCGCCTGGCGGATGACCAATCTGTATCAGCCTCCCACTATTTAGCGGGGCGCGGATCGCGCTGTGCGGCGTTCCAGCGACGGGCGTGGCGCAGACGATCGTTGTTTGTCGTCTGCGCACCGTGCTCGAACTCGGCAGGCCACGAAAAACGATGGCCTGCCCCACAGCTAATCTGCCGTACAGTTATTTCTTGGACACTACACTAGCGGAGAGCCGAGGTCCCGCGCCAACCGATCCCGCCCCGGAATTCCACGCCGATGAGATGTTTCCCCTTGACGTAATTGC
>PMVV01000093.1 GCA_003166475.1 Bryobacterales bacterium | reverse complement strand
AAAGGCGGCTGCGGCCAAGATTGGCCGCCCCACATCAGCCCGATGGAAAGTGCACATTTGTCGCCGGAATTGTCACTGTATTAAGCGAACATCAATAAGTGGGCATTGGGCTGGGAGCCTGTCTGCATGGCGCCGGTGGGCCACGAAAGACGATGGAACCCGCGCGCTATTGGTCCGTTGAATCGCGGGAGCATCCCATAAAGCGGGCGCGGTGGAAGGTCGCTGGGGGCAGTGGAGAAGTTGGCGCCGCGACTTGGCCGATCAAGTCATCCACTCACGGCCAAGCTCATAGAGTAATGCGTTTTCGACGCCGCCCACCAGCGCAGTCACGCCGCGCCGCCTGCTTTCGTGCAACAGACGCTTACTGGCTCTTGCTAATCGGAACCAGCACGGTGCCCATGTCCGCGGGCGAAGACTGCACGCGGATGGTGCCGGACGGCGGCTCGGGTAAGCCGCTTCCAATATCCGGGGGCCGCGCGCCGGCGCTGCGGCGTGTACGCGCCGTCTGGCCTACCTGGCGCTGCTGCAGCGCGGTGCGAACCTGCTGCTCGGGCACTTGCAGGGCAAGCGAGATGCGCTTGCCATCCACCTTGAAGTTCAGGTCTTCGAGGCTGAGCGAGGTCTTCTCCTGCGTCTGCACGACATCGGCGAACCAACGTAACCCGTCGACCATGTCCGCGACATCTTTGTCGCTGCGCATGGTCATTTCAGCGGAAAGCTCGAAGTCCGGGCTGAGGCGCACGCCGCCGGTAAACGAATCCAGCCGTTCGATCCACTTCAGCGAGGCGCCGGCAGGAGACTTGGCTGGGGCGGCGGGCGAACCCGCGGAGACCATCCAGACGTCATACTGACCCTCGTAGCGCGCCAGTCCCTCGGCTAGAACGGGCGACGGAGCGGTATTTTGGCCGCGGCGGCGAATGGCTGCCTTCACATCGCCCGGCAGTCCGATGACGGCGATGGAGCCATCCAGGAAAGCCACCACCGCGCTGTCCTTGCCAGAGGAGAGCATGGGCACACCGAGGTAATTGCTCTTGACGCCGCTGAATGCGTTGAGCGATTCGATCCATGCCGGATCGAGCAGCCCGCGCACGATCACCAGCGAGGGCGGCTGCGCGCCGGGCCAAGCGGGCGTCCCGCCGGCGAAGACGACCTCCTGCGCGTAGTGGTTCCAGTCGAGGCCGTTGAGACCGGACAGGGGATCCTGCCAGGCGGGTCGCAGATTTACCAGTTGGGCCTTCATTTGCGGCGACATGGCTTGGCCCATGGGCGAGGAGACGATGCGGTCCATGTTGATCTCCATGACCACGCGCGCGTCGGGCATGATCAGCTCCAACATGGCTGGATCCGCGGCGGCTGCCAGACCGGGCAGCAATGCCGCAACAGCAAACAAGCTACGCCAAATGGCCATATAAGATTCCTCTCTTATGGGATTAACATCGGGGATCGAGGCGGTACAAGTCCACCATGGTTATTAGCGGCGATTCTGTGGGGCGGCCAATTCTGGCCACAGCCGCCTTTATAGGCGGCCCAGAGCCGGGGCATTGCTGTTTAATGTGGTAAGGGCAAGCTGACCACTGGCGTGGATGCGGGAGCGCCATCCGGCGGCGGAGGCGACGCCTGAATATCTTCGGGGTTCATATACGAAACGAACTTCCAGTTATTGTTATCCAGTTGGAACAGCGCGGTCTCGTTCCCGGACAATTCAAAGCGCGGTATGCACGCCTTCAGATCGTCGGGAGCTTTGTCCCAGTCGATATCCCAGCGGAACGCGGCCTGCTTGGTGAAAGGCTGGGCGCCATCGGTGATGCCGGTGACCTCGATGCGATACGGGCCTTTCAGCAGAATCTCGTGCCCTCTGCCGGTTTCTTTCAGGTTGATCGCCGTTACGATTTTGTTGCCCCTGTCTGTCAACCGATAGGTCGTCGACCAGGCGTTGCCGTTGCGGTCGGTCACCTCCACCAGCTTCCACAGGTCGTTCTTCACGCCGCATTCGACTAAGTCGTCGGAATGGAACGTGACTTTGAAATGGTTCATTTGCTCCTGCGACCAAAGCTGGGCGATGGTCGCGGCAGCCTGTTGCGGAACCAGATCGGGCGGCGGCGGCGGATCGGACGCGCAGCCAACCAGCGCTCCGATGGTGGCCGCCAACAGGACGGTCATCCCGTGGCGAAGATTCAAACCTCCAATTCCAGGCATCATCTTGTGATGCCACCAGAATAGACCTATCGGGCAGCGTTTAGCACGATCCCAACCGTATGCTATCGATAGTTAACCGGGTTTCACACAAACTTATAGACGCCGGGGACCGGCAGCGGCGCAGGTTCCATCTTAATGTCGTACCCGAATGCCTTCGGCATCAGATCCAATTGCGAACTCATGATCTGGTCCCAGGTGATTTCTTGCCCTGAGTAGGCCGATTCGCGGGCCATGATGGCGGTGAGCGTGCTTTCCGCAATGGGCTGCGAGTAATTGAGGTACGGTCCGTCGCCGCGAATGCTGCGGACCATATTGATGTGTTCCTGCACGTAGGGATTGATGCCCTTGCCGCCCATGTCCATGCCGTCGCTGCGGCCCTGGGCGCCCACAATCATGTCGCTCACATTGTTATAGACGCCCTTGGGATATTGCCGGCAGTGACTGCTCAGGTGCACGCCGTTGGGATAGGTGAAATCCGAGCTCATGTGATCGTATATGTTGCCGTAGAGTTCCTCGCGCGGGCGCCAGGCCGCGCCGCCGGAAGCGACCACTTTCACCGGATGAGCGCCCATCACCCAGTTCATGAAATCGATGTTGTGGAAGTGCTGTTCGACGATCTGGTCGCCGCAGATCCAGATGAACGAGTACCAGTTGCGGAGCTGCCACTCCATGTCGCTCCACTTGGGTTCGCGGCGCTCGGCGTGAAACACCGGGCCGCTGAGGTAGTAGGCGTAGAGAGCGGTAATGCCGCCGATGGCGCCATCGTGGATCTTCTGCACGGTATCGATGTACTCGCGGTGCGCGCGCCGCTGGGCTCCGGACACCACCGTCAGCTTGCGTTCGGCGGCCAGCTTTCCGGCGGCGATGAAGCGCCGCGCGCCGACCGGATCGGTGGCGATGGGTTTCTCGGTGAAGACATGCTTGCCGGCGTTGACCGCCGCTTCGAAATGCATGGGCCGGAAGCCGGGCGGGGTGCATAGCATCACGATATCGATATCGGAAGCGAGCAGCCGTTGGTAGGCGTCGAAGCCGGTGAAATGATGGTCCGGCTCGACGCGGACGCGCGGCTGGATGGAGGCCACCAGGTCCTCGGCGTTCATCTCCTGGGGCCGGCCGTTGCGTTCGACAACGATGCGCGCGTAGCGGCCGATGAATTTGGGATCGCGCAGGCGGGCGAGGGATTGTTCGAGGTGGTCCTCGAAGACATCCGCCATGCCGGTTAGTTCGACATGCTCGTTGCCGGTGAGCAGGTCCACTACGGCCTGCGTGCCGCGTCCGCCACAACCCACCAGGCCGGCCTTCAGCCGGTCGTTGCCTGGGGCGGCGCGCGCCACGCGCGGCTGGAGGATGGAGAAGGCGGACACGCCGGCGCCGAGAAGGCTCGAGCTCTTGAGCAAGCTCCTGCGGGAAATACTATCCGGATTTTGCATGACTCGACGGTATCACAGCGCGGCAGGGCTGAGGCTATTACTCCGGCGGAGGGTCGGAGAATACGATGGCCTGCCGGAAGCCATTGGTCTTGAGGGCCGCGTAGCCAGGCTCTTACCGTCGCTGCGCATGAAGGCCGCCGCGTTGACTCCCCCTGCATCCGACGATGGCGCCGAAGCAGCCGCACGGGGTGGTTTTGCCACGCTCCATCCCGTCGAGCAGGCGGGTGGCGCCGAGTTGCTAATCCCAAAACCCGTATGCAGCGGGCGCTGGCGGTTACGAAGAACCCGGACGGTCCCAGAGGGATCGGCGCGCCGCCATGCGGCAACAGTATACTCGAAGCAAGTGGCGGATGATGATGTCAGGTTCGATTGGGACCAGGCCAATGCAGAGCGCATCGCCCGTCATTCCGTCAAGCCAAACGAAGCGGAGCAGGCCATCCGGAACGATCCGCTAGACATGAACTATGAAGTCATCGACGGTGAAGAACGTTGGACGGCGCTCGGCCACACCGACAGTTTCCGGGTCCTTCTGCTGGTCTGGACGGTGCGGCGCGATGCCTTACGGATCGTCACTGCGCGCGCAGTTGGAAGGAGAGCGCGGGACGCTTATTTGCGTGCCAAGGGATTGTTGACATGAAGAGACTCATTGTTCCCAAATTCCCGACCGAAGCTGAGGAAGCCGAATGGTGGGATAACCACATGGATGTAGTTGAGGAGAACCTGCTTGAGGCCGTCCAGGAGGGAACTGCCAGCCGGGGCACCGCGCAACGAGTGCTCCGGGAAGCGCGGGAATTGAAAAGCATCACGATTAGCATGCCCGGAGCAGACGTCAACCGTGCGCAGCGGCTTTCGGCCAAGAAAGGCTTGAGTTCTGAAGCTTATCTCCAGAGTCTCTTGCATGAAGCTCTCGAACGCGAGGAGGCGGGAGACTCGACTCGTGACGAATATCGACCCTCTTCAGGAGGCCGGTAAAGGCGGAGCAGCGGGTCCCGGAGGACCCGCGCAGACTAAAGTCTGCCCCACAACTTACTCCGGCGGAGGGTCGGAGAATACGATGGCCCGCCGGAAGCCGTTGGTCTTGACGGCCGCGTAAATAACGCCAACTGTCAGCCAGATACCGCCGGCCACCAGCGCGGGCTTGTGCAGGCTGGTCCAGATAGCGAGGCAGAAAATGAAGCCCAACAGGGGCGGCAGGAATGCGCCCAGGCTCTTGCGATCGCTGCGCACGTAGTAATGGATGAAGGCCGCCGCGTTGACTCCCATAAACCCGATGATGGCGCCGAAGTTGAGCAGTTCCGCACCGAGCTCATAGGTCATGGCGAACGCTCCGGCTAGCGCCAGCACGCCTACGAACAGCACGTTATTGCGGGGGATGCCGTGCTTGGCTTCGATGGCGCCGAAGAAGCTGCGCGGGATGGTATCGTCGCGGCCCATGCCGTAGAGCAGGCGGGCGGCGCCAAGCTGCGATCCCATGCCGGAGCCGATGGTGGCCACCAGCAGGGTCAGGTTCACCGCGTGGAAAAGCAGCGGTCCACCGGCGCGCCCGGCCACGTAAGAGAATGCGGTGTCCACGTCGGGATAGCTGCGGAAGTTGGGCCAGATCAGTTGTCCGGCGTAGACCTCGGCCGAGGCCAGCACGCCGGTGATCAGGCACGTGAGCACGGTGGCCAGCAGGATGTTGCGGCGCGGGTTGTGCGCTTCTTCGGAAAGCGTGGAGATGCCGTCGAACCCGATGTATGTCAGCACGGCGACCGAAGTGCCGGTCGAGATCCTACCCAAAGTGAAGGTTTTCGGATCGTAGAACGGCTGGGTGAAGGAGACGCCGTGCTGGTGCATGATGTAGCGCACGGCCGCAACGAAGAAGTAAAAGACCACCACGCACATGGCCAGCACCAGCACTTCGTTGGTGCGCGCGGTGGCGCGGATGCCCCGCAGATTCAAAAGCGTGAACAGTACCGCGAAGAACACGGCCCAGACGGCGTAGGGGATTTCCGGCACCAGGTTCATGGCCGCCTTGCTGCACCAGATGGTGCAGATGATGGGATTGAGGATATAATCCATCGCCAAGCTCCATCCGGTGACAAATCCCAGGCTGGAGTTGATCTCGCGGCCCACGTAGGTGTAGGCCGAGCCGGCGCTGGGATAGGCGCGCGCCATGCGGCCGTAGCTGATGGCGGTGAACAGCATGGCCACCATGGCGATGAGCACCGTGGTGACCACGTGGCCGTGCGCCACCTGGCTGACGACGCCGAACGGCGGCATGGGCGCAGTCGGCTGGATGAGGATGATGCCGTAGAAGATCAGGTCCCACAATCCCAGGGCACGCTTGAGGCGCGGGCCGGATTGTGGCGCTGGCTCCGAACTGGTGGCACTCGACATGAACTCTCGATTGTGACACAACAGAGGTGAGGTATTGGGAGGCCTCCGATGTTGGGCGCGCGTTGGTTTCGGATGCGGCAGGTGCTGGCGCGGCGGATACGCTACAAAGTCACGCGCGGCGGCGTGCTGTTTACGGCTGCCGTGGTGCTGGTGGGCTTCGCGGCGGTGGCCTCGGCCAACAATCTGCTGTTCCTGATCCTGGCCACCATGCTTTCCACGCTGATGGTTTCCGGGCTGGTGAGCCGCCTGTGCCTGGCCGGGTTGGAGCTTGATTTCCTGGTGCCCGAGCACGTGTCGGCGGGGCGCACGATTCCGGCGAAGCTGTACGTGCGTAATGTGAAATTCTGGATGCCGTCGTTTTCCATCCACGTGGTGGGAGTGGAACAGGACGCCCCGCCGGTCCTGCAATCGCCGGTGTATTTCCCAGTGATACCGGGCGGCGCCACGCTGGAGGAGACCGTGCAAGTCCGCTTTGCGCGGCGCGGCGAGTACCGGCAAAACCACTTCGCGTTCCACACGCGGTTCCCGTTCGGATTCCTGGAAAAGACCGCGCGCGTGGTGTTGCGCCGCGAGGTGGTGGTTTATCCGTCGATCGACGCGCAGGCGGGATTCGAAGAACTGCTGGCCGATTTGGCGGGCGAGATCGAAACGCATTACCGCGGGTTGGGCCTGGACTTCTACCGCATACGGCCTTACGAAGCATTTGAGAGCGCGCGGCACGTGGACTGGAAAGCCACGGCGCACACCGGCGATTTGCAGGTGCGCGAGTTTGCGCGCGACCAGGAGCAGACCGTCGAGCTGTTTCTGGATCTGGAGACTCCGGACGGCTTCGAGGAATGGTTCGAGCACGCGGTGGATTGCTGCGCGTTTCTGTCGTGGTGGCTGGCGGGCAAAGCGATGGGGATTCGTTTCCGCACGCAGGACTTCGATTTCCGCCTGCCCGAGGAAGGCGACATTTATACGATTCTGAAGTACCTGGCGGTGGTGGAGCGCAAGGCGGGGAAGCCCCCGGAGGCGCCGGCCGATGAGACCAGCTTTCCGATTGTGCTCACGGCGTCGCCGGGGAGGTTCGGGGATGTAGCGTGGGCGGGGGCGCGGGTGATTGGGCCGGAGGCTTTGGGGGCGGCCGCCGGTAAGGCGGAAGCGTAGGGCCCGGTCCGGCTACCAGCAGACTGCCCCAAGGAACGGCCATTGCGTCGTCAGCTCGGGCGCGAATCGCCGAGTGCGTCGCGCCACAATAACGCCCTGGATCGCGTACCATATGAAAGGGGACTACATGCCCGACGTCTTTATTTCCTATTCCGCCGACGCCAAGAAGTTGGCAGAGAGGCTAGCCGGTTCGCTCCAAGAGGAGGGCGTGGCCACGTGGAGCGATTTCGAAAACGTCAGTCCCGGTGAGCGTTTGTACGACCAGCTTCAACTAGCGCTCGACCAAGCCAAGTTCTACCTGATCGTCGTGGGTCCCCGCAACGTCATGCGGGATTGGCAGGACCAAGAATGGCAGGGCGCCCTTGAGCGCACGTGGACCGATCCCGATAAACGAATCATCCCCATCCTCGTGGGACATGCGGAGGCGCCGGCGTTTCTCAGAAACTGGGCTCCGTTCAGGATCGAGCCAGGCCGCAATGAATCGGCTTCGGTCAAGAAGCTTGCGGAAGTTATAAAGAAATATCCGCGAGGAGAGCAGGCGCCGCGGGAGGGCGCTCGGTTGGGCCGCGATTGGCAAAAACGCATTCGCGACATAGAGAGCGCGGCAAAGCGATTGAAATCCCACCAGGACGCGACGCCCGTTAAGGCGCAGTAGGGCAATTGGCACTCTCCAGGCAGACTCGCCAACACTTCGGCCATGGTCCACTCGCATTCGATCGATCCACCTCAGTTTTCATCAATTGTCCGTACGACGAAGAATTCCGCGCCCTCTTCGACGCGGTTGTGTTTGCCGCGGTCTGCTGTGGATTCATGCCGCGCAGCGCTCTGGAAACCGGGACCGTGGCGGAGCCGCGCATGGCTCGCATTCTGCGCGCCATCGTCGAGTCCAAATACTCGATTCACGATCTTTCGCGTTGCAGAGGGGAAGGCGATGCGAATCTGGCTCGGTTCAATATGCCGTTGGAGCTTGGTATCGCCATGGCTCACCGGCATCTCTCGCGCCGTGCCGCGGTCAGACACGACTGGCTTGCACTCGTACCGTTCGGCCATCAATATCAGGCTTTCATTTCGGACATCTCGGGTTTCGATCCGGGGACGCATGATGGGACGGCGCCGGGAATTGTGACCACCGTCATGGCTTGGCTGGCAACGCGGCCGGATACCGTCCGGACACCGAATCCGCGACAGGTCCTTTCTGTGCTTCCCGAATTCGATGCGGCGATTCGGGCACTGAGAGATACGTGGGGTCCATTTCCGCCGTGGGCCGATATCGTGCTTGCTGGACGGCAAGTCGCCAAACAGTTCGGGGCGGATGCGTGATCTCGATCCGTCAGCGAACAGGCCTATCGTCCCGGCTTGTCGCGAAGACTGTTGACGTAGGTCACGCCGTCTGCGATGTCGTCGCGGTGCGCCCACATGCCTGCGAACCCGAGGTCGCCGATGGACCGTGGCTTGGCTTCTTCCCGTTGAGGAACGTACACCTCAACCACCGTACCTTCCTCGATCTTCAGTTCCACCAGGGGTCTGAAGACGCCGTTCTCGTATTTTGCCGGGATCGTCATGCGTTCAGAAGCGCGGCTTTCAAATCTTCCGAAAATCTGCGCACCGCCGCGACCTGCTCGCCGGTCGCGGGCTGCTCAAAGCCTTTGCCGGCCAGGAAAGCTTGTCCATCGCGCCAGATCAGGTAGGCCACGCCGCGCTCCGTGAAGATCCCGGTGCTACCGATGCTGCCGTAGCCCTCGGCGGTGCGTTCCACCAGCGCAAGCAGGTTATCGCGCGCAAACATGGCGTACGCGCGCGTTTCGGAGAGAAGCTGGATGCCGGTCGAGCCCAGGTCCAAGTTCACAGCATGGCTACATCTTGTAGCGGCCCATGTCTTCGTCGTTGAGGTTCTCCAGCCAACGGCGGAGTTCCTTCTCGTTTTCCTTGTCGGAAACCGAGGCGGCCAGCTTGGAGGATTTCAGCACGGTATCGTCGACGAAAATGGGGCAGTCCAGGCGCAGGGCCAGCGCCAGGGCGTCGCTCGGACGGGAGTCCACGCTGATGAGTTCGCCGTCCCGCTCCAGCCAGATCAAGGCGTAGAAGGTTTCCTCTTTCAGTTCGTTGACGACGACTTTGCGCACGCCGGTGTTGAGTCCCAACAGGAGGCTCTTGATGAGGTCGTGGGTCATGGGCCGCGGAGTGGCGACCTTTTCGATCTCCAGGGCTATGGCATTCGCCTCATAGATGCCCACCCAGATCGGAAGGACCGAATTGCCGCTGACGTCCTTCAGGATCACGATGGGCATGTTGGTGACGGGGTCCATCATCAAGCCGCGAATTTTCATTTCGACTTCCATAAAGACCCTCCAAGCTTATTACACCACATTCGCCGCGCTTTCACCGGCCAGCGAATTGGGGCCGGAGCGCGTCACGCGCACGTCGATGTATTGGCCCAGCAGGGACGCGCCGCCCGCGTCCGGATGCGTGAAATTCAGCGTGCGATTCTGCGAGGTGCGGCCGATCCACTGGCCCAGCGCCTCGTGGCGGCCTTCCACCAGCACCTCTTCCACGCCGCCGATCAATTCGGTATTGCGGCGGATCTGTATAGCGCGCTGCTTTTCGTTGAGGATCATGAGCCGGCGGGTCTTCTCTTCGTCGGGGATCTTGTCGTCCATGCCGAGCGCGGCGGTGTTGGGGCGCGGCGAGTACTTGAAACTGAACAGCGAATCGTATTGCACTTCGTCGAGCAGTTGGAGGGTCTCCTCGAAATCGGCTTCGGTCTCTCCGGGGAAGCCCACGATGATGTCGGTGGTCAGCGCCATGTTGCGGCGGGCGTTCTTGATCCACGCGATGCGCTCGATGTATTGATCCCGTGTGTAGAGCCGCTGCATGGCGGCGAGCATGCGGCTGGAGCCGGACTGCACGGGCAGGTGGACGTGATTGCAGATCACGGGATTGGCGTCCATGGCGTCCACGATGGCTTTGGTGAAGTCGCGCGGGTGGGAAGTGGTGTAGCGCACGCGGCGAATGCCGGGGACCTCGGCGGTGCGCGCCAGCAGCGTGGCGAAGTCCCAGCCCGCGGGCGAGGGGTCGCGGTAGCTGTTGACGTTCTGCCCCAGAAGCTGGATTTCGCTGTAGCCGGATTCGGCCAGGCGGCGCGCTTCGGCCATGACGCTCTCGCTGGTACGGCTGCGCTCCGGCCCTCGCGTGAAGGGCACCACGCAATAGGCGCACGACTTGTCGCAGCCCTCGATGATGGTGATGTAGGCGCGGTGCGGATTGTCGCGGCGGGTGAACGGCGTATCGAAAGTTTCGTCGGTATCCAGGCTGAGGCCGGTGACGCGGCGATTGCCCGCCTCAAGCTGCACCAGCATTTCGGGCAGGCGCGTGTAGCTGGCGGACCCGGCCACCAGGCTGACGTGCGGCGCGCGGTCGAAGATCTTCTCGCCTTCCTGCTGCGCCACGCATCCCAGCACGCCGAAGACCTTGTTCTTGCCCGCCGCGCGCTTGAAATTCTGCAGGCGGTTGAAGACCTTTTGTTCGGCCTTGTCGCGAATGCTGCAGGTGTTGTAGAGCACCAGGTCGGCCGCTTCCGGCGTCTCGACCTGGTTGTAACCCTTGGCCAGCAGCGTGCCGACGACTTTTTCGGAGTCGTGGGCGTTCATCTGGCAGCCGAAGGTTTCGAGGTAGAAAGCTTTCCCAGTCACTGGATCTATTCTAGCGAATCGAACACCGAGTCTTTCGACCGCCATGCCCAGGATGCTCGTGAGAGTGGCACGCCAGCCCGGTCGGGAACATCGACGGCGGCGGTCTGGTCTAATGAACTCAGTGAGGCTGACTCGACGCAATCTGGCGCTTATCGTAATTCTGGCCGTCGCTGCGATCATAATTGGTGCAGCAGTTTGCGTTCACTTCTTCAGAATTCCGAAACTCAGCACGCTCGGGGCACGCCTGCGGTCGCCGGGAACACTGGCGCTCGCAGATCCTGGCCCTCAAGACCTGCCTTGCGCATCCGCGGACGACGAGCCTTCACAGCCCATCGAGACGACAGTTTGCGCCGTGGTGCAACATCCAGACCGATTCGCGTGTAAGCGCATTCGGTTTCGTGCCGCTCTCAGCACGGACTGTTTGGAAAACTCGGTCTTGGTCGCCGAAGGATGCGCGCGCGGTATCGTCCCTTGGGGTTCTCCTAATCCAGAGGCCGATCGCTTCTTTGAAGGTGCATGCATGGGGACACCCATCAATTTCGACGCAAGAAGAACGGCGACGTTTGTGGGTCGCTTTCGGTTGCGTTTACGCGACCAGCGAACCATTTACATTTTGGAAATCGAAGGCGTTAAGAACGTCAAGATCGGACAGGCGCCAACGGCCAGGGGCAGCACGAAGCCAGACTGAGCCCAGACCGCGCCCCTGCTGGGCCAATCGCGGAATAGGGGCATGGTTAATATGGGTAATGGCAAATCGATCGAGGACGGAGATGGCGGACAAGAATCGCAGCGGTTTTGTTCCAAGATCCGACTCGCCGATCCGCCAAGTGGACAACAGCGGAACACACCTAAGTTTTGTAGTGGATCCAAAAGCATATCGCGAGTTCCTGGCCCGCCTGGACGCGCCGCCCAGGCCGAATGAACGGCTACTGAAAAGCATGCGGACGCCTGCGCCCTGGGATTGACCATCGCGTCTTGCCCAACAGGAGTAATCCCCTCAGTGCAGGCTGGCGATTTTCTTGCGGATCTCGGCGGCGTCCTTAGCCTCAGGCTGCAGCTCCAGATACTTGGCGTAAGCTTCCTTGGCGTCCTTGCGATTCTTGCGCTTCTCTTCCGCCTCGCCCAGGCGCAGCCAGGCTTCCGCCAGGTTGGGGTTCCACCTGGTGGCCTCGCGAAAACGCCCGGCGGCCGCCTTGTAGCTGCGCTTTTTCAGGTATAGGTCGCCCACCTGCAACTCCTTGTTGGCCTGTAGCGGATTGAAGGAGTACACCTTGGGCTTGAGATTCGCGTCTTCTTCGGGAGGCTCTTGCTCCTCGGGCTGTTGCGGTTGCTGCGCGGGCGGCTTGGGCGGCTGTTTGGGCACGTCCTGCGCGCGCGCGGGCAGCGCCAGCAGGCTCGAAAACAACAGGGTGGAGACCCAGCGTGACATAATCAAATTATAACCTTCCACCGCGATGGACCTGCGCGCATGGACCGTGCAGGGAGACTACTTCAGGCCAAGCGTTCGGCGGAAGTCCACTCCCGCCACGATCGGAATGGCAGCATATATTCTGAGGTCAAGAAGATGGTGGTCGTTGGAGACGATGATGTCCGCCCTGCCATCCACCGCGCATTCAAGAATGCGGTTGTCGTCCGGATCGGCCGCCACCGCGCAGATAGCGCTGTGCGGGACGATAATGCGAGCCGTCTGTGCGACCACGCGGATCGCCATCTGCACGCGGTCTTCCCGCCATGCGAAATCGCGCCGCAGAACCTTGGCCGTCTCCCGGATAATCGCAGGCGACACCACTAAGGGTAGCCGGAACAAT
>PMVV01000104.1 GCA_003166475.1 Bryobacterales bacterium | reverse complement strand
CTGATATCATGGTATTTCCCATGCAAATCGAGAAGGTCTACGAGCCGCAGCGCTTTGAACCGCACTGGGCCCAGTGGTGGATTGACTCCGGCGTCTTCCAAGCCTCGCAAAAGGCGTCGCCGCGCGTTTTTTCGCTCGTCATTCCGCCGCCCAACGTCACCGGCTCGCTCCACATCGGACACATGCTGGAGCACGCCGAAATCGACGTCACCGTTCGCTGGCATCGCATGCGCGGCGATAACACCCTCTGGCTGCCCGGCACCGATCACGCCGGCATCGCCACGCAAATGGTCGTCGAGCGCAAACTGGCGGAAGAGGGCCTCGACCGCCGCACCATGGGACGCGAAAAATTCATCGAGCGCGTGTGGGAGTGGAAGGCCCAATATGGCGATCAGATCAAGCGCCAGATGATCCGCCTGGGCGCAAGCTGCGACTGGAGCCGCGAGCGCTTCACCCTCGACCCCGGCCTCTCCCGCGCCGTCCGCGAAGTCTTCGTCCGCCTCTACGAAAAGGGGTCGCGTGTTAGACCGAGCTGCCTCTCTAGCAATTTACTACAATACTCTTGACGTACGATATTTTCGTTGTACAATAGAATCAGCGTATGAAAGCCAACCCAGGCGGCACTATCGGTCCCGGCGACGTAATCGGGCGAGACCTGCTGATCTCCGATCTCTGGCGCGTCCTGGCAGCGCAAAGTGTAGTACTGACCTCGGAGCGGAGGATCGGCAAGTCTACCATTATTAGTAAGATGCAGAAGGAAGCCGCCACACGGGACGGCGCGCCATTCTGCATCCTCCGCGACCTCGAAGGCTTGGGAACGCCCCAAGAATTCGTCGATAGCGTCTATACGGACATTGAGGAACGCCTGTCGAGGACCGAGAAGGCCCGCATGCGCTTTTGGGGTCTGTTGTCGAAGCTCGGAGGGACGCAAATCGGTGACCTTCATGTTCCGCAGATTCGACAACACTGGAAGAATCTCCTATTCGCGCTGATGGCTGATTTGTGCGAATCGACCCCTGGCTTATGCATCTTCTTCTGGGATGAGCTTCCCCTCTTCCTATACAAAGTGAAGCAGACAGAGGGTGAAGCCTCCGCAATGGAGGTGCTGGACGTCCTGAGGTCGATTCGGCAAGGACACCCGGCTATCCGCATGGTGTTCACCGGTTCCGTTGGCTTACACCAGGTTCTAAAGACCCTGCGGAAGGGTGGATATGCGAACGACCCTACGAACGACATGAGAACTGTGGAAGTGCTACCGCTCGATCCGCGCGATGGTACGACACTCGCCAGGCTCTTAGTCGAAGGCGAATCGTTGTCGTGCGCCGGTGGCAGCCTGGAGTGCGCCGGCCTAATCGCCAGGGCATCCGGGTACTTCCCCTTTTACATCCACAGCCTTGTGGCGCGACTGGCGAGCGAAGGCAGAAGAGCTGGCGACGATGCGATTGAGCGCTCCCTCAAGTCGCTTCTGACCGATCCCAACGATCCCGCACACTTCCGCTACTATCGTGAGCGGATCCAAACCTACTACAGCCCAGAGGAAGAAGCCATTGCATTGGCCGCGCTCGATGCACTCTGCGATGTTAGGGAGCCGCTGAAATTTGGCGAACTGCTGAATCTGATCCGTCACCAGATAACCGACGTGGGCTCGGAACAGGCGCGAGACGTGATCAATCTTCTGAGCCGGGACCACTATGTCAGTCGGACCGATGACGGCCGCTGGGGCTTCCGTTACGAAATCGTCCGGCGCTGGTGGCAAATCGAGCGGGGCTCAGGTCGATGAACGAGGCTTTGCATTCTCGCTTCAGCCCGTCCAGCATGTCGGCGGAACTGTTGGAACAGACCCTTGTACAGAGACACCACCTGGCGCGACGGCTAGTGCAACTGTTCGTCGAAAGCGCCCACGGGCAATCCAAGCACCACGTGCTGCTGGTAGGCCCGAGAGGGATTGGCAAGTCCCATCTCGCGGCACTTGTTTACCACAGGCTCATAGCATCGGAGGGGATTGTCTCAAAACTGGCGATCGCTTGGCTGGACGAGGACGAGTGGGGTGTGGCTTCCTTCTTGGATCTCTTGGTCAAGATCCTGCACGCTTTGGGATCAAACACCAAAGACCTATCGGGTGTCGCGGGTCCAGCCGTCGAAAAGCGCGCCGAACAGATGCTCTCCGAGGACCTCGGCGGTAAGACGCTTCTGCTGATTATCGAGAACCTGGATACCGTCCTGCGCAACCTAGGTGACACCGGGCAGAAGAAGCTGCGCGCCCTGATCCAGAACACAGGCCAGTGGTCGATTCTCGCTACCGCCACGGCGCTATCGGAAGACATACAGCGCCACGCCTCGCCATTCTATGGCTTTTTCGAGATCCAGAACCTACAGGGCCTCAACGATGAGGATGGCGTCACGATGCTGCACCGGCTGGCAGTTGCACAGGGAAAGACTGAGTTGGCGCAGTTTCTCACCACGCCGGGTGGAAGGGCGCGAGTGCGCGCCCTGCAACACCTGGCCCAGGGAAATCATCGAGTCCTGATCGTGTTCTATGACTTCCTGGATGAGGACACTCGGGGGGACTTGCTGACCCTGCTCCGCAAGACCATCGACGCGCTGACTCCATACTATCAGTCGCAGATGAAGGAGCTATCACCCCAGCAGCGGAAGCTTGTGGACTTCCTATGTCGGCACAGAGTTCCCGCTACCGTGAAAGCTATCGCGTCCGAGAGCTTCGTGAGCCAGCAAACCGCGGCGTCGCAACTGAAGCAGCTCTTGGAAGCTCGGTATGTTCGCGTGGAGCGGCATGGCCGCGAATCCTATTACGAGCTAAGTGAGCCGCTCCTCCGAATCTGCGTAGAGGCCAAGAGCCACGGCGGCGAGCCGCTTCCGTTATTGGTGGAACTGTTGCGCTATTGGTTTTCAAGGAAGGAACTGGAGGCACGGCTCCGAGAAACCCGCACTGGCTGGGACAGCGATTATTTTAGGGCGGCGCTGCACAAATATGAAGAGGGCGACGGCCACACCCACCTCTCCCTCCTGGTTCGGGAGAGCTGCGCTCGCCTGCGTAAAGCCAACGCGGTGGGCGATGCCGCAGCCGAACGAGGTGCTGCCGAAGAGCTTGCTGAAATCGCAGAGCGAGACGAAGACTGGGTGCACTACGCGAACGCACTCATCTGCCTTGGCGATCCGGTGCGGGCACTCACTCGCATCGATGACGCAATCCGGGTTCAGCCAAACGACCCAGCAACCTACTGGGCGTTGGCCAAGGTATACGTCGCGTGCAAGAGGCCTCAGGACGCCCTCGCCGCCATCGATCAAGCGCTAGAGTTAAGCCCGGACGAAGATTGGTTCTGGGATTTTAAAGGACACGTTCTAGCGCAACTTCGCCGACACGAGGAAGCGTTGTCGGCATTTATTCAAGCCAGAAAACTGAATACTAAAGACCCAGATTATCCTGCCAGTGCAGCCCGGATGATGCTCCAACTAAAACGGCCGCAGGATGCAGCGAAACTCCTTCAAGGACTCGTGCGGCGCGGAATCAAGACGCCATACGTGCTTTCGAATTTAGGGGCGAGCTTGGAAGACTGCGGAAAGGCGGTGGAGGCGTCGGCCATCTTTGAGGAAGCAACCAAGCTCTTTCCGCGAGAGGCTTGGGCTTGGGTGAACTTTGCGCAATGTAGACTGTCCTTCGGCGACGACAAGACGGCAGCCATGGCTCTTGATCGTGCATTGGAGCATCCAACAAACGATTCAGAGACCGCTCGTGCCATTTGCCTGATCCTCTTTGGCCTTCAGAGGGAGGAGGAGGCCACGCGAATTCTTCCCGTCGACGCCGTCGCGCACGCAGTGTTCCATGAACTCCTGGAATTGACCGCCCGACCGGTCACAAAAAGCGAGATGCAGAAGCATCTTAGTAAATTGCGGGTGCGTGTCAGCGGACCAGCATGGGCGGCGGCCTTTCGCGGCGGCGTCTGGGAATATCTTGGTCGCGTTGCTGCGGGCGGCCGGAAGGTCTCCGCCGAGGCCCTCGCGGCATTGAGGGATGTTCTGCACACGTTGGCCGCCCACGAACCCGAATTCGCCGATCTAAGGAGATTTGCCGACGTGCTGGCCCGATACAAAGCTACAGGTGACGCGAAGATCCTATTAGAATTGCCGCTAGAACAGAGAAACCTCTTGGTGCGAACCGAGGGATCCTCCGGGGAACCCGCCGCCCCAAGCTGCACTGAACCCGAATCGCGCCCCAAGCGCTGATATCATGGTATTTCCCATG
>PMVV01000238.1 GCA_003166475.1 Bryobacterales bacterium | reverse complement strand
CGCGGCTTTGAAAATGGCGAGCGCCTGGCGGCGGAGGCGTGCTTCGAGCTTCATTTGAATAACGGCAGCCGGAGCGCGGCTTCCACGGCGACGGCCGGATCGTCGCTCTCGATCGGAATGCGGTAATCGGCGCGGGCGTAGGACTCGCGGCGCGTTTCGTAAAGCTGCGCGAAGCTCACGGGATCGCGCGCCAGCGGCCGGTGCGAAGCCGGCTCGACGCGGCGGCGGACGGTCTCGAACGGGCAATCCAGCCAAATGGCGACACCGTTGTTTTCGAGCAACGCGTAGTTCTCGGGTTGGACGATCGCGCCGCCACCCAGCGCCAAAACCGTCGGCCGTCCTCGCTCGATGGCGCGCACCAGGGCGCGCATCTTTTCGCGCTCGACCCGCCGGAACTCCGCTTCACCGCGCGTTTCGAAGATTTCGAGAATACTCATGCTCTGGGCGGCTTCGATCTCAGCGTCCAGATCGACGAAGTGCCAGCCGATCCGTTCGGCGAGCAGGCGGCCAATGGTGCTCTTGCCGGACCCCATGAATCCGACCAGGTAGATGCCGGGCGTGCGTTTCAGCGTCAGGATCATACGTCGTGTAAGATGGCGGCGAGCCGCGCGTCAACCAGGGAAGGGAAAAAGCGTTCGGCCAGCACCAACAGCCAGCCGGATCTGGGCGCCATGACCGTGCGCGCATCGCGCTCCACGCCGCGCGCGATGGCTTCGGCGCATCGCTCGGGGGTAATGACGAATTGTTTGCTGCGCGCGATTTTGGGCGGCGGCTCGCCACCCAGCGCGTGATCCTGGAATTTCGTTTTCACGTAACAAGGACAAACCGTGAGGGTGTGAATGCCGTCCTTCTTCAACTCCATGCGCAGGCCGTCGGTGAGGGAACCGAGCGCGTATTTGGAAGCGGAATAGAGCGTGAGCCACGGTAGCGTGACCTTTCCAGCCACCGACGAAACATTCACGATGACGCCGCTCGAGCGGGCGCGCATGTGCGGCGCGACGAGTTGCGTCAGGGCCAGCGGCGCGAAGAAATTCAACTCGAACATGCTGCGCGCATCGGGAAGGGGAGTGCTCCAGGCAGGATCGTAGAGGCCCATGCCGGCGTTGTTGATCAGGATGTCGATGGCGCCGAATCGATCCAGCGTGGCCGACACAGCGGCCTGGCGGACCTCGGGCACAGTGACATCGCCGGCCGTAACGAGCGCGCCGTCCCCGCCCGCGGCCCGCAGCTTTTCCGGGGAGCGCGCGATCAGCGACAGCCGCGCGCCGCGCTTCCGGAAGGCCGCCGCGCAAGCCGCGCCGATGCCCTCGGAAGCTCCGGTGATGAGGACCACTTTCCCGTCTATATGCATTTCGTACGATTGCCGGAACCGGCTTGAGACGCAATAATGGTAGCATGTCCACGCGGCTGCTCCCGCTCTTCCCGCTGCATGCAGTAGTCTTCCCGCGAATCCATTTGCCGCTGCACATTTTCGAGGATCGCTACAAGGAAATGGTCGGCAATGCGCTGCGGGACAATTCCGAGTTCGGCATCGTGCTGGCGAAAGACGATGGCATCGTCAATGCCGGCTGTACGGTCATCGTAGAGAAGGTGCTGAAGAATTACCCGGACGGTAGGCTGGATATCATGGCATGCGGCCGGCGGCGCTTCGAGGTAGTCATGCTCGATGAAGAGAAGGACTATCTGCGCGGCGAGGTGCAGTTTTTCGACGACGATGACGTCGACGAGCCCATGCCGCTCGAAGCGCAGCATGCGGCTTTGACGCAATACAAGAGCCTGCTGGAATCGGGCGTCCTGCGCCCGCCTACGCCCGAGCCGAACCTGGACGACCCACAGCTCAGCTTTCAACTGGCGCAGGGGCTGCCGGACCTGGATTTTCTGAATGCGTTGTTGCGCACGCGGTCGGAAGCGCTGCGTTTGCGGGAGTTGAGCGAGTTCCTCGCGCAGTACGTCCCGCGCCAGCGGCACATCGCGCACGTGCGGCACGTGGCTCCTGGAAACGGATTCGGCGGCAAGCCGCCCGGCATTTAAGAGAGCATGTTGGCGCGACCCAGACTGGCGACTTTCGCGGTTTCGCTGGCGACCCACGGACTCATCCTGGCATGGGTGGCCTCCGGGCCAGTGCGCGAAAAGCCGCAGCCGTTATACGCGCAAACGATCGCGCCCCATGCAAGCAAGCTGGTATGGTACGACTTTCGCGAGAAGCTGCCGGATGTTTCTCCCGCCAGGGCACGCAGACCCGCGAAGCCGCCGCGCGCGAAAGTGAAGCTCGCAACCCAGGAGATCGTGGCCCATTCGGCGCAGGCGCGGCCCGCCCGGCAATTCGTCTGGCAACCTGCGCCCAAACTGGAATTGCACACGGACCTGCGGTCGCCGAACGTGCTGGCGATTCGTGCGCCGCATGCGGAGCCGCCGCCTAAGCCAAAGCTGTTTGTGCCGCCTCCGGAAGCGCCTGCGCCCACCGCCGATGCGCCCGTGCTGGCAGCGCCCCCGGAGATCCGTTCGGAGCGGAACGTGAAGGGCGCGGCCAGCCTGCCCGGCATGCGACCGGCGAAAGCGCCGCCACGCAAGTTCGTTGCGCCGCCGGCCGGCCATCCGGTGGACAAACCGGCGCCCGCGCTACCGGAGGCGCCGGCGGTCTCCGCAGCCGCGAATGCCGCGATGGCGGATCCGCCGATTCTGCGCAGCCGCGTGGCCAGGCCCAGCCCCTTCGGGCCTGTTCTGCCAGAGCCTCCGGCGGTGCCTGAGCCCGTATCCCCTGCCGCTGTCAGCATGGCAATCGTGGGGCTGAACCCCAATGCGAATGCGCCCGCGCCAGCGCCGGAAGGCACGCGCAACGCCGAGTTTTCAGCCGCCCCGCAACCGCGCCGCACGGGCGGAACGGACGCAACGGCGGATGGAGCATCTCTGACTGTGCCTGGCTTGCTCATCCGCAGCGAGGCTGCGGATGCCAAGCCCGCGGCGATGGCGCGCACAACGGCGACCCAGGCGGCCAACTTGCGCGCGGCGTTGCGCAGCAGCTTGCCTGCCACGCCGATCGCCGGACCGCATCTTCCGGCGACTCGCGTCTCATCCGCGCCCGAGGCGTTGTGGCATGGGCGCGACACGTACGCCATGTCCGTGCAGATGCCCAACATCACCAGCTATTCCGGAAGCTGCCTGATCTGGTTCGCGGAGCGCCGGGAGGAATCCGCAACGGGCGGCCAGTTGAGTGCGCCGGTTCCCCGGCACATCGTGGACCCCAAGTACTTTCCCGCGGCGATGGCGGATCGCGTGGAGGGGAAGGTGCGCCTGGTTGCGGTGATTCGCAAAGACGGCCGCGTGGACTCGGTGAGCCTCTTGCGGCACCTGGACGACCGTCTGGACCGGAGCGCCGCAGAGGCTATGCAAAAATGGCAGTTCGAGCCCGCGCTGCGCGACGGCCAGCCCGTGGATGTCGACGCATTGATCGAGATCCCGTTCCGCTTAGCGCCCAAGGGGGCGAAATGACCCGTCAATACCTGATCATCGACGCCGACGACACGCTGTGGGAGAACAATATCTACTTCGAGCGGGCGTTCGACGAGTTTGTGGAGTATCTGGATCACTCCACGCTGAGCGCGCCGGAGATCCGCGATGTGCTGGATGAGATCGAACTGGCCAACGCCAAGATCCACGGTTACGGCTCGTTGAACTTCGGGCGCAACTTGCGGCAGTGCTACCAGCATCTCGCCGAGCGCGATGTGGGCGAGGAGGATCTGGACACGGTGATGTCGTTTGCCGAGCGGATTCTGGATTGCCCCATGGAGGTGATCGCGGGCGTCCCGGAGACCCTGGAATACCTGGCTGCGCGGCACGATCTGACGCTGTTCACCAAGGGCCATCCCGACGAGCAGAAGCTGAAGATCGACCGCTCGGGCCTGGGGACTTACTTCGGCCACACGGCCATTGTGAAGGAGAAGGATGTGGCTGCGTACCGAACGCTGGTCGAGCAGCGCGGCATCGATCCCAGCCTCGCGTGGATGACCGGCAACAGCGCGAAGTCGGATATCAATCCGGCTTTGGAAGCGGGTCTGAATGCGGTCTTCATTCCGCACGCCCATACGTGGACGCTGGAGCGGCAGGATATCCGGCCGGGCCAGGGCCGGCTGCTGGTGCTGGAGCGATTTACGGATTTGAAGGAACACTTCTGAGGAGGGTGATATGTTCTTATCGGCGGAGGCGCTGCGTTCTCATATCGGTTACACGGCCTGGGCGAGCGGGATGCTGGTGGAAGCCACCGGCCAACTTACACCAGAGGAACTGACACGCGATTTCGGAACTGCGGATAAGAGCGTGTTGGGCACGCTGGTACACGTGTTTGTGGCGGACCGGCTGTGGCTGCCCCGGTTGAAGGGAGAGCCTGCCAATGCATATCCGACAGATGGCGACTATCGGCTCACTGTGCTCCAGAACGATTGGCCCGCGTTGTACCAAAGGTGGAAGGAGTGGGCTGACGGACTGACGGACGAGGCTGCACAGGCAGAAGTATCATACGCCGATATGCGTGGCAATCCCTTCCGGCAGCAGCTCGGTCTGCTCGTGTTGCACGTAGTGAATCACGGGACTCACCATCGGGGGCAGGTGTCCGGATTTCTGCGCGCCATGGGACACGCGCCGCCCAAACTGGATCTGGTCTTCTACTATCGCGAAATGGAGGCGGGGCTCAAGCCCCGCGC
>PMVV01000241.1 GCA_003166475.1 Bryobacterales bacterium | reverse complement strand
GATTTCTGGTACCGCAACGAGTTCATCGCGCCCGCGGCGGCCAACGAAAAACACGTCTGGCTGAATTTCGACGGGATCAACTGGAAGGCCGACATTTACTTGAACGGCGCGAAGCTGGGGCGCATCGAAGGCGGATTCATGCGCGGGCGTTTCGACATCACCGGCCGCGTACGCGCCGGCGGGAAGAATGCCTTGGCCGTGCGCATCATCAAAAACGCGACACCGGGCAGCGTGCGCGAGAAGAACTGGCACAGCCCGGATACAAACGGCGGCGCGGTGGGCCTGGACAATCCGACCTACCACGCTTCGGTGGGATAGGACTGGATCCCGACGATCCGCGGGCGCAACACGGGCATCTGGAGCAGCGTGTATCTGACCACGACGGGGGCCGTGACGATCGAGAATCCGTTTGTCAGCACGACGCTGCCGCTGCCCGATACTTCTACCGCGGACGTGAGCGTGGAGGTTACATTGCAGAACCACGACGCCACGCCGGTCGCCGGCACGCTGCGCGGGCGCTTCGGCGACGTCGCGTTTGAGACGCCGGTGCGGCTGGCGGCGTCCGAAACGAAGGTCGTGAAACTCGATCCCGCCACGAACCCGGCGCTGCGGCTGCACAACCCGAAGCTGTGGTGGCCGGTGGGCTACGGCGAAGCGAGCCTGTACCCGGTCGAGTTGAAATTCGAATCAGAGCGGCGCGGCGTTTCGGACGAAAAATCGTTCCAGTCGGGTGTGCGGCAATTCACCTACAGCGAGGAGGGCGGAGCGCTGCGGCTGTGGATCAATGGGCGGCGCTTCGTGGCGCGCGGGGGCAACTGGGGCTTCGGCGAATCGATGCTGCGCTATCGCGCGCGCGAATACGATGCGGCGGTGCGCTACCACCGCGACATGCACTTCACCATGATCCGCAACTGGGTGGGCCAGATCGGCGAAGACGCATTCTATGAGGCTTGCGACCGGCACGGCATCGTGGTGTGGCAGGACTTCTGGCTGGCCAATCCGTACGACGGCCCCGACCCGGACGATAACGGTCTGTTCATGCGCAACGTGAGGGACACGGTGCTGCGCATCCGCAGCCATCCTTCGATCGGGCTCTACTGCGGGCGCAACGAAGGCCAGCCGCCCAAGCCGCTGGACGCAGGCATGCGGCAGGCGCTGGCTGAATTGCATCCGGGGCTGCACTATATTCCCAGTTCGGCGGACGACACGGTGAGCGGACACGGACCCTACCGCGCCATGCCGCTGAAGTTCTATTTCAGCCAGCGCGCCACGCCCAAGCTGCATAGCGAGCTGGGTATGCCGAACATCGTGAGCATGGACAGCCTGCGCGCCATGATGCCCGAATCGGCCATGTGGCCGCAGGGGCGCATGTGGGGTTTGCACGATTTCTCGCTGCATGGCGCGCAGGGCGGCGAATCGTTCCGCGGCCAGATCGACAAGAGCTATGGCGGCGCGGACAATGCGGCGGACTGGGTGCGGCTGGCGCAATACGTCAATTACGAAGGCTATCGCGCCATGTACGAAGCGCAGGGCGCCAAGCGCATGGGTTTGTTGATCTGGATGAGCCACCCCACGTGGCCGACGTTCGTCTGGCAGACTTACGACTACTACCTGGAGCCGACCGCCGCTTACTTCGGCGCGAAGAAGGCTTGCGAGCCGTTGCACATTCAATGGAACCCGCTGACGGACAATGTTGAAGTGGTGAACTACAGCGGCGGCGATGCGCGCGGACTTACAGCGGGTGTCCAACTGTTGAACATGGATGGCGTGGTGAAATGGGAGCGGTCGGCGCCGGTGGATAGTAGCGAGGACAGCGTGGCCGCGCCTATCCATATCGAGTATCCCGACGGACTGACTCCGGTGCATTTCATCCGGCTGAAGCTGACGCGCGGCGGCGAAACTGTTTCCGAAAACTTCTATTGGCGCGGCCTGGAGGAATACAATTACCGGGCGCTGCGCGAACTGCCGAAGGTGAAGCTCGAAGCGGTCACGGACGCTAAGCGGCAAGCGGGCCGCTGGATGTTGACCACTACCGTGCGCAATCCCGCGAAGACGCCCGTACTGATGGTGAAGCTGAAGGCGGTGCGGGAGAAGAGCGGGGACCGCATTCTGCCGGCGATCTATAGCGACAATTACATCGCGCTAATGCCGGGCGAACAGCGCACCATCCGGACGGAAGTGGAAGACGCCGACACGCGCGGGGAGCCTCCGGCGATCGTTATCGAGTGACCAGCTGGTACCCCTTGCCGCCGGCGGCGAAAAAGGGCATACTCCGGTTATGCGGAAGATTGTAGGTGCGGGCGCCGCCTTGTTATTGGCCGCGCTCGCGGTGTGCGGGACCGGCGCCGACGTGCTAACACCCATCGGGCGTTGGAAAACAGTTGACGACAAGACTGGAAAACCAAAGGCGATCGTCCAGGTTTATCGGGAAAAGGACAAGCTATATGGCAAGATCGAAGCCACACTGCAGCCGGACGCCAAGAAGGTCTGCGACGATTGCAAGGACGAGCGCAAAGGGCAACCCATCATTGGCATGGTGATCATGCGCGGGCTGACGCTGCACGGCGACGAATACAGCGGCGGCGACATCCTGGACCCCGACAACGGAAAGGTTTATCGCTGCAAGCTGCGCGTCGAGGAGCACGGCAGCCAGCTTTCCGTGCGGGGGTTCATCGGCTTCTCGCTGTTGGGCCGCTCGCAGGTTTGGAAGCGCGAGCCTTGATGGACAGGTGATTGAAGCAAGACAGCCGGACTTTGGCCGATAAGAACCTTTGAACGGCCCTCGCCGTTCGGAGGGCTATCGCGTGAAGAGACCGGCTCTGCTGTGGGCTATCGCTACTTTACTAAGCATGACTGCCTGGGCACAAAGCGACGTGCTGGGCGTACACAACTGCTATGGGCGTGGGTGCGTCGCATGCCATACGCCACACAGCGCCGCCGCCGGAAACGGGAACAGTAGGGGGGGCGGCAGCGAGGCGCTTTGGGGACAGAGTCTGACCCCGCTCTACGGCCAGACTATGGCCTTTGGAGACGTCAGCAAGCGCGCGGTGGTCTCGATTCCCGCGACTGTCGGCAGCTCCAGCAGTTCGTCGGACGCGACCTTTGCCATTGTCGCGTGTCTGAGTTGCCATGACGGTAACGTGGCGAAGGTTGGATTGATGAGAGGAATGAGCGTGGAGACGCTGCCGGTTGTGGGCGGACACGCTCCCACCTTGCTTGGCAATGACGGCTCCGGACCCGGCAACTACGGCAACGATCACCCAGTGGGGCCCGAGGCGAAATTCGCCTGCGGCGGCGGCCACAACTGGGACTGCGCGGTCTCGAGTAAGGGCGAAGTCTCCATGACCGGCCAATACAGCAGCCAGTTTGCGCGGAACTATGGCTTTACTGTCGCGCTGGCAACGTCGAGCGGCGGCGTACCCACGGTTACCTGCACGACCTGTCACGATGAGCACAGTCAGACCGCGTGGTCCGGCAAGATTGGCGGCGTGCAGGCAACCTGGAAGACTTCCTTCTTTGTCCGGGGGCCTTACACCCCCGACGGGTCGAGCAATGGGAATGCGGCGGCGCAATTCTGCCGTAACTGCCATGCGGAGCAGTCCAACGAGATGCACGGCGTGATGAATGTCCCGACGAGGGGGATAACCCGCATGTAAGGAATCGGATGAAGACAGGAGCCACGTTCAGGCACGGGTATGGAACATCAGTGAAGCGACGACTTTAGCTTTCCGAGTTCAATTCCATTGTGCCAACCTCAAGTGCCGTCGGTTTCTGGCGGAGCCAAAGCTGTCTGGGGGCGCACTTCCGTCGCGTGCACCCGACTCGAGGCGCCTATTAGAGCGATCGCCGTTGTGGCCCGCAACCTGGCATGTCTGTACTACAGGTCCATCAAATCAAACACCGACAGCAGTATGTGGGCAAAGGCACTGCATACTAATTCAGCAAGCGGAGGTTTCTGGGGAGGGCCGGCCTCAGAGGGCACCCCGGATGGGAGCCTGCCCTGCCTGCGAGGCTCAATAGTACCCTTCGTCGCGGGAAATGCGGACACTTGGTTGGTCGTGGTAGTAACGTGGTAACTGAGGTGCCTATGCGTTGGTTGTGCGCCGCATTTATCGTTTGTATTGCGCAGGCAGCCGGCCCACTCCCGATGATGCCTGACCGGTTAGTCTTCGAACAGAACTCCGGGCAGATGGAACCCAATTCCCAGTTTATGGCCCGCGCCCGCGGGTACAGTGTGGCGATCTCGGCCAATGAAACGGCCATCCGCGCCGGGAGCGCCCAGGTTCGGCTTCAGTTCGTGAACAGCCGGCCCGCTGTGCTGGAAGGCCTCGACCGGCAGCCTGGCGTGGTCAACTACCTGCTGGGCAACGATCGAGGCCATTGGCTGCGCGGGATTCCGACCTACGCGCGGGTTCGCGGCCGGAATCTCTATCCCGGCGTGGATATCGTTTATCACGGAACCGGGGGCCGCCTGGAATACGATTTCGCTCTGGCGCCGGGTGCGGATGCCTCGCGCATAGCACTAAGATTCACCGGCGCGCAGAGAGTGCGTGTGGACGAACAGGGCGACTTAGTCCTGGACACCGCCGCCGGCGAACTGCGCCAGAAGAAGCCGCTGATATATCAGGAACGCAACGGACGCCGCGAGATCGTCGACGGCCATTACCGGATCGCCGGCGACGGCCAGGTGGCGGTGGAAGTCCCGCGCTACGACCGCCGCCGTGCGCTGCTGATCGATCCGGAATTAGTCTATGCCGTGCCAGTGGGCACCGGCAGCGGCGGCGACCAAGTCAACGCCATCGCCACGGACAGCCAGGGCAATACTTACATCGCGGGCCAGACCGGCTCGGCGGATTTCCCGGTGAAGAACGCCCTGAAGGGCCCCGCCGTCACTCTATACCGTTCCGATGCGGGCGGTCCTTTCACCCCGCTCGCGAGCGTGGGGGCCTCTGTCACCGAGATTGCCGTGGAGCCATCCAACTCCGCCATCGCCTACATCCTGACCACCCAAGGTCTGTTCAAAACCACCGACGCCGGCGCGCACGCCACGCTGCTCTCGTTAGGGCTGCCGGCCGGCTCCACAATCACCGCAATGGCAATTGACCCGTCCAACGTTGCCACCGTTTACGTGGCCGCTTACCGAGAGAACGGCCCCGGCCTGGGAGTTTACAAGACTAACGATGGCGGCGCCGATTGGACAGCCATCGACAATGGGCTCAACGGTGCGCAAAGTACCGCGCTAATCACCCAGTTGTACGTCGATCCCACCCAGTCCTCGCATCTTTTCGCCCTGAACGCCGCTGGAGGACTCCAGAGCCCGGCATTTCGCTCTACCGATGGCGGCGCGACGTGGGTCCCCAGCAGCTTCGCCTTTTTCTCTCTGACATTCGATCCCAACCACGCTGGGACCGTGTATGCATGCACCTTTGCAAACGCTACCGCCGGCGCGGCGATCTATAAGAGCACTGACGGCGGCAATACGTGGACCATGCTTGGACCGCAGAGCACCAATGATTTCGCCCTCATCCTGGTGATCGATCCCTTCCACCCGGGGACCCTTTTGGCCGGCGACGACGACGCCGTTTACAAAAGCACCGATGGGGGACAAACCTGGTCCGCGACTGCCCTGCAGGCCCAAGCAGACCCGCTAGCCGCCGATCCCGTGGTTCCGAACACCTTCTACGCCGCGGCGCAAGGCGGCATTTACAAGACCCCCGACGGCGGCGCAACCTGGGCTCGCTTCGGTCCCAGCGGTCTGAGCACGTTTGCCATCGCGCCCGACGAAAGGATGTACGCCGGCGCGAGTTTTGCCACCAAGGCGTTTGTCACCAAGCTGGATTCCACCGGGCAGAACATCCTGTATTCGACTTATATCGGCGGCTCGGACTACGAGCAGGCCAACGGCATCGCGGTGGATCGACTGGGCAACGCCTACGTGACGGGGACCACGTCCTCCCCGGATTTCCCGACTACGCAAGGGGCCCCCAACGCCTCCGTAGCCGGCGTGTTCATGCTGAGACTGAACCCCGGCGGCGGCGCCCTGGGTTACTCCGGGATAGTGACTGACAACATGACTCAATCGGCGGGGATCGCGGTGGATGCGGACGGCAACGCTTACATTACAGGCACTACCGGTGGAGATCTGCCGGTCACTCCGGGCGCTTACTTCGCGACTCCGCCCGCGGGCCAGCCATCGTTCTTCTTTCACTTGTTCGGTTACGACGCCTTTGTCCTGAAATTAAACGCCTCGGGCGCACTGTCGTATGCCACATATGCCAACCAGCCGCAATGTTGCACGATGGTTCCCAGACCAGTTGGGAACGCAATCGCCGTCGACGCGTCCGGCAATGCTTATATCACCGGCGCCCATTTCCTGTTGAAGTTCAACGCCTCCGGAAGCGGCCTGGTATACTCCGAGCCGACCGACCCTTGGGGTCACGGCACCTACATCGGTAAAGCCATCGCGCTCGACTCGCAAGGGAACGCTTACGTCGCGGGGCAGACCGGTGCGCAGCACGCTTATGTGAGTAAGTTCAATGCTGACGGGCTGGCGGTCTTCAACACCGGTAACCAGACGCTGGCCGGCGAGCAAAACGACAGCGCCCAGGGCGTTGCGGTGGATTCCGCGGGCAACATCTACGTGGCCGGCAATACCATGTCGCAGGGTTTTCCGCTGCGCAGCCCGGTGCAGGAGGCATTCGCCCCAGTGACCGGCTTCCTCGCCGAGTTGGACAGTTCCTCCGGTCTGCATTTCTCCACCTATGTGGGAGATAGCAGCTACTTCCAGGTCAGCGGCCTGGCGCTCGATCCGTCCGGCAACCCGGTCTTCTGCGGCAACACATACACACCGCAAATGGTTGTCGATGGCCCACAAATCTACGCCCAGCCGGGCGCCTCCCAGAATGTCTGGGTGGCCAAATACGATACCTCGGGCATTCCCGAATTGCGCCTGGATGCGCTGCGCAACCTGGGGAGCCAGTTGCCCGTTACGGCGTCGCCGGGCGAACTGGTTACCATCGTTGGCGCGGGCTTCGCGGCGGGCGCGCAGGTTTTCTTCAACGACGTGGCCGCTACCATGATCCCCGGTTCCGGCGCACCCATGGCGATCGTGCCCTATGCTCTCGCCGGGCAGAGCTACGCCGTGGTGCACATCGAGTCGGGAGGCCAAAGTTCGAATACGGTCCTGGTTCCGGTGGCGCCCGCCGCACTGGGCATCTTCACGGTGAACGGCACGGGGACGGGCCAGGCGTTGGCTTTCAACCAGGACGGCACGCCGAATTCACAGAGTTCTCCGGCGCCGGTGGGTTCGGTGGTCACATTCTACGCGACTGGTGCGGGCCAGACCGTGCCTCCGGGAGTGGATGGCGTGCTCGATCGCACTACGCCCGCGAATCCCGCTCTCCCCCTCACCGCATTCATTGCCTACAACCAGGTCTCGTCGGTTCAGTTCAGTGTGGGTCAGGCGCCTGGGTATCCGGCGGATGTGCTGGCGGTGCGGGCGACAGTGCCGCCCCTTGGGCTCCAGCCACCTGGCCAAGCCATGGTAGAGCTTGTGGAGAACGGCGTCCCCAGCCAGGCGGGAGTGACTATCTGGATCTCGCAGTCAAGTTCCACGCCCTTGTCCCAACCGTGAATGCGATGAATTCAGGCACAGGCAGCAGAGCGTTAGAATGAAGTCCTGTGCACCGTTTCGTTCTCCACAATGAAGAAATCCGGGATGCCTCCGATAAGCTGCTCGCGCCAGGACAGGTAGGGCTGCTCTCGGGCTGGGGCGTCTTCAGCACCCTCCGCGTGGCCGGCGGCGTGCTTTTTGCCTTCGAGCGCCATTGGGCCCGCATGCGCAAGGACGCGGCCGCGTTGCGCGTGCCTCTGCCGCCCGACCCGGAACTGGTCCGCCGGAAGCTGCTCGAATTGGTGGAGGCCAACCAGGCGTTCGACGCCACTCTGCGCGTGGTAGTGGTCCGCAATACCGGCGGGATGTGGGAAGGGCCGGGCGTGGGCCGCTCGAGCGACCTGATCGCGCTCACCTCAGCCACCAAGGAATGGGGCAGCGGGGTGCGGCTCTGCTACACGCCGCACGCGCGCTATGCGGCGGGCGAGTTCGCGGGCGCCAAGATCCTGTCTTGGGCCATGAACCTGACCTGGCTGGAAAAGGCGCAGATCCGCGGTTTCGACGAAACCATCCTGTTGAACGAACGCGGCGAGGTTGCCGAGTGTACTTCGGCGAATCTGTTCGCGGCCGAAGGCGACCGGGTGTGGACTCCGCCGCTCAGCTCTGGTTGCCTGCCGGGCGTGACGCGCGAGCTGCTGCTGCACGAGATCCACGTGCCGGGGTACCGCATTGAAGAGCGGGCGCTGGCGCCCGCGGACCTGGAGCGCGCCGACGAGGTCTTCATTACTTCGACGACCCGCAACCTGCTGCCTGTGGTCGAAATCGAGGGCCGCGCTATTCGCCATTCCGGCCCGGCCTGCGCGGCTTTGCAGACTGCCTTCGCCGCTTATGTCGACGCTTACGTCGCCTG
The DNA here is from genome assembly GCA_003166475.1 of Bryobacterales bacterium. Classification (GTDB taxonomy): domain Bacteria; phylum Acidobacteriota; class Terriglobia; order Bryobacterales; family Bryobacteraceae; genus Bog-159. Next base: position 1,733 of record PMVV01000241.1, on the reverse strand, counting down.
CTCGAAGGATGCGCATGCCGTGCGGCGATGACGGTCAGTTGCCCGGACTGCGGCAGCCGTTACCTGCGCGCGAGCCGGATTTCCCCGCTGCGTTGCGGCGATTGCGGGACGCGATTCGTGGCGCGGACCTGGTACCTTGCCGTCATCACTCACAGCCGCTGTCCGAAGTGCTTGCGCATGGATCTCAACGGCTGGACCGAACAGCAGTATTGGCCCGGCTCGTTCATGAAGTTGCCGATCAGGCTGGGCGCACCTCACGGCCCAAATCGCACGTGGCGAACCGGTGCAAGAGTTGTTTCAATGGGCGGAAAGATGTGCAGCAAAAAAAATTGGTTCCAAGTGATCCGAAGCTCAGCCTAAACCCGACGCCGGCATGCACGGCTCAGAGCTTTGCAACCGGATGACCGGCGATAACTCCCCGGCTCCCCGCCGCCCCTTTTGGGAACGACGGATTAACGCCTTGGAGGTCGCCCGCGTGCGCCCCGGCTGGAACCAGCATCTCGCAACGGCCTTTCGCTCCACCGTAACGACTGCCCGTTTCCAGACCGCCGTTCCGGGATCGAAGTTCCCGGCCTGCCGCTTCGATGCGTTGCTGAACCTTCGCCAAGCCCGTTCGGCTTACGGCTCCTTCGCTCCCCCCGGTTAGCCCCGGTTCGGGCGAGATCGCCACCGCAAACCCGTTTCTTGGACTCCAGTTCCGCAATCTCGATCAGCCCCCGGATCTCCACTCCCCTTGAGGGCTTTTTGTGCCCCTCCGGATCAAAGTATTAACCCGGCCACTGACCGAGAGGCTCACCTCCCGAATGCGTCCGATTGCCCTTCGCTCCCCGCCGCCTGCTCTATTGGAATAGTTACGGCTGCGGATCAACGTTCCAGGCTCGCCTCGCTTCCGTTCGGCTCGCTGTTCCTCGTACCTCTTGGAACCAAGTGCTATGTTCGCTCCAAACATCCATTACAGTCAAATGAATTTTGTGGCTGGGCACCAGTTTTCCTCAAGATTGTTGGCGCGTGTTTTGTTACATTTGCGAGACACTTGCATTGGATTGTTTGTGGATAAAACACGCGGGGTGGGCTTTGTTGTAGCGATGGCGGCGACCTTATTCAACCAATACCGCTGTGCTAAGCTGGCTTCATGATCCGCCGGCAGATCGATCTTGACGAAGAGAGCGACCGCATTCTTTCGGGGATCGCTCAGAACTATCACGGTGACTTGGGTGGGGCCTTAGCCGACCTCTTGCAGGCCCACCAAAGCGTGGAAGCCTTCGCCGAAGAGTGCGAGGAAGCTCACCGGGACTCGTTGCTCGCCCAGAAGGAGCGTGGCGAGCGCGGCTTCCGCGAAGGGCGTTTCACAAGCTGGGACGAGGTCAAGCGGCGCAACAATCTGTGATCGTACTCTTTGCGGATGGGGTTCCGGAAGTGTTTGCCGAGCTTCCGCAGGATGTGCGGCGGCGCGCCGCGCAATCGATTGAACTCATCTCCGACTTCCCGCGAATGTATCCGGTGCGACGCCGGGGCCTCATGCGAGGATACCATTACTTCGTGGCGGGCCGGTTTCTCTTCTACTATTCGGTCGCCGCTACCGAGATTCGCATGACCGCGATTATCCCAGCCTCGATGCGTTGCGCATGATGCGCCGCCAGCCACCGCTACGACGGGGTGCTTAACGTTCTGGGATGTCTGACTGACAGAAGCCGCTCCGTTGAAGACGCCGACGCCCTGCCGGCCTACGGCCG
>PMVV01000209.1 GCA_003166475.1 Bryobacterales bacterium | reverse complement strand
GGCATTGCGTTGACAACCTGCCCCACAAGAATCTGTTCTATTCTGGGTTTGCCGGATAACGTTCGATCCTTTCGCGAAGCTTGCGTAAGTGGGGCATGGCTACTCCCAGGTTTTCTCCGGTGTGGAGTACATCGAAGTAATAGCGTTTCATCTCGTCCGGGCTGTGGGCGAAGTGACTCCCCAGGAGAAGGCGCCGGCCCTTTTCTGTAAACCGAACGGCACAGAAGATAGGCAGGCCAGCGAGCCAGGGAGGGATGTTCAAGACACCTTTGGCGTCGGGATAGCACTTCACGTCGACGCCGCGGGCGGCTACCACATCTAGCGCTTCCCGAATGGCCCATACCCCCAGCCGCATGGTCTTGAGACTCCGGGTTGCTTCGGCGATGCCACCCGCCCACAGGGCGATTCCTATTCCGCCCGCATTGATGGCATGGTGTACCCAAAGCCATTCGACGATATTGGTTTTGATGTCCAAGGTGAACCCGGCCCGCTGGAACAATTCGGTCACGGCCTTGAACTTATCGGGATCGGAGCCTTCCAACATGCCGAAGCGCACCGTGGGGGCCACGGTTACGATGAGGACGCCCCGATCGTCAGGGCCGCCACTGGCGGCGGCATAACCCCACAGGAGCGACGATCGCGCCAGAAGACCGTCGATCTCCTGGGTTCCATCCCAATTGGCGGTGAATAATAGAAAAGTGGCGCGCGGCGCATCGGGCAGGTATTGGCGGATAGCCTCGACCGCCTGGTAGTGCTTGGTCGCGACAATTACGAGGTCAAAGCCGTCGGAAGGCGCGATCTGCCGGACGGTCTTGGGAGTGTAGGTCACGCGGGCGTGCTTCGGGTGCCCGGGCCGCAAGTCCAGCAGGTCCAGGGTGCCGGTCGCGGCAAGCCCCTCCTGGCGCACGACGTGAGTGACGTCGATGCCTGCCTGGGACAAGGCCCAGCCATAGACGGTTCCAACCACACCCCGGCCGACGATGAGGACCTTCATGGCAGATCCGCGCAGGCTGTCAACAAGTCTGCATATACTGTGGCAGCCCCCCTGGACCCGCTCTTTTGCTCGAACAGTCAAGCCTTGGACAGCAGCTACAGCCGACGAGGGCGTCGGCAGCGGTCCAGGGGGACCGCCCCACAATTACCCATCAAGGCTCAAGAGCAAACAGTTTCCGCTGTTTCCGCCGGCTCCTCCAGTGGGACGGCGAATTGCCGCTCGATCTTCTCGCGGTACACCGGCCCGGAGTTATACGCGCAGAACGGATAGATCAGCCCGTTGGGCGCGGCATAGTGAATCACGCAGCGCTTGACGCGCTCGACATCGTAGTTATAGGAGTCCATGAAGTGCATGCCGGCGACCATGAGCGTGCGGTAAGTGAAGCCCTGCTTCTCCAGCTTGCCGCGGCCGTAGCGTTTGTCGGTCATGCCCTGCAGCGTCTGCAGGAACTTCTGGAAGGTCAGCCCTTCCGGAGCCTTGTCGGCGTGGAAGAACTTGCGCAGGATGTTCCAACTCTCGAACTTGGAGAAGAGCTTGACACGGCGCGATTCCGTCTTGCGGGCCAGCGTGTCCATGGCCTGCAGCATGGGACCCACATCCACGAATTGCGTGACCGGCACGGCGTGCCGGTTCTGGTCCACGAACAAGTAGGTGCCCAGGGAGCAATGCGGATGACAGGTCAGCGTCGTGGTTTGTTCGCCCCGCATGGCACTCAGGAGTTTCGAAAACGGCGAGACGCAGGCCAGCGGGAACCAGTCTTCGTAAGGATCGCAAATGCCGGTCTGCACCTTAACCGCGTGCGCGAAATCGGACAAGGTGAAGCGCTTGTTTTCCAGGTCCCGCCGCGCGATGCGCCCGGTGAAGGCCACCGGCTGGAAGCTGATGCCGCTGGTACACTCGATATTCTCCAGCGCCAGGCGGATGATGTCGCCGATCTGGTGATCGTTCAGGCCTTTGACGATGGTGGGCACGAAGACGATCTTCAGATTCGCCTTGCGCACGTTTTCGATGGCCTGCAGCTTCTGCTCCCACAGCGAGCGGCCGCGGGTGCGCCGGTAGACATCGTCGCACACGCCGTCGAACTGCAGGTAGAGCGTGTGCAAGCCGGCCTCCTTGGCCTGCTGGGCGAATTCCAGATCGGTGAACTTCAGCCCGTTGGTGGCTATCTGCAGGTGCGAAAAGCCCATGTCGCGCGCCATGCGCAGCACATCGAAGAAGCGCGGATAGATGGTCGGCTCGCCGCCGGAGAACTGCACGATGCGGCCCGCCACCGGCTTTTCATCGCGCAGCGACTGCAACATGCCGCGGATCTGTTCGAAATTGGGTTCATAGACGTAGCCCGCGGCGTTGGCGTTGGCGAAACACACCGGGCACGTCAGGTTGCAGCGGTTGGTCAGGTCGATGTTGGCCAAGCCGGTGTGGCTGGTGTGCATGTTGCAGAGGCCGCAATCGTCCGGGCAGCGCGTGGCGGTGGAGACCGGGGGATTCGACAAGCCCCGGCTGTCGCCGAAAGTCCACTCCTCCATCTTTAGGTAAAGCCGCACGTCCGAGAACACGATGTCGCGGAATTCGCCATGGGTGGGACACGACTTCTGCATGATCACGCGGCCGTCTTCCTCGAAGATGTCGGCCGGCAGAAGCTGGGTACATTCCGGGCACAGCGATTGCGTCGTCTTAGGAAGTCCCTTGCGCAAGGGCTCGATGCGCGATCCCGAATATGTAGTTTCGGGTTGTATTACCTTAAAATCCGCCATGTTCGCTATTGTAGGAAGCGGCTTCGGGATCGACGACCCACTGGGGTTAAACTGCGTATTTCAAAGGTCGTATGGCGAATACTGGGGGGCGAACGGCTAGCCTTATAGCCACAACGGGATAGGGATAAAGACGGGCGATGGCGGCGGGCGGCCTGAGAGGCCGCCGCAGGCTGGGGGCCTGCCTGCAAGTGCGCGAGAATTGGAATAGATCTGAGGGGGAGATCGGTATGCACACGAAAAAGCTCTGGCTCGGTTTAGGCGTGGCGATTCTGGCCGCGCCAACCGCCATGACTGCCCAGCGCCAGCCCGTGCTGGTGGAACTGTTTACCTCGGAGGGCTGTTCGAGTTGCCCGCCGGCCGATGCCCTGCTCGAAAAGCTGGACCGCGAGCAGCCCGTCGCCAGCGCCCAAATCATCGTGCTCAGCGAGCACGTGGATTACTGGAACCATGAGGGGTGGACGGATCCGTTTTCCTCGGCGGCGTTCACCGCCCGCCAGGAAACTTATACGCGCCGCTTCGGCCTGGACGGACCCTATACGCCCGAAATGGTGGTGGACGGCAGCGCGGAGTGCAACGGTAGCGACGCGCGAAAAGCCGAATCGGCAATCCAGCGCGCCATCGGGGAGCCCAAGGTGGGCATCCGCATGCGCGCCGCGGCATCCGGCGAGGCGGCCGTAACGCTCGAGGTGGATGCCCTTCCGGAGGGGACAATCCATAAGGCCAACATCTATGTGGCGCACGCCGCGGACCGCGGGACCTCGGAGGTGCTGGGCGGGGAGAACCGGGGCCGCAAGCTCGATTACATATCCATCGTTCGGGACATTCAGCAGGTTGGAAGCATCAGTGGGAATGCGATGTTTACGAAGCAACTGCCGATTCGCGCCGCCAAATCACCGGCCGGTTCCCGGCTGATCGCCTTCGTGCAGGAGGCCGGTAACGGCCGGGTCTGGGGCGCCGCGATGTACGCGATTCCACAGGGAGGGAAGCCATGAGCGAGTTCGACAATCGAGTGGTCCTGATCACTGGCGCGAAGGGCGGACTGGGAACTGCCGTCACGCAAGCGTTTCTGGCCGCGGGCGCGATGGTGGCCGGATCTTCGAAGAGCATCCGGGATTCCGATTTTTCCAGTCCGCGCTTCGCCGCCATACCGGCGGATCTGACTATCGCGGAGTCCGCTCGCCAGCTTGTGGACGCCACCATACAGCGCTTCCGGAAGATCGACGCGCTGGTACATGTGATGGGCGGATTCGCCGGCGGGGCGCCTATCCACGAAACGGGGGACGAGACCTGGGACCTGATGATGAACCTGAATCTGCGGGCGGCGTTCAACGTCTTGCGGGCCGTGATTCCGCAGATGCGCCAGGCGGGGCGCGGGCGCATCGTGGCGATTTCCAGCCGCCAGGCTGTCGAGCCGGCCGCGAATCTGAGCGCATACAATACGTCGAAGGCTGCCCTGGTGGCGCTGATCCGCACGGCGGCGCTCGAAAACGCGGACGCCGGCATCACCGCGAACACGATCCTGCCCGGCACCATGAATACGGAGGCCAACCGCAAGTCCAGCCCGGACGCGGACCCTTCGACATGGGTGCAGACGGAGCACGTGGCCGGCATCGCGACATTCCTGGTTTCCGATGCGGGGGCGGAGATCACCGGAGCCGCTATCCCGGCATACGGCCAAAGCATTTAGCCACAGATGGACACAGATCTAGCGCTCCGCCGCGAATGGCTGTGAGCTTTCGGCAACAGTGCGTGACTGAATGCGGCGGCGAGTAGTACCGTGAAGCATGTCCCGTGAGAAGACAGCGATTCCCGACGATTTATTACAACTGAGTCAGCGATTGGAAGCGTGGAGAAGAGAGAACCCGCCGCGAACCCGGCTGCCTGAGCCGGTCTGGGTGGCGGCGGCCGAGATGGCGCAACGGCATGGACTGCACTGCACCACCAAGGCGCTACGCATGGACTACACGCGGCTGAAGAAGCGGTTGCCGCCGGCATTCCTGGAGTTGTTGGCCTCGTCTGCTGCCGCTCCGATGGAGTGCGTTGCGGAGCTGGAGTCCACCCGCGGCAGAATGCGGGTGGCGATGAAAGGCACGGCGCCGGATTGGGCCAGCTTGCTGCACGCCTGGCGGGAATCCGTACGATGATCCAGATCGCAATTCGAATTCGCATTGAGTCAAATCACTGGTTTCTCTAGTTGCAATTGAGTTGCATCCGAAGTGATATAATAGCTATATATTCATGCTTGGTCAACCAGTTTAAGCAACTGAGTTGCAATTAGGATTGAACGGCAGAATTCTCAGGACGAACGGGCGGCTGGCAGCGGACGTTGTCGATCAGGCGCGTCCGGCCCACCCACACCGCGGCGGCCACGCACACCGGAGCGGCCACCGATTCGACCGGCTGCATTTCCGCATCGCCGGCAATTTCCAGATACTCCACTCGCATGCGCGGCTCGGCCGCTAACACGTCGCGCGCGGCGCGCTTCACGGCTTCGGCGGCGGTTTCTCCGGCTGCGATCGACTGCTGGGCGGCGCGCAACGCCTGGTAAAGCCTCGGCGCTATGGCCCTTTCCTCGGCGTTCAGATGGCGGTTGCGCGAGCTGAGCGCCAGGCCGTCCGGCTCGCGCACCGTGGGTACGCCGGCGATCTCCACGGTCAGGTTCAGATCTTGCACCATGCGGCGGATCACGGCCAACTGCTGGGCGTCTTTTTCGCCGAAGTATGCGCGGTCGGGCTGCACGATCTGGAACAGTTTCAGCACCACCGTGGCTACGCCACGGAAATGGCCCGGCCGGAATTGGCCTTCCATATGGTCCGCCACGCCTCCCACTTCCACGAAGGTGGCTTGCGGCTGCGGATACATCTGCTCCAAAGGCGGCACGAACACCACGTCCACTCCGCGCTCCGCGCAAAATGCCAGGTCCGCTTCGAGCGGCCGCGGATAGCGGGCGAAGTCCTCGCTCTGGTTGAACTGAATCGGATTGACGAAGATGCTGACCGCGACGGAGGCCGATGCCGCGCGGGCTTCGTCGATGAGCCGGCCATGGCCTTCATGCAGCGCGCCCATGGTCGGCACGAAACCTAGCGGGCGGCGCGCGTGCGCCCGCCAGCCACGGAAGTCCGCGATGGAGCAGACGAAGCGCAAGGCTACTTCGCCCCCGCGAACAGGTCCGCCACGATGCGCGGACTGGCTGCCGGAAACCGTCCCGTGCGCACGTCTTCGGCGTAGGCTTTGGCGGCGGCCACGGTCTGCTCGCCCAAGTCCGCGTAGCGCCGCACGAACGAGGGTATGGCATCCTGCGAGAGCCCCAGCATGTCGTAACTGACCAAGACCTGGCCATCGCAATGGGGGCCGGCCCCGATGCCGATGGTCGGAATGTGCAGATCGGCCGTGACGGTTTCCGCCACGCCGGCGGGAATGGACTCCAGCACCAGGGCGAATGCGCCGGCCTCTTGCAGCGCCTGCGCGTCGGCCAGCAACCGATCGGCATCTTCGGCTTCGCGGGCTTGCTGCCGGAATCCGCCGAGCTGGTGCACGGATTGCGGCAGGAGTCCCAGGTGGCCCATCACCGGAATCCCGGCTTCCACCAAGCGGGCCGCGGCTTCCACGGCCGCGCCGCCGCCTTCGATCTTCACGGCTGCCGCGCCGCCTTCCTGGATCAAGCGACCGGCGTTGCGCAACGCTTCCGCCACGCTAATCTGATACGTCAAGAAGGGCATATCGGCCACCACCAAGGCGCGCTGGACGCCGCGGCTCACGGCGCGCGTGTGATGCACCATGGCGTCCAGTGTCACGGGCAGGGTGGTCTCATAGCCGAGCACAACCATGCCGAGCGAATCGCCCACCAGCAGGATGTCGATGCCCGCGCGGTCGAGCAGGCGAGCCATGGTGTAGTCGTAAGCCGTGAGCATGGCGATCTTCTCGCCGCGCCGCTTCCTGGCTTCCAGATCGGGCAGCCTGATCCGCTTAGTGTCAGTCACAACGCTCTCCTTGGCGCAAGAGTTCTTCGATCGCGCCGCCTTCGACTTCCGCCAGACCGCGCCGGCGGGCAATTTCCAGAGTTGCGAGTCCGGCCGCGCGGTACAAGCCGACCACCGCCGCTGGAGCTTTCGCCAGCGCCGCCAGATGACCGCGCACGGTATCGGCATCGCCGCGCGCGATGGGTCCGGTCAGCGCCGCCGACGGACCGAGCCGGAAGGCATTCTCGACACTGGTATGTGCCAGCGGCGCCAGGGCCAGCCGGGCGGCGGCCTCACCCACACCGGCCTCATTCATCAGCATAACAGCCGTCGAGATCAGCGCGGTTAGGTAGTTGCTCGCCATCACCGCGGCGGCGTGATACAGGGGCCGCGACGGGCCGGGTATATTCAGCGGCAGGCCGTCGAGCAGGGCCACCAGTTGCCTGGCCCAAGCGACGGCCTCGGGCGCGCCGTCGATGGCGAAAGCCACACCCGGCAGAACGCGGACGTCTTCGGCGGGATTGGCAACCGTTTGCAAAGGATGCAGTGTGCCGCAAGCGACACCGGCGGCGGCCAGCGGGGCCAGGGCTTCCGGCCCGTGCGCGCCGCTGGTATGGAGGGCCGTTCCGTGGTGCATACCCGCGTCGGCCAGGAGGCGCGCCACTGGGCCGATGGCGTCATCGGGGACGGCGATCAGAATGCGCGCGGCGTGCTGGGGGAGTTCGGCGTAGGTGGCGGGTTGCGCCGTGCCACCCACGAAGGCGGCCGCGAGGGCGGCGCGCTCCGGACGGCGGCTGGCTATGGCCGCGATGGATTCGCCGCGCTCGCGCAGCAGACGTCCGAGGGCTTGGCCCATGCGGCCCGCACCGGCGATTGCGATTGGCTCTGGCATCGGATATCAGTGTAGCTTGCGGAGGGCGGGCGG
>PMVV01000293.1 GCA_003166475.1 Bryobacterales bacterium | reverse complement strand
TCCACTTTTATGTCGCACACCCAGGCTCGATCAGCCGCCGGGCAGCGCCAATGCAACACCGATCCGCCTCCCAGGAGCGTTGGGGCACGGCGCCGCGCGCATCCCTTCGCGGCTACCCGATCTTCACCGCGAGCATGGATATCGATCCGCCATCCACACCTTCCACCGGGAAGCCGGCCGCTTCTCCCGACTGCCGCGATGCGATGACATACAGCAGGGGCAAATAGTGGTCCGGCGTGGGAATCGACAGCAGCGCATCCCGCCCCAGCCGTTCGTAGTCGATCAGCGGCCGGTGCTCGCCGGCGAGAATCATCTCGCGCGCCTCCCGCTCAAACCTTACGGCCCAGTCGAACGGCTCGACGATGTGCCGTCCCCAGGCGTAGGCGTGGAGGTTGTGTACCAGGTTGCCGCTGCCCACGATCAGCACGCCTTCTTCGCGCAGGGGCGCTAGGCGCTCGCCAATCTCGTAGTGGAAGCTGGCCGGCTGCGTCTCGTCGATGCTCAGTTGCACCACCGGGATATCGGCCTGCGGGTAGACATGGCACAGCACCGACCAGGTGCCGTGATCCAGTCCCCAACTTTCATCCAGCCTGACGGGCAGCGGCCGCAGCAGCGCTTGCACCCGCCGCGCCAGGACGGGATCGCCGGGCGCGGGATACTGCACTTGATAGAGCTCCCGCGGAAAACCGCCGAAGTCGTGTATGGTGCGCGGCGCGGTCGCGACGGTGACGCCCGTCTCGGGCACGAACCAGTGCGCCGAAATGCTGAGGATGGCTTTAGGCCGCGGCATCGCGCGCCCCAATGCGCCCCATGCTTCGGTGTAACTATTCTGCAACACGGCGTTCATGGGATTGCCGTGGCCAAAGAAGATGGCAGGTGTCAGGTGCGGCATGCAGTGTCCAAGAAACAACTGTACAGCAGATTAGCTGTGGGGCAGGCCATCGTTTTTCGTGGCCTGCCGAGTTCGAGCACGGTGCGCAGACGACAAACAACGATCGTCTGCGCCACGCCGGGCACCGGAACATCTTGCCTCGCGCGCGCGTACCATCTTTACATGGCCTCTCCCATGCCCGCGATCCCCCTGCGTCTGGACGCCGTGGTCAAGCGCTTCGGCGACCTGACGGCCGTCTCGGGCGTGTCCCTGGAGGTCCACGAGCGCGCCTGCCTGGGCCTGCTCGGCCCCAATGGCGCCGGTAAATCGACGCTGATTCGCAGCATCGCCGGACGCGTCCGTCTCGATTCCGGCAGCATCCGCGTGTTCGGCGAACCGGCCGGCTCGGCGGCAGCGCGCGCCCAGTTGGGCTGGGTGCCGCAGGAACTGGCGCTGTATCCTCTGCTCACCTGCCGCGAGAACCTGGACGCCTTCGGGCGCTATCAGGGCTTGCGCGGCAAAGCCCTCGACGACGGCATCGCGTGGTGTCTCGAGTGGGCCGCGCTGGCCGACCGCGCCGGCGCTACGGTGAAGGCTCTGTCCGGCGGCATGCGGCGGCGCCTCAACATGGCGGCCGGGATGGTGCATCGCCCGCGCATCATGCTGCTCGACGAGCCCACCGTGGGCGTCGATCCGCAATCGCGCAACCGCATCTTCGAGATGGTCGCGGAGCTGCGCGACCAGGGCACTACGGTGATCTACACCACGCATTACATGGAAGAAGCCGAGCGCCTGTGCGATACCATCGCCATTATCGACCATGGCCGCGCGATCGCCGAGGGCCGCCAGGAAGAGCTCGTCGCGCAGTCGTTCGGCAGCCGCAGCGACGTGTTGATGCGTTTCGCGTCCACCGTCGAAAACGGAAGCGCCTGGGCCGCGGCGCGCGGCGGCACTGTGGATGAAGGGGTCGCGCACTTCGCCGTGGAAAAGCCCACCGATATCGGGCCGCTGCTGGACGCCGCCATCCGCGACGGGCTGGAAGTAATCGACGTCGTGCTGCGCCGCCCGAACCTCGAATCTGTGTTCCTGCAACTCACCGGAAGGGATCTGCGCCAATGATTGCCGCCATCGTCCGCAACGGATTCCGCGCCCTCCGCCGCGATAAGGGCGCGCTGATTCTGTCGTTCGTTTTGCCGATCGCATTCTTCAGCATCTTTGGCATGATCTTCGGCGGCATGGGCGGCGGCAGCACGCCGCGGGTCAGCGTGCTGGTGGTGGATGAGGATGGCAGCGCGGTCTCCGGTCGATTGGTTGCCGCCCTGCTCCAGGAACCTTCGCTCGACGCGAGCACCCATGCCAAAGCGAAAAAGGGCGGGCCCGTTCCGCCGGATTACACGGCAGCCGGCGCCGAAGCCGCGGTGAAGCAGGGCGACGCTCCCGCCGCGCTGATTATTCCCAGAGGATTCGGCGCGCATCCCATCTCGTTTGGGCCGGGCCGCGACAGCCCCCCGATCCGTCTGCTGCACGATAGCTCCGACCCGGTGGCTGCGCAGATGGTCGGCGGAATGCTGCAAAAAGTTGTGATGACCTCTTTGCCCGACACGATGGCAAAGATGGGCATGCAGTATTTCGAGCAATATAGCGGCGGGCTTACGCCCCAACAGCGCGAGAGCGTCGAATCGGCTTTGTCGAGGGTGCCCAATGCGCCCAGCCAGAGCGGCCCACGGAAAGACACGGGGCTGGTAGCCCTGGACGTGCGCGACGTGGTCGGCGAGAAAAAACATAACTCCATGATTTCGTTCTATGCCGCCGCGATCGGAGTCATGTTCCTGTTGTTCACCGCTAGCGCCGCCTCAGGCAGTCTGCTGGATGAATCCGAAAGCGGCGCGCTCGACCGCATCCTGAGCGCGCGCGTGAGCATGACCACGCTGCTGGCGGGCAAGGTGGCCTATAGCGCCCTGCTGGCCTCCGCGCAGCTTACGCTCATGTTTCTTTGGGGCGCCGCCGTTTTCCATCTCGACCTGTTCACGCACTTGCCCGGATTCGTGGTCATGACCGCGGCCACCTCGTTCGCCGTAGCGTCGTTCGGCATATTGCTGGCCAGCGTCTCGCACACCCGCGCACAGTCGGCCGGAATTTCAACGCTCATCATCCTGACGATGTCGGCCCTGGGCGGGAGCATGTTCCCGCGCTACTTCATGCCGGCAGCCATGCAGAAGGTGGGGCTGCTGACGCTCAATGCCTGGGCCATCGACGGCTATACCAAGGTCTTCTGGCGCGATGAACCCATCCTGCGCCTGGCGCCGCAAGTAGCCGTGCTGGTGGGCGCCGGGATGGTCCTGTTCCTGATCGCGCGCCGTTTCGCGCGCCGCTGGGAGTACTCGTAGGGCGCGGGTCTTCTTCGGTAGAATGAGATTCGGAGGAGTCGAATGAGCGAGCTGATTCAATCTCTGTTCGCGCACATGGCGTGGGCCGATGCGACGATTTTGAAAGCGGTTGCCGCGCACGATGGCGCTTGTGCCGACGACCAACTGCGCAAATGGCTGCATCACATTGTCGTCGTGCAGCAGTTTTTCCTGTCTCTGTCCGAACAGCGTCCTTTCGACATGGAGCGCTTTAAGCAGGCTCCTGGCTCTCTGGACGATATGGATCTGCGATTCCAGGAGGCGCACGCGGATGGCGCCGCCTACACGGCGCGCCTGGATGAAGCCGAACTCGCGCGCACGATCGAGTTTCCTGTTGCGGCCTATAAAGACTTCCATCCTTCGGTGCGGGATGCGCTGATGCAGGTGGTTATGCACAGCGAGCATCACCGCGCCCAGGTCGCCATGCGTTTGCGGGCGCTTGGCGGCGCGCCTCCGGTGACGGACTACATCGCCTGGGTGCGCGACGTAAAGGGCCTTTAATCGTGGGGCGGTCCCCCTGGACCGCGGCCGATGCCCACGTCGGCCTCTCGCGCAAAGAGCGGGCTTCGCAGGCGGGTCTGGAGACCCGCCGCACGGTCGAAAACCCACCGCAAGTTATTGAAAATTGGAGTGCTGCCAAGAGCCGGCTGAAAGCCGGCTGCGGGCAGAATTGCCCGCCCCACATTTGTGGACGCCCGCCCCACATCGATATGTAATAATAATCCGTTCAGATTTCGCCACCGATATAAGCGAGGATACTGCATGGACATACGTGAAGGGAAGCGGAAAGCCGCCGTGCTGCTGGTGTGCGGCTTTTCCGCCGTCTCCGGATTGCTGGCGCAGACCACCGGCGATCTGCGAGGGACGGCGAAGGACCCGTCGGGACTGGTGATCGTAGGCGCCGCCGTCAAGGCCACGCTGGGAGGCACCAGCACCAGCCGCACGTCCACTACGGACGCCAAAGGGGACTTCTTCATGCCGGCGCTGCCGGTCGGGCCGTATGCCGTGGAAGTCGAGACCGCCGGCTTCAAGAAGTTCATCCAGCACGTGGAGATCACGCTGGGCCACGTGGTGGTGGTGGACGCAGCGCTCGAAATCGGTGAAATCACCCAGAGCGTCACGGCGGAAGCGGAGGCGGCGCTGGTCGAGACCACCAGCACGCAGTTGGGCGCGGTGATGAATTCCCGGGCGGTGGTGAATTTGCCGCTGAATACGCGCGACACTTACCAGTTGCTGCAGCTCCAGCCGGGCG
>PMVV01000255.1 GCA_003166475.1 Bryobacterales bacterium | reverse complement strand
GCCAAGATTGGCCGCCCCACAGAATTGTCACTGTATTAAGCGAAACTCAATTGATTGTAAAAGTCAGGGCATTGGAAGTTCCGCCGCCCGGAGCGGGGTTCTTCACCGTGACCGAAGCCGTACCGGCTGTGGCAATATCGCTCGCCTGAATCCTGGCCGTGACCTTGCCGCTGTTCACGAAGGTTGTCGAGCGCGCCGCGCCGTTCCATTCCACCAAGCACCCGGAGACCAGACTTGAGCCGTTGACGGTGAGCGTAAAGGCCGCGCCGCCATGCGTGGCGCTGCTGGGTAAGAGCGAAGTCAGTGCGGGCACCGGATTCGGAGCAACCACGTTGACGCTGACCGTGGCAGTCTTGCTATTGCCCGTGGGATCCACGGCGGCCGCCGTAATGGTCCGCGTCCCGGCCGTGCCGGAGAGCGCCGGGAAAGTCGCCGTATAGGTATTCGTGCCGCTGGATTTGGCCGTCAGCACCTCGCTCGGTTCGATGACCCCATCCCCATTCACATCGAACGAAACCGTCACCGAGGCCACCTGGACATTGTCCGTGGCATTTACCGTCACCCGCAACGGAAGCGTCAGCCCGACCTTGGCATTGGCGGCGGGCGATTGTACCGTGACCGCGGGCGGCGTGGTATCGGTCGGGCCGTTGGTGTTCACGTAATCGACAAAGCTCAACTCCGGCGTATTCTGGTCCTCTTCCGAATCGCCTCCGTAGCCCGTTGCCAGGCTGTTGCCCAAATGCATCATGGAGTCGGGGAAGTTGTGCTGCAGGTGCGTCCAATCGTCGAACGTGGGGTCCGTGGATCCCGAATAACTCTGCACCGCGGACAACACGTTGCATTGAAGTTGCCAACTGTAGCTCATCAAGCTGAGGTAATCGCTGCCTTTATAGGCGGTGGTGTCATTGCCGCCGTGCCGCAGGCCCAGAGTGTGCCCCAATTCGTGCGCCAGCGTTCGCCATTGCATGCAGGGTGTGCCTGTCAGGCCGGCCGGAGTCACGTCCTTGTCGAACGGAGCTACCGTAGAGGCTCCCATGGCGAGCATGAAGTCGTTTCCGGGCATCGAATTGTAGTTGGGGGAGGCAAAGATGTACTCTTCGGCTACGCCCAGGTTTCCCTTGAAAATGCTGAACGTGCTCGTCGAATCCGGGTTGGTAGTCCAGTTACCGTAGGTCTGCAGGGTGGTGGGATTGAGCACCTCTTGAATGGTTTGATATTGACCGGCGCCTGTGCCGCTGGTGATCTTGACGACCATCCCGTCGCCCGTGTTTCCGTCATTGTCCACCGGGAGAGTCGGCAGCGCACTCTGCGAGGTCACGGTATTCGGCCCCGCCAGGGCGACTTTCCAACTGTACGCGCCCGCGGTGTCTTTAAAGGCGTCAAAATAATCCGCGAAGACCGCATAATGGAAGGCCAGTTCCCGCCCGTCTTTGTCCTGGGAGCCGAAGTAGTTATCCTTGACGTCCTGGAAGGCTCGCGTGTTCACGTACGGGATGGTCAGGGAATTCGGCACGCCGAAGTACATAATCTCGGGCAATCCCGAACTGCTGCTGCCAGTCAAGCCGACCTGGCTGCCGCCATCCAGAGGACCGGCGCCCATGTTGAGAGAGAACGGGCCGCCATTCTTGTCGGCGCCCTTCCCGCCGTCGATATGCACCGTGATTCCCTTAGGGATGGCTGCCGGCGCGCCGCCATCGATGCGCACGCCGTACATGGTTCCCGTCAGCGCAGGCGCGTTGCCGTACATGTTTACAAATGACGACAGAAGCCCGTCGCCCGGCGCCGGACTGATCACTCCGGGAGATGGCTGGAAGCTGAAGGGCAGGCCGGACTGATCCGTAATCCAATCGATCTCCAGGAAGATATCCCGCACGTTGGGGTTGGCGCCCATGGCCGGCAGGTCGAGATCCACCACGCCGTCCTGGTCCATATCGATGCCCGTAGTCTCCCAGTGGTCGAGCAGCCCGTCCTGGTCCGAATCCAGATGATTGGCTCGGGCGATGAACTGCCCGCCGTTGGATGTGGAGGCCCAGAACGCCACGCGATGATCGCCGCGCCGCATGGTGCGGACTTTGTCGTTTTCGTCCTCGGCGGCGTTGGCCAGATCGTCGTAAGCGCTGATTGTCGCTACGGTATTCGCGCCGACCCGGTCGCCGATCTGGACCACGGGGATTGGAGTGCGCGGCAGAGAGACAATTGTGTTGGCTCCCGTCGCCAGGAAAGGTTCCAGATCTACCCGCGCGGTCCACAAACCCTGCTGCGCGGAGAAGAAAAGCGGCGTGCCGTTCTTCAGCACGGGGTTCGGGCGGCTGGCCTCGCTGGGAGTCCCGATGAAGGACACCACGAACGACTCGTTGAGGCTACCGAACGCCAGGTTGGTTACGGCCACGCGCGTCCCCACGCCGTATCCGGCGGGGTTAAAGTGGATCGCGTTTCCGGCTTCATCGAAGCCGAGTTCGGCGGACGGCGTATTGTTCGGCAATAGAGTGCCGCCTGTAACTCTGGTCAGTACCCAGGTGCTGGTGCCTTTCCAGGCCGCGAAAATGCCCGGTCCCACGTTGGTACCGACGGCCGCGGCTCCGGCAGCGTTCAGATTGCCCTGGAAGGCGATGACCAGGCCGTCGCGCGAGATCCCGGGGGCCGAATCGATCAAGCTGAAATTGGCGCCGTCGGCGATGGTGGTAAACGTAGCCAGACCGGCCGCGTACAGCACGATCTGGAAATTGCCAGTCGGCGAAGAAGTGTCCGTCCACAGCAGCACCTCGTCGTTATCGTCGATCATCGGCTCGCCCACGCTCACGTTGACGCTGGTTTTGTAAGTCTTACCCGCGGCGGTGTTCACTACCAGATACTTGATCAGGGGATTGCTGGCATTCAGCGCGATGAAGGCCGCGTCGCCTCTCTTGTTGACGCTCGGATAGGGAAAAACAGCCCCGAATTGCTGGCTCGGGCCCCCGCGGCCAGCGTAGCGGTAAGAGTCCGGTGTCGCGGTATTCCAGACCCGGATCGAAGTGGTGGCCGGACTGGTGGTCGTGATGCTGTCCTTGGAGACCAAGGTGATGCCGCTGGTAGGGTAATCCGAACTCAGTTGCACGGCGGCGTCGTAGATCTCGCTGCTGCCCGTCTCGCCCCCGTTAATGGGCGTCGTGGCCGGGTGATTGTGACCGTCGCCGACCCACAGCGCCGGACCACTGTACGCCGCGCTTTGCGCCATGAAGCCCACCTGCCCGAAATCGTTGAGTGCGGGGTTGGAGCCTAGCGACGTGAAGGTATTGCCGTTGCAGCTTCCTGTCTGGGCAATGATGTAGTACTCATAGAACTTGCCTGGGATTGCAGTACTGTTGCACTGCGCAACGGCAGTGCCAGGAATCGTCGCCAACGCGAACAGAGCCGCGGAGAGACAGAAACGGCGGGAGCGTGGAGTGATCATTCAGGGCCTTTGAGACGTTTCAGACAGGATTTCCGTGTTGCTATCCCGACCGGCACCCATTATACACCCAACCGCCAATTAGGGCCGGAACGGGCAGCAGATTCGGCAGCGCTGGGCCGGCTTTGCGTTGGTCGTCCTGCTCGATGAGGATTCTGAGTTCTAACGCATCGGCCTCGTCTGGCGCCAGAACTCCGGCGCTCTGGAGCTTTTCCAAGAATTGGCCGATCCCGGCGCGCTGCGCGGAGAGGGCCGTCTCCACTTGGCTCCGATAGTCGCTCACGCTGCGCCACCGAATCACGGTGCTGGCGGCCAAGGCTTCCTTGATCGCGCCGAGCGGCAGGTGGCTCAGTTGGGCGAGGTATTCCAACCGGTATTCCTGGCGATCGAGGGGCACAAAAGTACCCCCTCGGAGGCCGTTCAGCAGGCTGCGGTGATAGTAGACGGGGTGCGTTCCAGGCGCGACGATGACATCGCCTGTTTGCGGCGAGAAGACCAGTTCATAGACACTGATGGGAGGAAAGCCCGGCGCGAAGTCCCCGGACATAAAATCGATGGCGCCGCCACCTTGACCGGACCCCGCGCCAGGTGCGAAGCCTGAGCCGTCGATTACGTGGAAGACGTGACTAATGTTGACCTCGGATAAGACCAGCGCCGCNNTGGCGGCGTCCACCGGATGCCCCAGTTGAATGAGCGCATCGAGGGTCGCCTGAATCGCGCCGAACTCCGGCGCATCGACGTGCAGCGTGTCGCCGGCCAATTCACGCAACGCCTCGAGTTGCGAAACGAGACTAGCGGAGTGGTCCTGGAGGCGGTATTTTCCAGCCAGGTACGCGCCCCAAGCCTTCTCACGGTATCCCGGCGATTGCATCCACTGCGCTGCCTTTGCGGAAGCCTGCCGCTCGGTGGCGTCAAACGGCTCGAATTGCTGCGCGAAGGCTGCCGCTACGGGCAGGGCAATCAGGACCAAGCATGTCATTTGCCTGAGATCATTATCGCTCTGGCCGCCGCTCCAGCACGCGAATCACTCCCGCCAGGCAGGCGCGCGCGATCCAGAAAGCCAGCGGGAAAGTCGTCCCCGCCATCAACAGCAACGCCAGGAAGCCAAGCTCGTTCATCGGGATTCTCCTTTACTTTACTGGCCGCCAGACACGACGGGGACGGCCGGAGCGCTGTTCGCGGCCACCACCTGCGGCGCGGTTGGCACGCCGAATATGCGCGCCACTTCGTCGGTACGCTCCGCGTACAATTCCACGGGATCGCCAACCGCAACCAGCCCGAACAGTTCTTCCACATCGGAATTGCGCATGCGTATGCACCCGTGCGACGCGGGCCGCCCGATGGAGCGCGGATTGGTGGTGCCGTGGATGCCGTAGCCTCTGCGGCTCAGTCCGATCCAGCGTGGTCCGAGCGGGTTGCTCTTGCCCGGCTGCACCACTTTGCCGGACCCGTACCAGGTGGGATGCGCAAGCCGCGCGGCCACCGTGAAGGTGCCCGTGGGGCTGGGTGTGGCCGCCGCGCCCACAGCCACCGGATAGATCTTCGCCACGCGGCCATCTTCCATCAGCGCCAACTGGCGATCCGGAATGCTCACCACGATGCGCCGCGGCGCCGGCCGCGTCTCCTGGGCCAGCGCTTCACCAACGGCCACAAACAACGCCGCCAGCGCCTGGAGGTACCTCGCCTGCCACCGTGTATCTCGCATCTGACTGCCTCCGTTCACGCCCCTCGGAAATGCAGCGCGAGTGCCAGCGCTATCCCGCTGATTCCGCGTGCAGGCCGGGCCGGCTTCGTGTCTGCGGGGACACGGCGCGGGCGGCGGCCCCACGCTAGAATAGGGGATCATATAGCTGGCATGGAGAACAAAGAGATAGCGCGCATCCTCTGGGAAACCGCCGATCTGATGGAGATCGCCGGCGAGGATTCGTTCCGCATCCGCAGTTANNGGCCTGGCCGTGGTGGTGCAAGAGATCGTGGACCACGGCTCCTGCGAGCGCCGCGATCTGCTGCTCAAGAAATTCCCGCCGGCCGCGCTCGAATTCCTGAAGATTCAGGGCCTGGGACCGAAGAGCATCGCGCTGTTGTTCGAACATTATCAAGTAAGCACTATCGACGAGCTGGAGCGCCTGTGCCTCGACCAGAAGCTGCGCGTGCTGCCGCGCATGGGCGCCAAGCTGGAAGAGAAGGTGCTGAAGTCCATCGCGCAGTATCGCCAGCGCACCGGCCGCTACCTGCTGAGCTACGCCGAAGACATGGCGCGCGAGTTGACCGGCTACCTGGGCGAGACGCCCGGCATCGAGCAGATCACGCTGGCCGGCAGCCTGCGGCGCGGGCGCGAAACGGTGGGCGATTTGGACCTGCTGGTGACGGGTCCGGCCGCCGCGGACGTGCTGGAACGCTTCGTGCGCTTCCCCCGCGTGGAGCAGCTCCTGGCGCGCGGCGAGAACAAGGCCAGCGCCACGGTCGGCCGCGAGGGTCTGCAGGTGGACGTGCGCGCGCTGCCGCGCGAAAGCTTCGGCGCGGCGCTGCAATACTTCACCGGCAGCAAGGACCACAACGTGGCCGTCCGCACACGCGCGGTGAAGATGGGCTTCAAGCTGAGCGAGTACGGGCTGTACCGCAGCGCGGACGAAACCAAGGTGGCGGGCGAAACCGAAGCCGGCGTTTACGAGGCGCTGGGGCTCGGCTGGATTCCGCCGGAGCTGCGCGAAAACCTGGGCGAGATCGAGCGCGCCGCCGAAGGCCGCCTGCCCGAACTGGTGGAGCTCGCACAGATCCGCGGCGATGTACACATGCACACCACCGAAAGCGACGGGCGCGCGTCTTTGGAAGAAATGGCCGCGGCCGCCCGCGAACGCGGTTACGAATACATCGCCATCACGGATCATTCCAAGTCGCTGGCCATGACCAACGGCCTGGATGAGAAGCGCGCCGTGGCTTTCGCGGCCGAAGTGCGGGAACGCAACCGCAATGGCCTTGGGTTGCGCATCTTTTCGGGCCTAGAGTGCGACATCTTGAAAGACGGCGCGATGGACCTGGCGCACGACGCGCTGGCGGAACTCGACCTGGTCATCGGCAGCGTACACAGCCACATGAACATGGAATCCGCGGAGATGACGGACCGGCTGCTGCACGCGCTGGAATGCCCGTCGCTGCGCGTGTTGGGGCATCCCACCGGGCGCATCCTGCTGCATCGCGATGCGTTTCCGTTCGATTTCGAGCGCGTGGTGGACGAAGCCGTGCGCCGCGGCGTGTGGCTCGAAATTAACGCCAGTCCGGAGCGGCTGGATCTGGGCGCAAACCTGATCCGCACGGCCAAGGCGCGCGGGGCGCGGTTTATTATTTCCACCGATGCACACCATCCCAAACATTTGGGGAACATGCACTATGGCGTGATCACGGCGCGGCGCGGCTGGCTGGCTCCGGCCGACATTATGAACACGCTGCCGCTGGACCGGTTTGCGGCTGCCATGTCGCGGTAACCAATTATGAAAATCGTCTCTTCGCGTGAAGTCTACAAATGCGGTCTCTTTCGGGTAACCGAGGAGGAGGCCACCGATCCGAGCGGTTTCGACATTAAGCGGTCGATCGTGCGGCACATGGGGTCGGCGGTGATGATGGCCGTCGACGAGAAGAGCCGCATCCTGCTGGTGCGGCAATTCCGCCTGCCGGCCGCGAAGTCTCTCTGGGAGCTGCCGGCAGGCCGGCTGGATGAAGGCGAAAAACCGCTCGCCGCCGCTCGCCGCGAGTTGAAGGAGGAGACCGGCTATAAGGCGCGGAATTGGAAGAAGCTGGTTTCGTATTGGCCCAGCCCGGGATTTGTGGCCGAGAAGATGACCATCTTCCTGGCGACCGGCCTGACCGCGGGCGAGGCGCAGCCGATGGACGACGAGCGCATCGAATGCCGCTGGTTCGCGCGCAAAGAGCTGGATGAAATGATCCGGGATGGGAAGATCGAGGATGGCAAGACCATCATTGGTTTCCTGACCTGGATGCGGTACAAGTGAGCAGGCCCTGCGAAAACAGCGCCATGTTACCGAGCCGCGACCGTAAGGGAGCGGTTTTCACGCTCCGCCGCTGGAGGAGGGTTCCGCGGTAGAATAGGAAATCACCTTCGAGGAGATTCGATTGGCAGAAGACAAAACCTACAAAGCCGAATACCTGGGTAGCGGCACATTCACCATCAGTAAGCCCAAGCGCACCAAGGCGAAACGCCGCCAGACCAACCTGAAGAACCCGCAACGCGGCGCGCGAAAGTAGCCGGTTCCATCAGTGAGGTGAGGCACCGCCTACAGCGGACCGTGAGCGCTGATAGATTGCTCCCGCCGTGGGGTGTGCGACATAAAAGTGG
>PMVV01000301.1 GCA_003166475.1 Bryobacterales bacterium | reverse complement strand
AGGACAAGGTACTCGGCGCCGATGGCGGCGGCGCGCTCGAGCTCGCCGCGGAACGAGGCAATCGACCGCGCGCGGATCGCCGGGTCCACCGACGCCAGGTTCACCAGGTAATTCGCGTGAATGGCGAGCGGAAACAAATCGAGCCGTTCGCGCGCGCGCCGCAACAACCGGATTTGTTCCGCGCCGGGCGACGAAGCGCGCCACATCCGTGGGCTCGACGAGAAAATCTGGAACGTATTGGCGCCTAACCCGGATGCTTTCAGCGCGGCGTTTTCAAGCGAAGCCGCTATGGATGTGTGGACCCCGATGCGCAGATTAATATGGTAGCAAGGTGGGGTACGGGGAATCGGCAGGAGAAAATAAATATCGCCTGGCGGAGCAGGGGAAAGCGAGTTATAGTCCTTTGTGATGGCTGGTGACGCACCTCGCAACGACGTTCAATCGGGCGGACTAAACGTCGTCATTCTCGTGCTCGGCATGTTTCTGCAGATCTTGCCGGGCATCGCGCAGAGCCCAAGCCATGCGCTGAGATTCGAAAAGGAGATTGGTGTCGGTTGGCGGGCGGACAAATACGGTTGGATGAGTTTCGTCTCGTTCAGCCCGGACGGAACAATAGTGGCGTCGGACGGTCCAGCAGCGCCGGACGACGTTTCAGGCGACCTGACACTGTGGAACGTTGTCGATGGGCGACTGGTCAGACATCTATCCGTACAGCCTAGGGCCATTTCCCCCGATTGGAAATACTGCGCCACCGATCACGGCGTTGTGGAAATGGAAACTGGAAAGCCGCTGAT
The DNA here is from genome assembly GCA_003166475.1 of Bryobacterales bacterium. Taxonomy (GTDB): domain Bacteria; phylum Acidobacteriota; class Terriglobia; order Bryobacterales; family Bryobacteraceae; genus Bog-159. Next base: position 15,193 of record PMVV01000301.1, on the reverse strand, counting down.
CTCGCTGGGAAAGGATGTATACGCGATCCACGCTTTTAGCCCCGATAGTCGTTACGCCGTCGAGTCGATACATAGTCAACGCGGCCACGCCCACATTCGTGTCGTGGAACTTGCCAGCGGCAAACAAGTGAGCGCGTTCGGGCAGCATGCTCCATTCTCGATTGCAATGAGCCCCGACGGTGCGACCTTGGCCTCGGGTCACTGGGATATCGTCACGTTGTGGAACATGTTTACCGGCAAACGACTGGCGGTGTTCCGAGGATTCGGCCGTTACGTTGAGGGTTTATCTTTCAGCCCGGATGGCAGGTTGCTCGCTGCCGGCACCGATGCCGGCGGCCTCCAGATATGGGACGTGCGACATCTCTCAAGGGTTGAATCGCTCGACATCGGATTTGGCTACGTATCTGAGCCTGAGTTTAGTCCTGATGGGCGACTCGTCGCCGCAGGTGTATACGGCACTGGAACCGCTTGGTTGATCGACGTTGGCGGCGGAAAGATTATCGACCGCCAAAAGGTGTCAGACATGGGCTGCGGGTCCGTAGCGTTCAGCCCCGATGGCCGCTTTTTGATCACACCTTCCACAGGCGGGTTAATCAAATGGCCTTACGATAAGGGCGGAACGATTCGCGTTTTCAGGGTCACCCGCTGACACGATCATCTTCCCGCCCAAGGGAGAGAGCTAAGAAAAGGCACCGTTTAGAAGGCGCGCCGCGACGCAGGGCGGCGGGAGCGATGTTTCTGGATGATCCCGGCCAGCGCGCGCAGCGCATCATTGACCTCGCCTGAACTTGGGAACGCGGCGGCTACATCGGGTTCCAGCACAACTACAGCACTGCCCGCAGCGTAACGCGATGCGTGCTTGTTGGGTAAGGCGCCGCTGAAATCATACTCCGGGAGAATCTCGCTATCGGGCTGATCGGTGGCTTTGCGTTTAGATCTCTTCATTCTTTCTTCGCTCACGCCGCGTGGCACGCCGCGCGCTGATGATGCGAATGGCTTCGCCCGAAAGCCCATCGGCGCAACTCGCTCATACTCTGGAGAGTGCCGCGGGCCGGCCACAATACGACCCAGCGGATCGCCGAAGACCGTGGCCGCCTCCTCAAACGAGACTGTGTGCTTGGCCAGATTTGCCGAAGCTTTTTGCGGATCCCACCCGAACTCCAACGTCAATCTTCATTATACTTGCGCTTCGGCCCACACGCGAGGCTTGATTTGGTCGTGACGCCAGCATGTCGGCCACCGACAAACCTCGCCTCCAGCCGAGCACGGCGAACTCCGTCCATGAGTTCAGGACGCCAGCGCGTCCAGCACCGCCGCGCGGTTCTTGGCGATAACCGCGAGGTATGCGCGCGTCGTTGCGTCAGGTTTTCTGCGTCCTTGCTCCCACTCCTGTAGCGTTCTAGGATTGATACAAAAGGCGCGCGCAAACTCCGCTTGCGACATTCGCGCCTTGGTCCGGATGCGCTTGACATCCACCTCGTCCGGCAACACGATACGCCGCGTAGACAGTTTCACGTCGCCCTTCACGTGGGCCAGAATCTCCCGCGCGCTTTGCTCCAGTTCGATGCCCAGCTTGGTCCGGTCCTTGGCTCCGGTTTTCGCAGCGCGCACACCCATGATTATCGTCCTCCCTTTGCTGCTTCCTTGATCTGTGCCGCGAGCCTTCGAAGCACGTGTCGATCGGCCGCCGAAAGGGTCTCCTTTCGCGACTTGGCGTAAATCGCAGCCATATAAATCCGCCCCGGCGCAGCCAGGAAGAAATAAACCACACGGCAGCCGCCGGTCTTCCCCTTGCCCTGCCGGGCCCAGCGAGCCTTGCGAAAGCCACCGGAGCCTGGAACGACCGGGTGACCTTCCGGCGCGCAGGCGATATAAAACTCCATCGCCGTACGCTCATCCTCGTTCAGGAGGGCCGACACCTGAGATTCGTACGCCGACAGGCTCACGATTTCGGCGATCACGTTCTTACTATACGGCATTGCCGTATATCCCGTCAATCGCGCCACCAACCGTGGCCGCGCAGGTTTCGAAGCCCCCCGCTACCGCATGCTATCCTGATATTCACGTGGCCAGTCCAGCCTTAGGGGTCCTATTAGTCTGCGTTTCGGCCGCCGCCTCGGCGCAGTCCTCCGTACTTCTCGACACCATGAGCGAGGAGTTGAACCGCAACTTCTCGACGCTCAAAGCCAAGGCCGATCCGCCGCCCTACTTCCTTTCCTACGAGGTCACCGAGGAGGATTATCACGGCGTGGCGGCCACCCTCGGCGCCCTTACCAGCAACAGTCACGGCAAGAACCGCCGGCTGGATGTATGCGTGCGCGTGGGCTCGCCCAAGCTCGACAATTACCATCGCGTACGGGGCGAGCGCACCCAATTCACCTCCGGCGCGCCGCTCACTTTCGAGGATCGGCCGGGTTCCATCAAGCAGCGCATCTGGCTGGAAACCGACCGCGCTTACCGCCTGGCGGCCGAGCGGCTGATCAAGATCCGCACCAATGCCGAGGTGAAGGTCGCCGAGCAGGATGCTTCCAGCGATTTCTCGCACGAGGAGCCGGTGGTGCGCCTGGAGACGGTGCCGCTCGCGCGCTTTGCCGCCGACCAGTGGACCGCCCGCGTGCGCAAGCTATCCGAGAAGTTCAGCGACTATCCGGGCATTCTCACCTCCAGCGTCTCGGTGACCTACCAGAATGAAACCAAGTATTTTGTGAGCAGCGAAGGAAGCCGCCTGCGCTACGGGCGCGGATTCGCGCGGGTGATCGTGAACGCGCAGGCCAAGGCCATGGACGGCACGGACCTCGCCACCGGCGAGACCTTCGAAGCCACCGATCCGGGCGGCCTGCCGCGCGACGAAGTCATCGCCGCCGCCGTCGAGCGCGTGGCCCAGGATTTGAAAGCGTTGCTGATAGCGCCGGAGGCCGAACCTTTCGCTGGCCCCGCTATTTTTTCGGGCCGCGCCGCCGGCGTCTTCTTTCACGAAATCTTCGGACACCGCGTGGAAGGGCATCGCCAGAAAGACGAGCAAGAAGGCCAGACTTTCACCAAGAGCGTGGGCGCCAAAGTGCTGCCGGATTTTCTATCGGTGGTCTTCGATCCGACGCGCAACAAATCCGGCAACATCGAGCTGAATGGCTCATACACATATGATGACGAAGGCATCGCCGCGCGTCCCGTTACCGTCGTCGAAAACGGGGTGCTGAAGTCGTTCCTGATGTCCCGCTCGCCGATCCAGGGGTTCGACCACTCCAACGGCCACGGCCGCCGCCAGCCGGGCCTGGAAGTGGTTTCGCGGCAATCGAACCTGCTGGTGGAATCCTCGCACGCCGTACCCGAGGCCCGCCTCCGGGAAATGCTGGTGGAGGAAATCAAGCGCCAGAACAAACCCTATGGCCTCTATTTCCGCGACGTCATCGGAGGCGTCACTAACACGGGCCGGCAGGGAGTGCAAGCCTTCAAGGTGATCCCTATCATTGTGTACAAGGTTTATCCGGACGGGCGGCCGGACGAGTTGATCCGCGGCGCGGACATCGTCGGCACGCCGCTCGCCAGCTTTGCCAAAATCCTGGCCACGTCGGACCGGTCGCAGGTCTTCAACGGCTACTGCGGCGCGGAATCGGGCAACGTGCCGGTCTCGGCCGTTTCGCCGGCGCTGCTGGTGTCGGAAATCGAAATCGAGAAGAAGAATAAATCGCAAGACCGGCCGCCGCTGCTGCCTTTCCCCCTGGAGGGCCAGTGAGCCGCCTCGCCCCCTCGCCCCTTCGCCCCCTCGCCCGCTCAGCCTCGCGACCCGTGTTAGCGCTCCTGCTTGCCTGCCTCGCCCCAAGCGCCTTCCCGCAAGCCACCCCCGACCCCGTCCTGCGCGCCATGCGCGATGAGTTGAGCCGGTCCCGTGGCTTGAAAGTGCTCAGCCTGGAAGCGCCCTACTTCATCGAGTACACCCTCGAGGGTGGCGACAGTTTTGAAGTTTCCGCCAGCCTCTACGGCCTCGTTTCCGTGCGCCGCGACCGGTTTCGCCTTCCGGAAATCAAGGTGCGGGTGGGCGACTACAAATTCGACAATACCGATTATGTGGGCAGCGGCTACCATTTCGGCACGCACTACGATATCGAGCGCTTCCCCCTCGAAAGCTCCTACGGCGTCATGCGGCGATTTCTGTGGCTGGCCACCGATAGCGCCTACAAATCGGCGGTCGAGGCCATCTCGCGCAAGCGGGCCGCGCTGAACAACGTCGCCGTCAACCAGCCGCTGGACGATTTTGCCAAAGCCGAGCCGTTGAAAAAGATATTGGAGATCCGGCGCATTCCGCTCGATGAAGACGCCTGGATCGCACGGGTACGGAACGTTTCGGCGATCTTCGAAGCATACCCCGCGGTGAAAAACTCGGGCGTGGAACTGAGCGCCGTCCAAACCGTGCACTACTACCTGAACTCCGAGGGTGCCGAAGTCCGCACGCCGGATAATCTGATCTACCTGCTGGTGCGCGCCGAAGCCCAGGCGCCCGATGGCATGGTGCTGCATGACGCGGTGGTATTTCAGTCGCTCGATTTCGACCGGATGCCGGCCGATCCGGAACTCCGGGAGCGAGTCGATGCGTTGGCGAAGAGCCTGACGGCCCGTGCCGGCGCACCCAAAGGCGAGGACTATTCCGGTCCCGTGCTGTTTGAAGGCACGGCCGGCGCGCAACTCTTCGCCGAAGTTCTGGGACGCAATCTGGCCCTCAGCCGCCGGCCTGTGATGGATCCGGGCCGCAACACCCCTGTACAGGTCAGCGAGTTGGAGGGCCGTCAGGGCGCGCGCATTCTGCCGGAATGGTTCGACGTGGTGGACGACCCGACGCAGAAAGAATGGCGGGGCCGTCCGCTTTTCGGCAGCTACGAAGTGGATCGCGAGGGCGTGGCTCCCCGGCCGCTGCCGCTGGTGGAGAAGGGAGTGCTGAAGACTTTTCTGCTCACGCGCCAGCCGGCAGCGGGTTTTTCCGGCTCCAATGGAAGGGCGCGTTTGCCCGGCAGCTTTGGCGCGAATGGAGCGGCCATTAGCAACCTGTTTGTGCGCGCCACCGAAACCTTGCCAGTGCCGGACCTCAAGAAAAAGCTGATCGAAATGTGCAAGCAGCGCAACAAGCCCTATGGCCTGATCGTGCGCCGCATGGATTTTCCATCGTCCGCATCGCTCGAAGAAATCCGGCGGCTGCTGAGCAACGCCGCGCAAGCGGGCGGCCATGCGGTGAGCGCGCCGGTGCTGGTGTACAAAGTGTATCCGGATGGCAGGGAGGAACTGGTTCGTGGCCTGCGCTTCCGCGGCCTGAACGCGCGCTCGCTCAAGGATATCCTGGCGGCGGGCGACGATAACAACGTGTTCGAATTCCTGAATAACCAGGCGCCCTTCGCGGTGATCGGCGGTACAGGCTATGTGGCGGCAACCTGCGCCATCGCGCCCTCGGTGCTGGTGGACGACGTGGAACTGCATCCGCTCGAAGAGGAACTGCCTAAGCTTCCCATCGTGCCGGCGCCGGAATTGAGAATCGGGGAAATCCCCCGGTAACCGCCATGCGCATCCTGGGCCGCTACATCTTCCGCGAGATCATCTCCAGTTCGCTGCTGGGCATGGCCCTGGCGACGTCCATCATCTTCCTGCAGGGTGTCGGCAAATTGTTTGAGGTGCTGGTGCGCAGCTCGCCGCGGCCGGAAACGATTCTCTATCTGTTTGCGCTGTCGCTGCCGCCGCTGTTGCCGCTCACCATCCCGTTCGGCACGCTGGTGGGCATCCTGGTCGGGTTGGGGCGCCTGGCCACCGACGGCGAGATTACCGCCATGAGGGCGGCCGGCTGCTCCAGCCGCAGAGTGGTTTTGCCGGTGATGCTGTTCGCCTTCATCGCCATGCTGGTGGCCGGAACCATGACCTTGCGGCTGACGCCCCTTTCGGTGCGCGTCAGCAAAGACATCATAGACAAGCTCTCCGCTTCCGAGGTCAGCGCCGACATTCAGCCGCGCGTATTCGACGAGGATTTCCCCAATACGATTTTGTACGTGGGCGACGTGCGGCCCGGTGCGGTAGTGGTTTGGCGCAACGTCTTCCTGGCCGATCTCACGCCCCCGGAACAGCGCACTAGCGGCATGGGCGACAAGGCCGCCGGCCCGTTCATTACCGTGGCGCGCGAAGCCATCGCGGTGCCCGATCCGCAGCACAACCGCCTGCAGCTTTCCATGCGCAACGCCGGAACTCACGAGATGGGCAAGGATCTGAAAGGCTACGACAGCTTCGCGCCCGCCGTGGCTCAGGCGCTCTATGCGGCGCCTCCCGTGCCGGGCGCACGCAAGCCCTTCAGCGAGATGAACACGCGCGAGTTGCGGCGCTACTCGGCCACCGGCCCGGACTGGGTGGAAGCGCGCATCGAGTTCCATAAACGGCTGGCCTTGCCGATTGCCTGCCTGGTGCTGGCGCTGGTGGGCATTCCGCTGGGAGTGTCCTCGCGCAAGGGCGGCAAATCCGGCGGATACGTCACCGCCGTTTTTCTGGCGTTCTTCTGTTATTACCTGGCCTTCATCACGCTGGTGAGTCTAGCCCGCGCCAGAACGCTGCCGGTGGAGCTGGCGCTCTGGCTGCCGAATGGCGCCTTCCTGGTGGCCGGATTGATCTCGGTAGCGCTCATGGAAAAGCCCGGCGGGCGCGATTTTGTCGGCGGGTTGAAAGACGTTTTCAGCGCCGCCCTGAATCGCCTGCGCGCGCGCTTCGTCCCGGAACGCGTACCGGGTGCGCCGGCCAGGAGCTTTCGCTGGCCCTTGCTGCCCCAGATCCTGGATACCTACATTCTTACTAACTTCGCGTTCTACTTCACCATGCTGCTGGCGAGCTTCGTATCGATGAGTCAGATTTACAACTTCTTCGAGTTGCTCGGCGATATCGTACGAAACCGGATTCCCCTGGCGAAGGTTTTCACTTATCTCTTCTTCCTCACGCCTCAGTTGATCTATAAGACGCTGCCCATCAGCGTGCTGGTCGGCGTGTTGGTGACCTTCGGCATGTTGACCAAGCATAACGAGGTGACCGCCTTCAAGGCCTGCGGCGTCAGTCTGTACCGTCTGGCGATTCCCATCCTGGTGGCCAGCACCTTCCTCTCGGGCGGTCTGTTTGCCTTCGATCACTACTATGTGCCGGAAGCCAACCGCCGGCAGGACGCGCTGCGCAACGAGATCAAGGGCCGCGCCGTGCAGACCTATCTCAGTCCGGAGCGTAAGTGGATTTTCGGAAAAGGGCCGCGCATTTATTACTACAAATTCTTCGACAAAGACGAGAATGTGATGGGCGGCGTGATCGTCTACGAACTGGAGCCCAACACCTACCAGTTGGTGCGCCAGATATCCGCCGAGCGCGCGCATTGGCAGGCATCGCTGAAGACCTGGGTCTTCGAAAACGGCTGGCGGCGCGAGTTTCACGGCAACATGAGCGTGCCCTTGACGGCTTTCCAGGCGCAGACCTTCGCGGAACTCAACGAGCCTCCCAGCTATTTCTTGAAAGAGGTGAAGCAGGATTCGCAGATGAACTTTCAGGAGCTGGATAGTTACATCCGCGATCTGCAGCAGAGCGGATTCAACACCGTGAAGCTGCGCGTGCAGTTCTACCAGAAATTCTCGGTGCCGCTGTTCGTGTTGATTATGGCTATGATTTCCATCCCGTTCGCGTTCCTGGTGGGCAACCGCGGCGCCATGGCGGGAATCGGGGTGAGCATCGGCATCGCCATCACCTATTGGGGTATCGGACTACTGTTCGAAAAGATCGGGGATGTGAACCAGTTGCCGCCGGCCATCGCGGCCTGGTCGCCCGATGCGCTCTTCTCCCTCACCGGCCTGTATCTCTTATTGCGTATGCGAAGTTAGACCTGGTGGCACAGGCTTCAGCCTGTGATTGGAGACGCAATGACTCAACTCTTTCCTCTAGCAGCCATCACCGACGAATTCTCGCAAGACCTCGAAACCGCAGTCCGCACCATGGCGGAAATCGGCATGACCGGAGCCGAACTGCGCATGCTGTTCGGCAAGAACATCATCGACCTGAGCAACCCTGAACTGGACCGAGCCAGCGAAATCGTAGCGCGCCACGGTCTCGAAATCGTCTCCATCGCATCGCCCCTGCTGAAGTGCGTCCTGCCAAACTCGCCCGAAGTGGACGCCCGTTTCCAGCAGGACGTGTTCGCCGCCACCCACACCTTCGAAGATCAGCCGCGTCTCGCCGGCCGCGCGCTAGAAATTGCGGAGCGCACCGGCGCGCGCATCGTTCGCGTTTTCTCATATTGGCGCGCGGTGCAGCCGGAGGCCTGCTTCGAGCGCATCGCGCGCGCGCTGCAGCACCTTGCCGGGCAGGCCGCGCTCCACGGGCGCATCATCGGCCTCGAGAACGAGCACGCCTGCAACATCGCCACCGGCGCGGAGACGGCGCGCCTGCTGGAAGCTGTGGCGCATCCCAATCTGAAGGTGGTCTGGGATCCGGCCAACGCCTACGTTTCCGGCGAGACGCCGTTTCCGGATGGCTACCGCCGCCTGCCCGTCGAGCGCATCGTCCACGTGCACGCCAAGGATTGCCGCGTGGAGGGCCACCGTCCCATCTGGTGCGCGCTGGGCGAAGGCGCCATCGATTGGAAGGGCCAGATCCGCGCCCTGGCGGACGATGGTTACCAAGGTTGGATCAGCCTGGAGACGCACTGGCAGGGACCGCGCGGAGACAAGCACGAAGCGAGTGTCATCTGCGGCCGGAATCTGAAGGCGCTTGTGACGGGGTAAGTCCGAGTGGATGATAGCAATGCTATCATTGGCTTATGGCGAGCATCACAATACGCCGTTTGGATGACGCGACCAAGACGCAGTTGCGCGTAAGCGCAGCTAGGCATGGCCAGTCCATGGAGGCGGAAGCGCGTGATATCTTGAAATCCGCGCTCGCCCTGAAGCCACGCAACCCACAGAACTTGGCGGATGCTATTCGCGCCAGATTTGCCCACCTGGGAGGCGTGGAACTGCCAGAGTACCCACGCCAGCCCCCGAGCGAGCCGCCGAGTTTCGACGAATGATCGTTCTGGACACGAACGTAGTCTCTGAGGCGATGAATCCCAAGCCTTCGGCGCAGGTGTTGTCGTGGATGGCGTCTTATCCGCGGGAGGCACTATTCATCACAACCGTCACCGAGGCTGAAATCCTGTATGGGGTCGCACTCCTCCCGGCCGGCAAGCGCCGAACCGCGCTGCAGGCGGATGTCGATTCCATGCTGAACATAGAGTTTGCGGGCCGTATTCTACCCTTTGACGAGCAGGCTGCTCGGGCCTTCTCGCAAATTGCGGCGAAGCGCCGCTCCTGTGGACGGCCAATCGGCGATCTCGACGCGCAGATTGTGGCGATTGCCTTCTCGCGCGGTGCCTCGGTTGCCACTCGCGATGTCCGCGACTTCGAGGATTGCGGTGTTACGGTTCTGAATCCGTGGGCCGGTGCGAAACGATGAACCTCTACGGCGGCGTCTTAGTTAGCCCTGGAACTGGCGCGCGTGTTCCCCGAGCGCAAGGTCGCCTTTTACTGGATCGGCGGGGCAGGGAAGCCATGCTGGGATTGTGGGAAGTGCGAACCGGTCCGCTGCGGATGAAGCTGCACCTTGCGTTCGCCGTGGAATTACCCCGCCTGCTCGAACCACCCAGCGTGACTTTGCGGGCAGTGCCACCGATGAGCCTGTGGTGCTTGCCTGGATGCCGGCGGCATCGACCTACTTTCAGGACCCGGACGGCCACCATCTCGACAACTACCGCTCGCTTACGCGCGCGGCTCGGCCATAGCGCCCTCACCGCCCCGTTGTCACGCCGATCTGATCCAGGTGATGCGCCAGGTGCCGCACATAATCCTCCACCAGGTATCTCAGCGAAACCGGCGCATTCGCCCCGATCCGGCACGAGACGTTCAGCTTGCCCGCGGGCAGGTGCCGAATCACGTGGACCAGGTAGCGGTTGTAACTTGCCCAAAGGTCCACCAGCATCGTCCAGCTGGCGCTTTCCACCGCCTCTACGCGCACCGAGCCGGGCGTGTCGTAAGCGGGGAACTCCAAGGCATCGGCCAGCGCCGCCCGCACGAATCGCTGGTGATTGTTCGAAGCGGACTCGATCAGGTGCCCCAGCACCTGCTTCCGCGACCAGCCGCCGGCCAATAGCGGCCGACCGCTCTCCTCTTCGCTCACCCGCCGCAGCGCGATTTCCGCCGCATCCGCCACGCGCGCCAGTTCCGCGCTGACATGCTCCCCGAAATGTTCCATTCATCCATTCTAAGATAAGGCTTGCCCTCTTCTTCGCTGTCCTGAGCGACGGCGGCTATCGATTCTTGGCAGCCTGACCCGATGTCTCCTTTGACGTAACCTGCGATGCCGTGGGAATCTGCGCGGCGTCCCATCCGCCTCCAAGGGCCTGGATCAACTGAACCGCCGCTGTCATCTCGCTCACGCGCAGAACCGCCTGCGCCTGCTGATCGCCCAACAGAATATCCTGCGCAATCAGAACGTTGAGGTAGGGATCGAGACCGGTCTGGTACCTCGCCGTGGCGATGTCGACGTATCTTTGCGCTGCCTGCACCGCCGCATCTTCACGGGCGATCTGCTGCGAAAGCACCCGCAGAGTCGCAATATAGTCTTCCACCTGTTGAAACGCCGTGAGCACGGTCTGCTTATAGGCGGCGACGTCGGCATTATAGGCCGCGGTGTACTGAGTTACCGTAGCTCGGCGCAGGCCGGCGTCGAAGATCGTCTCGGAGGCCGAAGCCCCCAGCGACCAGAAAAGCGCGGGCAATGAAAACAACTTCGTGATCGCGGACGATTGAAGCCCACCGCTTCCCGTAAGGCTCAGCGTCGGGTAGTACGCTGCCTTCTGAACTCCGATGATGGCATTGGCCTCGGCCATGGTGCGTTCTGCCGCCGCAATATCCGGTCGCCGTTGCAGCAACTGCGAAGGGACGCCGACAGGGATCGCCGGAACCGGCGTACTCAGGAGTTTCACAGGCATCGAAAACGTTGAAGCGGACCTGCCGATCAGCGTGGCGATGGCATGCTCATACAAGGCGCGGTTCACGGCAATGCCGATCCCCGCCGCCTCCGCGTCTGCGAGCGTCACCTCCGCCTGAGCCACGGCCTCCTGGCTGTCGATGCCGGTTTCATACAGTGCGCGGACAAGGTCGAGCGCCTGCCGATCGGTCTCGATGGTGCGGTTATATAAATCCTGCAGCGCATCTTGTCCGCGGAGTTCGAAGAAATACTCCGCCAGATCGGCCTGCTCCGTGAGTCGCTCGTTTTCGAGGTCCGCGGCGCTCACCTGGGCGGCGTATCGATACTCGCTGACCGTATTGCGGACGCGGCCCCATAGGTCCGGCTCCCACGATACATCGAACGGCAGGGAGAAATCGCTGATGGTGGTGCGTCCTTTCGCCGGCGCAAGGCCCGTCGTCCCACCGGTTGCTATTCCCGTACTCCCAGCGGCCGTGCCCACCGAGGTCCTGGTGTACGAGGGGTTCACCGCAGCGGTGGGAAAGTAGCCGGCACGCGCCTCGCTGACTTGGGCACGCGCCGCCATGAAGTTTTGGAAGTATTGCGCGATGTTCTGGTTGTTGATGTTCAACTGATCTTCGAGTGCGTTGAGTTCGGGTTCGTTGAACATCTCCCACCATTTCCCCTTCAGCGCCGCATCCTGAGGCTGCGCAGGCTGCCATGTGCCCGGTGGCGCCGCGCTGTAAGTCGCGGGAGCGGCCTCCTTGAAACCCGGCGGAGCGGGAGCGGCGGGCGGGGCGTATTTGGGCCCCACATTGCACCCGCTCAGTAGAGAGATGCAGATCGCCGCGGCACAGGCCGCGTGGCTGGTAACTGCACTGCGTGGAGAAGTCATAGTCTTATGCGCCCCATAATGGCTCCCATTACACCGCGGCGCTGGGGGCTGGCCCCGCCCCATGGCCGGCGAGGTCGTGCTGCTTTCCCCGTATCCGTAGCCGCAGCCGGTCGAATGCCAGATAGAGGACCGGCGTTGTATAGAACGTGAGTAACTGACTCAAAATCAGCCCTCCGACAATTGTGATGCCAAGGGGCCGGCGGAGCTCAAACCCCATACCCGTCCCCAGCGCCAGCGGCAGGGCGCCCAATAACGCAGCCATCGTGGTCATCAGGATCGGACGGAAGCGCAACATGCACGCTTCAAAGATCGCGTCGGCTGTGCTCTTTCCCTCCTCGCGCTGTGCCTGAAGCGCGAAATCGATCATCATGANNATCATGATGGCGTTCTTTTTTACAATTCCGATCAGCAACACGATGCCAATAATGGATATGACGTTTAGGTCCACTTTAAAGAGCATCAGTGCCAGCATGGCGCCGACGCTCGCCGATGGCAGAGTGGAGATGATGGTCAGGGGATGGACCAGGCTCTCATACAGAATACCGAGCACGATGTACACCGCCAGCAGCGCCGTCAGAATCAGTATGGGCTCGGTGCTGAGCGACTGCTGGTACGCCAGCAGCGTGCCCGCAAAAAACCCTTGAATCGTGGAAGGCTTGCCCAGCCGCGTTTGAAGTGCGCCGATGCTCGCTGTGGCATCGCTCAAAGACAAGTTCGGCGCCAGGTTAAAGGACACGGTGACCGAGGGGAATAAGCCTGTATGGTTCACCGCCAGTGGTATCGTGCTGGATTGGCCCCTGGCCACGGCGAGCAGCGGAATGCTGCCGCCGCCGGACGCTGGAAGGTAGATGTCTTTCAGCCCTTCCGGGCTTTGCCCGTACTGCGGGGCAACCTCCAGCACTACGTAGTACTGATTCAACTGTGTGTAGATGATGGATACTTCCGATTGGCCGAATGCGCTGTATAACTCCGAGTCCAGCGACTGTACCGTAAGTCCGAGCTTTGCCGCCGTGACCCGGTCGAAGGTCATCAGCTCGTCACGGCCGCCATTCTGCTGGTCCGAGCTGACGTCCTGCAGACCGGGCAGGCGCTGCATGGCGTTCAGCAGCACCGCTCCCCATTTGGAAAGCTCCTGGATATTGTCGGATTGGCTCGTGTACTGGTACATCGCATTACTGGACCGCCCGCCGATGCGCAGATCCTGCACGGCTTGGAGGAAAGCGGAAGCCACCGGCAGCCGGCTCAATTTCGGGCGCAGGCGGTTGATGATCTGAGCGGCACTCGCGTCGCGCGCCGCCAGTGGCTTCAGCGCAATGTAGAGGGAGCCGGTATTGGTGGCCCCATTGCCGCCGGTGAACGCAATCACATTCGCGACGGCAGGATCTTTCTTGATCACGGTAACGATCTGCTGAATGGAGTCGTTCATCGCCGGGAAAGATGCATCCTGCGGCCCTCGCACAGATCCGGTGATCGCTCCCGTGTCCTCCTGCGGGAAAAAGCCCTTGGGTATCTTGACGATCAGCACCCCATTCAGCGCAATGGTCAGGAAGAGTACCACCAGCGTGGGAGTCGGATGATCCAGCACCCAACGCAGGCTGCCGCGATACAACGACAGCACCCACTCGAAAAACTTTTCGCTGGCCGTGAAAATACGCCCATGTGTTTGCGTGCGCTCGTTCTTCAGCAGGTAGGCGCACATCATCGGCGTAGTGGTCAGTGAGACGATCATGGACACGAAAATGGCCGTCGAGAGAGTGACCGCAAATTCGCGGAAGAGACGGCCGACGATTCCGCCCATCAACAGCAGAGGGATAAAGACGGCAATCAGCGAAATGCTGATGGTGAAGACGGTGAAACCGATTTCCTCCGCGCCTTTCAGCGCCGCGGCAAAGGGCTGCATGCCATTTTCCAGATGGCGCGTGATGTTCTCCATCACCACAATGGCATCGTCCACCACAAATCCCGTTGAAATCGTCAGCGCCATCAGCGAAAGGTTGTCAAGGCTGTATCCGAACAGATACATCACTGCCAGGGTGCCGATCAGCGAGACCGGCACTGCAACGGCGGGAACCAGCGTAGCGCGGCCGTTGCGCAGGAAGATGAAAACCACCACGATGACCAGGCCGATGGAAATCAGCAGCGTCCTCTCCACGTCGCTGACAGAGGCGCGGATGGTTGTGGTCCGGTCCAGAACGATGGTGGTATCGATGCCCAGCGGAATGGATGCCTGGATAAACGGAAGTTGCGCGCGTACGCGGTCGACCGTATTAATGATGTTGGCGCCGGGCTGGCGGAAGATGATCACGGAAATCGAGCGCTTGCCGTTCAAATAGCCGGCCGCCCGGACGTTTTGCACGGAGTCCGTCACCTCGGCGACATCCGACAAGCGGATAGCCGCGCCGTGGTTGTAGCCGACCACCAGCGGCTTGTAGTCCGCCGCCTTCGAGATCTGGTCGTTGGCCAGGATGTCCGCGGTCACTATGCCATCGGAGATTTGGCCTTTGGCCAGGTCGGCGTTCTGCAGGCTCAGTACGGACTTCAAATTCGCAAGGGTAAGTCCGTGGCTGGCCAACTGTGTGGGATTTGCCTCCACGCGCACGGAGGGCAACGCGCCGCCTCCAACACTGACTTGGCCTACGCCCTGTATCTGCGACAGCTTTTGCTCGACCACGGTGGAAGCTTCGTCATACAGCGTCGCGGGACCGTATTTCTCCGATGTAAGACCGAGGATCATGATCGGCGCATCGGAGGGATTGACCTTGCGATAGGTCGGATTGCCCGGCAGGTTGGTGGGCAAATACGTTCGCGCCGCATTGATGGCCGCCTCCACGTCGCGCGCCGCGCCATCGATGTCGCGGCTGAGGTCGAACTGGATGGTGAGCGATGTGCTGCCGAGCGTGCTGGCGGAAGTCATCTCCGTCACACCCGCAACATGACCCAACTGCCGCTCCAGGGGAGTGGCCACGGACGACGCCATAATGTCGGCGCTGGCCCCCGGCAAAGCTGCACTGACTGAGATAGTCGGAAAGTCGACTTCCGGCAGGGGCGACACCGGCAGCACCTCAAACGCCACCGCTCCGGCCAGGGCAATCGCCGCCGTGAGCAGCGTGGTTGCCACTGGCCGGTGAATGAAGGGTGCCGAGATGTTCATGCCGGTCCTGCCAGTTCCGCGCCTCCGGTTGCGGGCTGTTTCGATTTGTGCCCGAACCGGTGCCCCAGATTGTCAAAGAAGATATAGATGACGGGCGTAGTGTAAAGCGTGAGCATCTGGCTGAGCAGCAGCCCGCCTACCATGGCGATGCCCAG
>PMVV01000001.1 GCA_003166475.1 Bryobacterales bacterium | reverse complement strand
GGCAACCTCTACGGAACTACTTCAAATGGGGGCGCGATGGGAGGCGTCGTTTTCAAGCTGGATACGACCGGCCAGGAAACGGTGCTGTACAGTTTCACGGGCGGGGCCGACGGGGGCAACCCCTCTTCAGGAGTGATCCGCGACGCCGCAGGCAACCTCTACGGAACTACTTCTAACGGAGGGAAGGGGTTTACCGGGGTGGTATTCAAGCTGACACCTTGAATGAATTGTGGGGCAGGCGCTCCGGCTGCAAGCGGCATCTCAGGCCGCCCCTCCAATCAGCCCGCGGCTCGCCGCAACGCGCCAGGCCCCACGCCACAGGAAGCTCTCTGCGTTCGAGGGCACGCGGACCGTATCCGCGGAGCCGCACTGCGGGCACTCGGTCCGATAATTCTCGACGGCGAAATCCCACGCGCACCGGCGGCAGCGGTTGCGCCACGGCAGACGCTCAATCTCGAGCGCGAGCGGCGCCAGGTCGGTATCCCGCACCAGGGCCTCGAAGCAAAAGCGCAGCGATTCGGAATCCACGCCGGAAAGCTCGCCGATCTTGACGCCCACTGCCAGCACATGTGCGTTATGCCGCGCGGATTCGGCCTGGACGGATTCCAGCATGGAAGCGGCTATGCTCATTTCGTGCACTGCTAGCGCTATTATAGTTGTCCCGAGGCAGCACTGGCCTTGCCTTCTCCCGCTCCCGCCCCCCCCGGTACCCGCGGGGACACGGGGCCGGATCCAATCTGGTATCCTCAGTGAGGGTAAGGCCCCTGAATCCCATGCGCTCTCTATATACCTATTCGTTTCTGGCTCTGACCTTCGCGGCCGTTGCCAGCGCGCAAATCGTCCTCGATCCCAGCCCCGCACGCGTGGCAGGACACCCGTCCACGACGCCCGCCGAGCAACTGGTGGTCACCAACATCAATCCCGACCTTGGCGTCAACGGCGGCATGTATTTCCCCGAAGGCGTGGCCGTCGATACCACCGGCTCCACTCCCATCCTCTATGTCGCCGATACCTTGAATAACCGGATACTGGCCTGGAAGAACGCTACTAGCGCGACTTTGAGCAACCTGCAGCCGCCCGCCCTGATCATCGGCCAGCCCAACGCCTTCACCACTCTCCCGGCGACCAATGGCGGACTGTACTTTCCCAGCGGCCTGGTGGTGGATGCGAAGGGCAACTTATACGTCGCCGATGCGGGGAACAACCGCGTGCTGCGCTATCCGGCGCCCTTCGCCAGCAATAACGCCGGCCCGGATATCGTGCTCGGACAGCCTGACAAGTTTGCTGCAAACAAAGCCAACCAAGGCGGCGCTATCTCCGCGCAAACGCTGTGCCTCTCCGGTAGCTGTCCCGCGGGCTATGGGAACTACTTCTCAGCATTGGCCCTGGACAGCTCCGGCGATTTGTTCGTGGCGGATGCCGGTAACCGGCGCGTGCTGGAGTATCCGGCCGCGTCGCTCACTTCCGGCGCCGCGGATCCAGCCGCGTCTGTGGTCATCGGCCAGGCGGGCTTCACCCTAACCAACGGGCCGACAGGTGTAACGGATCGAAACACTCTGTATCAGCCCGCAGGCCTGGCTTTCGATTCCGCGGGACACCTTTTTGTCACGGACACTTACGCCAGCCGCCTCCTGGTTTTCACGCCTGCCGGCGGTGTGTTTTCCAACGGCATGGCGGCCAGCCGTTTGGCGGGTATCGTGAACCCTGCGCCTTCCACCGCTACCGCCAGCACCTTGCTTAATCCCTACGGCCTGGTGACGATCAACAACGGCCCCGCGGTATTGGACTCGGGCAATAACCGGTTGCTGATCTTCGATGCATACAGCAGCGCGGATTGGACTGTCGCTTCCGGCGACATCACGGCCTCCACTCCGCCACCGGTGGCCGTCGCGGCGCTCGGGCAGGGATCCAGCCTTACGAACTTCTCCAGCACCAAGCCAAACGCCGGCAACCCCCAGGCCTCTTTCAGCAACAGCGGCGCACAGCTCGCGACGTTTTCCAACCCGGTTGCGGCCGCCGTGGCTGGGACGGATTTGTTTGTGGCGGATGCGGGCAACAATCGCGTGCTGGTCTATCCCAACGCCGGACAGTCTGCCGCCGCCGCGGTGGTGCTGGGCCAAAGCGACTTCCCCTATAACAGCCCCAACAGCATCCAGGGCCAGGAATTCCATTTTGGACCCAGTCCCTCGTCGGGTTATGACGCGGGAATCGCCGTGGACTCGAGTAGCGGCACGCCGCGCCTCTATGTCTCCGATCCCAACAACCATCGCGTGCTAGGATTCGCAGACGCGCGCAAGATGGGACCGGGTGTACAGGCGGATATCGTCATCGGCGAACCCGACCTGAGGACCGCCGTCTGCAATTACAACGGTGTGGCGAATCCGCCGACCGAGCCGCTGGCCCGGCAGCCAACGGCATCCAGCCTTTGTTATCCCACGGGGCTGGCGGTCGATCCCGGCACCGGCAACCTCTTCGTGGCCGACACCAGTAATGGGCGCGTGCTGCGATTTCCAGCGCCATTTGCAGCCCCCACTTCCATGGAGCAGGCCGACCTGGTTCTCGGCCAAAGCGGATTCACAGGAGTCTCGAACACGCAAGCCAGCCAGTCCGTGATGGTGTCCCCATACGGCCTGGTTTTCGACCCGCAGCGGGGATTGCTGGTCTCGGACCCATCCGCCAACCGCGTCCTGCTCTTTTCCATGATCAATCCCACCAGCGGCGAACCGGCCGCAACGGTCATTGGACAATCGAATTTCGTCAGCACAAGCAACTCCGTGCTTAGCTCGCCGCGCCATATCGCCGAGGACACCATCGCCGAACTCTATGTGGCCGATTTGGGCCATAACCAGATCACGATCTTTGCCATTCCAACAGGCACATCCACAGACCAGCCGATCGGGTCCTTTACCGGGCTGAATTCTCCGCAAGCAGTCTGGGTGAACCAGAACCCCGTGGTAGGCCCCACCAACGATATCTGGGTTGGCGATTCTAGCGGCCTTTCCCGGTACACGCCGCTCGCCGCGGGGGCAACCAGCGAGACTCCCACGCTGAGAATGCCGGCGGCGGAATTGACCGGTGGGCAATCCGCGTTCTGCACAGGGAGCAGCTCTTTTTGCGTACTGCCCGCAATAGCCATCGCACAGGATAGCTACGGCGCTCTTTACGTGGCCGATTCCTCAAACCGCGTGGCCATCCATTATCCGGCTCTGTCGGGGACCAACGGCGCCAGTTTCGTGTGCGTCATAGGATGCAACTTAGGCACTCTGACAGATCAACCTTTCTACCTCGCGCCAGGAGCCTACGGAACCTTGTTCCCGTTTGGCCCTGTTTCTTTTCCGGTGACCGCGACTACTAATACCGCTACGCCCGTACCCACCGCATTAGGCGGGATTGAGGTGCTGGTGAGCTGCGCCACGGGAGCCGTCTGCCCGCCCAACGGTCAGCCCACCGCGGGCGCGTTCACTCAGGGGTTCGCCTACTCGCCCCTGACGTTCGTGGCTCCCGGCCAGATCAATTTCGTGGTGCCGTTCGAAGCTCCCACGTCGGGAACAGCCCAGTTGGAGGTGGTCAATGCATCGACCTCCCAAGTGCTGGGCAGCGGAACGTTGGTCATGAACGTGGCTGCGCCGGGATTCTTCATCGAGTCCTGCACCACGCCTTGCAGCAACCCGAGTGGACAGACACCGTCCCCTGGGCAGGTCGCCGCATTGAACTGCAACATAGTGAATGGCGGGTGCGACGGCACAGTGAACGGCACAGCCCATCCGGCGCAGCCGGGATCCACGATCCAACTCTTTCTGACGGGGCAGGGGCAGGTGTCGAACTTTCCGCCGGACGGCCAGCCGGCCCCCTGCTCAGGAAGCACTCTTCAGACCGGGCCGCAGCCGGAGGTGATCATCGGCACAACCGTCGCCACGGTCACTTACTCTGGCCTGGCGCCCTGTTTCGTCGGCCTGTGGCAGATCAACGCAGTGGTCCCTGCCAACCCAGGGCAGCCTCCCACGGGTTTCCCTCCCTCGGTATTCCCGATCCTCGTGGATTTCCAAGGCTTGGTCAGCGATCCCGCGACGAATATTCACAATCCGTACCTGTCAACCACGATTGTGATCAACGCGCCGCAATAGATCATTGCACCGTAATCACCGGCCCCACGGCCGCGGTAATCCAACCGCTTCCGCCCAATAGATAGCGGAACCGGTACTGGCCGGCAGTGTGCGGAGCATTGCATACGAGTACTACATTCTGGACTCTCGGTAGTGGGTCAGTTTG
>PMVV01000429.1 GCA_003166475.1 Bryobacterales bacterium | reverse complement strand
GGCATCGTCAACGGCACCTGCAACTACATCCTCACCGAGATTGAAAAGCGCGACGCGCCTTTCGATACGGTGCTGGCGGAGGCGCAGCAGTTGGGTTACGCGGAAGCCGATCCCAGCGCCGACCTGGACGGTATCGACGCGCGCTCCAAGCTGGCGATTCTGGCGGCCCTGGCGTTCGGCGAAAAAATCACGCCCTCCGATATTTTCATGGAGGGTATCCGCCGCATCTCGCCGCTGGATTTCAGTTATGCGCATCAGCTTGAACACACTATCCGGCTGATTTGCGCCGCACGCCAGACGCCCGAAGGGCTGATCCTCTCCGTGCGGCCCGCGCTCATCCCGCGCTCCACTATCCTGGCTGGCGTCCAAGGCGCCTACAACGCCATTTGGGTGAAAGGTACGTATGGCGAGGATACTTTCTATTACGGACGCGGCGCCGGGTCGCTGCCCACCGGCGTGGCGGTGGTGAGCGACCTGATGCGCGTGGCGCGCGAAATCCGCAGCGGCAGCCCCGAACGCGTCTCGCCGTTCGCCCACGACCGCCTGGGCGAATACCGGCCGGTCTCCGTCGTTCTGCAAAAGCGGGCCTACTATCTGCGCTTCCGCGTCAGGGATAAGCCGGGCATCCTGGCCGCTCTTTTCGCTATACTAGCGGCCAAGCAGATCAGTCTGGAGGCGGTTCTGCAACTGCCGGTGGACACCAAGAACGACGTGCCGTTCGTCATCACCGTCGAGCCCACCTACGAGCACGCCATACGCGAGGCGGTGGCCCAGATGGCACAACTCGACTTTCTGCTGGAGCCGCCGCTGGCGCTGCCCATGGAGACGGCCTTATGAGAATACGGCGCGTACTCCTGCTGGCCGCCTGCTGCACCTGCTGCACGGCGCTGTCGGCGCAGGTCGCCACCGACGCCAACACCCGCTATCAGACCGCCGAGGGCCGCAAAGCCGTTGCGGCGGGCCTGGGCAGTCTGGGGCGGGACGCCACCGAGAGGCCGCAGGAATTGGTCGATGCCATGGCCCTAAAGCCCGGCATGACGGTGGCGGATATCGGCACGGGCGTCGGCTATATGTTGCCGTATCTGAGCCGCGCCGTGGGACCGTCGGGCCGCGTGCTGGCGGAAGATATTTTCGACGATTTTCTGAGCGCCGCCAAACAACGCGCCGCGGACCAGAAGCTCGGCAACGTGGCGTTTATCAAGGGCACCGAGACCGATCCGCATCTCGCCGACGGCAGCGTGGACCTGATTCTGGCGCTCGATTCCTACCATCATTACGACTACCCGGAGAAGATGCTGGCGGCTTTCGCGCGGGCTTTGCGCGACGGCGGCCGGCTGGTGGTCGTGGAGTATTACAAGCGCCCCAACGCCATGCCGGGCGGCGACGCGGTGAAGCACATCCGGCTGGACGAGCCCGACCTGGTGCGCGAGATCGAGAGCCACGGATTCCGCAAGGTGTCCGAGCACGAGCACATCAAAGGCAGCCAGTACATGGTTGTATTCGAGAGGAAGGCCTAGCGCTTATGCCTATGTCGATCCCGGCCGCTGCCGCCGTCGCCCGCGCCTTCGTAGAGGCCATCAACCACCGCAGCCCCGAAGAAATCGCGCGCCTCATGACGGAAGATCATGTCTTCATCGACTCGCTGGGAACGCGCGTCACAGGCAGGCTACAGATGCGAAATGGTTGGCAAGGTTACTTCGCGATGGTCCCGGATTACAGCATCACGGTCGACGAAACCTTTGCCGAAGGGTCAGTGGTGGCGATGCTCGGTACCGCGCAAGGCACTTACGCGCCCGGGGGGTCGCTGAAGCCGGAGAACAGATGGCAGACGCCCGCCGCTTGGCGCGCCGTGGTGCGCGGGCCGTCGGTCGCCGAATGGCGCGTCTACGCGGATAACGAGCCCATCCGCCAGATTATCGCGCGCAGCTCAGCCGCAACGGCGGAGCCACCGACCAATCCTGCGCCCGCCGCGCCTTGATCGCCGCGAAGTCCAGTCTGGCCAGCGCATCCCGGTTGTCGGGCAGCGTCAGTTCCCAGAGCGGGAAGAAGTCGCTGCCCACATCCAGCCCCTCCTGATATCCGCGCGGACCGAACACGATCTCATGGCAGGCGTCCAGTCCCAACTTGCAGAGATCTTCCGCCAACTGCACAGGGTTATCGATTTGGATCATTCGCGCGGCTCCCTCACGTTTACCAGTACACACCGGGAACCGCGCAGATCCAAATCGGGTGGGACAAATCGGACCACTGGTCCACTTCGGACCAGTGCAGGCCCGTGGGGCGGGCGTCCACGCCAGCGGCGGGTCTCTAGACCCGCCCCTCTTTCAGGCCGACGTGGACGTCGGCCGCAGGACTCTCCAGAAACCCACCCGCCAACTTGTTGATTCTGCGAAGTGCGGGGCTGAAGCCCCGCGCGGGATAAATCCCGCCCCCCAGAACCCTGGGTTTCTGCCCCTGGTGACGGCCCCCGCCGTCCCTGCTGGAGTCCCGCCCCACAAGGCACTAACCTTCGGCCCGGCTCAGCGCGGCCTGCGCCCATTGCACCCACAGCCGGCCGCCGTACAACAGCGCGCTGGCTTCCACGCCGATCCAATCGATGAGAGACAGCGGGGAGCGGGCCAGCAGGTGCCGCGCCAGCACCAGGTCCATCCGCAGACCAGGCGCGGCGATGTCGTGCAGAATGCCGTCAAGAGTGAACAGCATCTTGCGGAACATCATCAGTCCGGATGGGAAGCGGATGCCCTCCAGCGCCAGCCGGTCTAACAGGCGCATGGCATCCATGCTGCCCGGCAGGCGCGTCAACGGCAACTGGCCGATGAAGCCGTTCACCTGGTCGCGCATGAAGCGGCGATGCGCCGAACTGAGCCGCCGCCCCAGGGCCAGCGCCTCGATCTCTCCGCAGACCCCCACCGGGTCGCGCAAGCCCAGCATCAGCGCCAGCATCGCCACGTGCCGCCGCTCCTCGCGCGTCAGGCTTTCGGTGAGCGCCCAGTCGAGCAGCACCAGTTCGCCGGTGCGCTCGTCATACAGCAGATTGCCCGCGTGCGGATCGGCGTGAAAGATGCTCCGCTCTCCGCGTGCGGACAGGGGCACGGCGATCAGCGCTTCGATCAACAGCTCGGCAACCCGGCGCCGCTCGCGGCCGGAGGCGCCGCCCAGCGCCGTAACCTTCACCCCAGCTTCCTCGCTGAGGGCCGTGATGGCGCCGGTCGAGAGCGGCTTGATCAGCCGCGGCACGCGCACGCCGCGCACACCTTTATACACGCGCGCCGCCTCTCCCAAGGTGGCCTGCTCGCGCGCAAAATCCACCTCGTGCTCCAGCAGACGCCGCACTTCCATGATGGTTTCCGGCAGCGCGCGCCCGTATTCGGGATGCTTGTCCGCCAGGAAGTGCGCCAGTTGCTGCAGCAGTTCCAGGTCTTCGGCGAAGCACGCGGACACAAAGGGCTTCAGGACCTTGAACACGCCCCGCTCCCGCTCACCGTTGGCCGGATTCCGCCATGTAAACCGCACCACCGCGCTGACGCTGGCCTCGGCCATTATGCCCGGTTCGATCTCCACCGCATAGGTCTCCAGCCGCCGCCCCAGTTGCTTGCGGACCAGCGCGCCGATGTCCTCCGCGCTCACGTCGCGGATGCCGTTCTCCAGTTCCGACAGTGCGCTGCGCAGCGCCGCATCCAGGTGCCGGTTGCGCGCCAGCACTTGCCCGATCTTCTGCAGCCCCGGAACTTTCGCGATCAAGCGCAGCAAGCGCGCCTCCGGCGTGGTGTCCAGCGGCAGTTCGATTTGTTCCACCAGCTTGGGAGCCAGCCGCGCCGCGGACAGGTGCGAGATCATGAACAGCATCGCGTCCCGCACCAGTGGACGCCACGCCGCATAGATCTCCGGCACGATGGCCTCCGCCGGCAGAAGGCGGATCACGCAGTTCCCCAACTCGTCGCGCAACATGCGGCCGGTGGGACTTTCGAGTGCCGTCTTCACCGCCGCCGTACGTGCGGCCGGCGAGGCGTCGCTGTCCAGAAAGGATGCCAACAGTGACAGATTCATGTTCCTGACTCTATGTTACTCTCCGTGAATCAGCCTGGGGGGCGGGCTTAAGCCCGCGTGGGGCTTTAGCCCCGCCACTCGGCGGAGGCCACTCAGTCCAGCGAAATCAGAAGATGAAAAGGCTTGTTGCGCCCCCACCGGTAGATCTTGAAATTGTGGTCGAGCGTCAGAATCTCTCCCACCCCAAGTTGCCCGGCGGCGTAAATCAGGCAGGCATCGGCCAGATCCGCGGGAACGTCGCGGTACTTCCGCATGATGCGTGCAACTTCCGCGGCCGTGCGCGAGAGTTGAAACGGGATCTGGAACACTCCTCGGGCAATATTCTCCAAGATGGAGTCTACCGCTGGAGGCATCCCGCGCAACAAATAACAGCTCTCCGCGACCACCGCGTCGCATGTCACCAACGGCGACTCCAGTTCCCGTACGGCTGCGGCGCAACGCTCGTGATACCGCTCGCTCCGATCCAACAGCGCAACCAATACGCTCGAATCCAACAAAACGGGGCTCACCGCCCGAAGCCCTTCAAGTGCCGCTTATTCGAGCCGAGGTCGCGGATGCCCGAGGAGAACTTGCCTAGGCCCACAATCCGCTGTCCCGCGCCTTGGCCGTAGCACGACTCCAGCACGCGAATGCCTTCGCGGACAATTCGGGATGGACTCCACCCCAAGCGGCCTGCTAGCCGTTCCAGGGCCTTCTGCGAGTCCGGATCGAGGCGCGCCTGCACAAAGTTCCGCATGTTCTTACTGTACTACAGAATGGATAGTGTAGTACCTGTCTGCGCATTAGTGCCTACCCGCGCGCGACGGTGAAATGAATTACTGTAATCCACGAGGTATCTGCGATGAATGAAACGAAGGACACCACGTCGCGCCGCGCGTTCCTCAGCGAAGCCGGCCGCATCGCCGGGGTTTCGACCCTGGCCGGAATAACTCTGCCGCACGTGCACGCGGCCGAGAACAATACGATTCAGCTCGCGCTGGTGGGATGCGGCGGGCGCGGCACCGGCGCCATCGAGAACGCGCTGGGAATCAAGAACGGACCCATCAAGCTGGTGGCCATGGCCGATGTCTTCCCGCAGAAGCTGAGCGACAGCCACGGACACCTGCGCGGCCGGTTCGCGTCCCAGATGGACGTGCCCATGGATCGCCAGTTCATCGGCTTCGACGGCTACCGTAAGGCCATGGACTGCCTGAAGCCTGGCGACGTAGCCATCCTGGGAACGCCGCCGGCATTCCGGTGGGTGCATTTCCGCTATGCCATCGACAGGGGCCTGAACGTCTTCATGGAGAAGCCGGTCACCGTGGACGGTCCCACCACGCGGCGCATGATCGCGCTCGGCGAAGAGGCCGGGCGCAAGAACCTGAAAGTCGGAGTCGGGTTGATGATACGGCACTGCCGGGCGCGGCAGGAACTGCTCAACCGCATCCGCGACGGGCAGATCGGAGACATNNGGCATCACGGAACTGCTGCACCAGATCCGCTTCTTCCACGGGTTTCTGTGGGCCAGCGGCGGCGTCTTCAGCGACTATTACATTCACCAGATCGACGAGCTCTCGTGGATGAAGGGCGGCTGGCCGGTGGAGGCGATGGCTCTGGGCGGCCGCCAGTACCGCGGCGACGCGGTGGACCAGAACTTCGACGTCTACGCCGTACAGTATACCTACCCGGACGGCACGCACCTGTTCTTCGACGGCCGCAACATGCCGGGCGTGCACAACGAGTTCGCCAGCTACATTCACGGGTCGAAGGGATCGGCCGTAGTTTCGACCAACGCGCACACGCCGGGACGCACGCGCATTTACTCGGGGCAGAACATCCCGCGCTGGCAGAACGGCCAGAAGGAACCGGCGCCGGAGAACCTGGTGTGGGCGTATCCGCAGCCGGAGCGCTCGCCCTACGACTGGGAGTGGGACGACCTGATCGCCGCCATTCGCGAAGACAAGCCTTACAACGAGGTCAAACGCGGCGCCGAAGCCAGCCTGGTGGCTTCGATGGGCCGCTTCTCGGCGCACACCGGCCAAACCGTGACGTTCGAGCAGATGATGAATCACGAGCACGAGTTCGCACCCGACGTGGACAAGCTGACCATGGACGGTCCCGCGCCCCTGCGCGCCGGCCCCGATGGCAAGTACCCGCTCCCGGAGCCAGGCATCAAGACCACGCGCGAGTATTGAGCGTGGGGCAGGCCCTCGGAGGAGCCCTCTGGGCCCGCGGGCCTGCTACGACGAATCGGCGCAAGCTGCGAGGATTCCGGCCGTCGTAACCGGCCTTCTTATTTGCGGGGGACGCCGCCGAGGAACCCGTAGGGATCGATGGGTGTGCCTTCCCACCAGCGCCGTTCCGGCCCCAGCTTGAAGATGGCGAAATGCAGGTGCGGGGCATCGGGCGACGCGTTGCCGCTACTGCCCACGTAGCCCAAGACTTCGCCTTTTCGCAGGAGCATGCCCTCTTCCAGCCTCGGCGCGTAACGATCCAGGTGCGCGTAGTAGTAGCAGTAGTTGCGGCTGACGTCGAATTGGTAGACCGTTATGCCGCCCGGTTTGCTGAGGAACAGCTTCACCACGTTGCCGTCATCGGCCGCTAACACTGGCGTGCCACGCGGGGCCATGATGTCGATCGCCTCGTGCCGGTGGCCGTCGTGCACCTCGTCGAAGTTGTCCCGCAGGTCTTCAGCGTGGACACCCTGCACGGGGACGATAAGCCCGCGTTCCGTCAATGGCCGGTCCGGCAGGCTGGGATCGGCAGAGTTCGGCACTTCCGCCGGCGTCGGATCCACGGGCGTCGCGGAGAGGCGCGCGCGGCGCGTATCCGGCGTTCGCGCCGGCTCCGTTTGCGGCTCCGGGGGCCTGTCTGGCGCAGCGGAGGCGTTGGTGGTCCGCAACATTCCGGTCTGCCGGAGAACCACCGCAAGGAACACCAGGCCGCAGACAAAACCCGCGAAAAAGACGGTTGCCGGTCTTCTGCCCACGTCTCACTCCTTCAGGTTGACAGGCGTCCCGAATTTGACCATATGAGACAACTCGGATGCATCCCAGTTGGTCAACCGTATGCAGCCGTGCGACTCGGCGTGACCGACTTTGCCCGGAGCCGGCGTCCCGTGAATGCCGTAATGCTCCTTCGTGAGATCGATCCAAACGACGCCCACCGGGTTGCGCGGCCCAGGCTGGATCTGCGCCTTGCTATCTGCCGGGTTCGCATTCCAAAAGAGTTCCGGGTTGTAGTAAAACACCGGATAGGGCCATACTCGCTTGATTTTCCACTCCCCGATCGGAAGCGGGTCGTGTTCGCTGCCAATGGTGGCCACGCAATAGAAAAGAACCTTCCCCCCAGCGTCGAAAGCCGTGACTGAGCTATCGGACTTGGAAACCTCTACCGAAGCCGCGCGACCCGGCGGTGTCGCGATCACGTTGGGCGCCAGGATCAGCTCGCCCTCCTTATCGAAGAGGCTATCCGGATTGAGCGCCTTCAGCAGGTCCGGATTGGCGTGGAACTTCTCGCCCAGTCCTTCCAGTGGCGACGCGTATCCCAAGGCCGGCAATTGGGCCTGCTCCTCCAGGCTCGCGGGCGCTTTGACGAAGGGTCCAGCCACATCTTCCGTCGCGATCATGTAGGAGAACAGCGCCGGCGCTCGATCGGTATTGAGCGCGGCCCACGTCTCGGGCCCGACTGCGCCGTTCACCGGGAGGTTGCGGGCGCGCTGAAATGCGGCTACGGTCTTCTCCAGGTTGCTGCCAAAATTGCCATCGATTTCGCCGCACGAGAAATGGGCGCGGTCCAACAGGATCTGGGCGCGCACCACGACCGGCCCCCTGGCATTGGGACCTATGGCGGGCGACTGATTGGGATCGTCGATGGCAGCGGCTTCGACAGTGCCCGCCGCCTCTTTCACCCGGCCTCCCTTGCGCACCTGCGCCCCGGCCGGCCAACACAGCAGTACCGCCATCGGGAACAATAGAGACTTCATCGGGCGCATTTTGGGCATCGCATTCCTCGGTAACGGCATGCAGTAAGCACGTTGCGAACCGAAGACCCGGCTTCTGGCCGCCCGCCAATTTCAATAAACTGCGGCGGGCTTTCGACCGTGCGTGCCCTTGTTATTGGCGTGGGTCAAAATGGTCCGTGCCTTGATCGAGCACTTTTGTGTGCAGAACGTCAATCACTCTGGCGAGCAGGGAGGCCGGCAGGAAGGGCTTTTGGATGAAATGCCAGCCGTGATTCAGAACGAGCATGGCGCCATCGGCGTAACCGGACATCAGCATCACCCGCATTTCCGGGCGCCGTTGCTTCAGCGCCTCCGCCAAGTCCGGCCCGCACATGTCCGGCATCATGATATCCGAGAGCAGCAGATGGATGGTTCGTGCGAACTGGGCTTCGACGCGTGTGGCGTTCTCGGCGGAGCTGGCCGCCAGCACTTCAAAGCCGGCGTTCTCAAGGATCGCCTGAACCAAAGTGAGGATGGCTGGGTCGTCTTCGACAACGAGAATGGTTTCAGGGACCTCTCCCTTAAGTGGCAAAGCCATGGAATCGATCCACGTGAGCACGGGTCGGGCCAAAGCGTTTTCGGGCGGCGCCGGAGACGTAATCCGCGGTCTGATCGCGGCCAAAGCCCCGCCTCAACCCCGATGACCGGCAACTTTGGCATTCCTCCGTGCAGGTTCTGCACGCGCCTGGCGGGTTGCGCGACACAAAGGTGCAATAGCTGGCGTTATGTATTACAACTGGTCGGAATCTTCGCAGCTTGCGCGCCTCCTTTGGTTGCGGCTATGCCGCTCTGTGGGGCGGCGGTTGGCTGTCGCCGCTGTCTGGTGTGGGCGCGGCGGTTGGCCGATTGACA
>PMVV01000368.1 GCA_003166475.1 Bryobacterales bacterium | reverse complement strand
AACACGAACGTCAATGATTACAGCGGTTCCGTGGGTGTCGTGCGCTGCTGTCAGGTAATCCAGCCGCAGCGGTTGTGCGACGGCCAGGCCAGCCGTACGGTCAGCATGCACGAAGGGTCGCGGCAGCGCACGATCGGCCCAAACAGGGGCCCCCGGCCGAGAGACACCGCGGGGGAATCCCTAGCCCCTCTTACAAAAGCGTCAACGGATCCACATCGATCACGAGCGCCGTCGCGCTCCACTTGCTCTCCCGCGCAAACGTCTGCGCCCGCCGCAACAACTCATTGAGCGCCGTGCGGCTGGCGGCCTTGATCAGGAACTGATACCGGTATTCGTTCTTCAGCCGCGGCACCGCCGCCTCGGCCGGCCCCAGGATCTTGATCTTCTCCGGCGCCGGCGTCAGAAAATGACCGAGTTCCGTGCTCAGCCGCATGGCCTGCTCCTGCTGCTCGCTGCGTACCAGGATATTGGCCATGGCGCTGAACGGCGGGTAGTGCATCATACGGCGGAACTGCAGCTCCTTCTCATAGAAAGTCTGGTAATCCTGTGCCGCGGCCATCCGGATGGCATAGTGGTCGGGGTTGATGGTCTGAATCAGGACGATGCCGGGCAGGTTGCCGCGGCCCGCCCGTCCGGCGACTTGCGTCAGCAGTTGGAACGTGCGTTCGGCGGCGTGGAACTCCGGCAGCCCACGCCCGACATCGCCCGAGACCACGCCCACCAGCGTGACGTTGGGAATATCGTGGCCCTTGGCGATCATCTGCGTGCCTACCAGAATGTCGTAGGACGCCTCGCGAAAGCCTTGCAGGATGGCTTCGTACTGGCGCTTGGCGGTGACCGTGTCGCGATCCCGGCGCGCGATCCGCGCTTTGGGCTCGTTTTGTTGAAGCCTCGCAAGATACTTTTCAGTCGCAGACGAGGGATGCCACTACATGATCCGCTCGACCGGACGCCGGGTTTTATGCAGGCTGCGGGTGATTCCGGCGACGGTCTTGCCGGGGCCTCACCTCCTGGCCGTACTTCACCATGACGAAATCGAACTCTCGCAGTGGAGCCTCCGGGTGCCATGCGTGCATCGCCTGCGCGATGTGCCGGGCGGACGTGATGACGGCGACTGCGATGCTCGGCTTTTGATAAATTCTTTTTGATAACAGCGTCGGTTGAGACAGCGGGCAGCGCGTTCTCAATCCAACCGAGGCGGCACATCAACCGCACCAGCCAGATATCCGGCTTCACACAGTTAAAGCCGATGTCCATCATGATATGGAGTGCGGTGGTTTAGCCGACCAGTTTGGCGAGGCGTTTGTGCACTGTCCACAGAGTCTCGTCACCGGGTTCGGCGTAATGGTCGTCCAAGAGAGCCGTTAGCGGCTCCACGCCAGGCACCTCTGGTTCCTTGGAAACCCCGCTGGAGCAGCGGAGGAGCAGCGGAGAAAAAGGCATGGAATACCGCCTTCCCAAATGCGGCAATGTTTTCTTAAATCATAATCATTGCCAACCGCGCTGTGATGCCGAATTGGCCGCGCTCGCTAGTTCAGGAAAGAAGCGTTGGCACATCAGGAGACCCAACGGAAACCGCCTCTACCTGAACGCCTGGGGAGGCGAATCCGGCATTACGCCGCGCAGATTACACGTGTCGCTTCCAGCGCCATCGCCAGGAGTTGCGGACGCGAAAGTCCGTGCCTTTCCTCCGCTGGTCCTCCGCTGCTCCAGCGGTCTGCCTCGGGCTCTTTTTAATACAACGAGCAGCCAGGAGTCGCGGCAATTACTATCGGTCAGGGTTGCCTCCCGGACAAGCGGGTTATCTGGATGGAGCCTTATCGCTCCTTCGTATCTTTGCATTTCGCGGTTGTGACTGTGTCAGAGCAGTTTCAGACGCCGCCCATAAAGGCTGCTTCCTGGGGAAGTGGGAATCCTCGTTTTGGATTTTCACTTTTCCACGGCCGCATGGATCCGGCTCCGGCGGGCACGAGGACCG
This sequence comes from Bryobacterales bacterium, assembly GCA_003166475.1. Classification (GTDB taxonomy): domain Bacteria; phylum Acidobacteriota; class Terriglobia; order Bryobacterales; family Bryobacteraceae; genus Bog-159. The sequence continues at coordinate 705 of PMVV01000368.1, read as the reverse complement.
CCCACCAAAGCAGAATCGCTCAGTCCTACTCTGCACGCGTTTGAGACACGGTTTTTCGAAAGGTCGATGTCAAGTTGCCTCGGATGGCGGGTTTCCTGCCTTTGGCATTTTTCTCGTCCTCGCGGCGGGTGCGCCGCGAATCGCCACGGCGTCAAGTTCATGACGCAAATCGCGGTAGTGTCAAGATTGCGTCGCTGGCAGTCCCCGGCTTTGCGCCCGCTTCCGCCTTGTGTTTCCATCGGGTACCTGTAAGAACTGTTCTGGCGCTCGATTTGCAAGAAAGCTGGTCGACGCACAAAAGCCCCGCAATGGCCGTGCGCCAGGGAGAACCGGAATGATCCAAGCGATGAACAACCAGAGCTTCGGGGCGATCGAAAGGCCGCAGGTCCAGACGGCAGCGGGGAGCGCCGATTTTGCGGAGTTATTTCAAGACGCCGCAAAAGCCAACATCCAGAAAATGGATCAGCCCACCCCTCTCGCCGCTTCCGCGTCCGACTCGGTAGATATAGCTTCCGCCGCGCAGGCCAGCTCCGAACCAGCGAGTACAGTTCCCGCCGCGCAGGCCACCTTAGGCGATCCGGATGTGCAGGGCTGGCTCAACACCTACTACGCGCAGATAGGGGATTCCACCGACGCCGCCATTTCCGATCAACCCGCCACGGGGGCGGGCAACAACTACCCGGACGGTAGCGTGTACGGTCCCGA
>PMVV01000277.1:28548-34249 GCA_003166475.1 Bryobacterales bacterium | reverse complement strand
TTGTCAAAGATCAGGGGGGCAGGCTGCTAACGGGTATCGGGGGAAACGGGGGCGCAGAAGACTGGATGGTTCTGGGGGCGCTCCGACATCACATAAGGGGCTTGCGGAACCGGCGATTGGACGGATTGCGCGGTTTGAACCGGTTGGGCGGGCTGCGGTTGGCGGGCCAGGCGCTCCTTCTGCAACTGCTTCAATTCCCGCATNNAGGAACGCTCCAGACGGGTGCGTCGCGCGGCTACGCGATCCAGAAGCGCAGACTGTTTATCGCATGCCGTTTCGTGCTGGTAGATATGGTTCTCGCCGGTAGCCAGGCGTGCGAGGAGCCATTGGGAGACGGCCATCTGCTCGAGGTAGAGCCGCTCGGTGCGGTTGTGAGGCTGCCAATCGGCTAAGAGATCGTCCCAGAGTTGCTTGTATTCCTCCGGGTTTTCGCCGGGCAGGAGGGTACTGCGAGCGCGCAGGCCGTAAGTGAGGGCGTTGAGGCGCACGGCGGCCTTTCCCTCGGGACTGGTAGGACCGGTAGATTGCTGGGCATTCTGCCGGTTGGCTTCCTGCTGCTTGTCGGAAATCAACATCGTGTAATTCACCTTTCGATTTCATGATAGAGGACGCGCGGCGGGGGAAAGCTGTACCTGGGAGGGGGTTGGATTAGTAAGTGGCTTGATTAGTTTGGGATGGGGCGGCCGGAATTTATTATAAATTCGTGTGATCGGCGGAGGAGCGGGACCAGGGGGAACGCGCGCGGACCCGGCATGGGGGTTAAGATCGGGGCGCTCTGCCAGTTGCGCGTATTCTCTCCGAAGTTGCGATTGGCGGAGGTCACTCGGGCAGAGCGCGTCCGGCCTCGTTTAGTTCTTCCGCGGCACGGCGACGCCGCCCTTGCGGAGGATTTCGGCTTCGACGCGGAAAATGTCGGGCACGTTGATCTTGCCATTCGCTCGCTCCTCCATCACGGCGATACTCGTCATGGTCCGCAGCAGTGCATCCGGGCTGTGTTCTATGATCACTCCGATCGGCGCAAGCCACCTTCGGCCACTCGCCTGTTCGAGTATCCGGTCCGTTACGCGCTGCGCATCCCACAACTCGAACAGACTGTGTTTTTCAATAGGCACGAACTGGCGCCGGAGGGGCGCCAGCACTAGATCGATCCAAGGATAGTCTTCCTTGAGTTCTGTCAATCGCGCCTTTGAAGCTTGACGCACACCTTCGTTGATGCCAAGGTGGTCGACGACCTGCTTTTGGGGCGGCGGAACATGCGCGGCGGCAGTCTTCCACGCGGTTAGGAACGTGCGTGGTGAGCAATTATTCGCTGCGTCGCCAAGATGCAACGGCACCCACGTATAGACACGACCGCGCTTTCGGTCCTTCCCCATATATTCACCGGCGATCGCGTTAACCAGCAGTTCCTGCCTGTGGGGGTCAGCACTCGGCCGACCCTCTATTGGCAGCGCTGAATGCGCATCCAGGCTTTCAGCGAGTAGTTCAAGCCTAGACGCTGCAGCCCGCTGACGCAGTAGTTCGAAAAGGAGAAGTCCGTAAAGCTCGTACGGATGCCATGCGAGATCGACGCGGTCGTTGCGAATCTTCGAACTATCCGGGAAACGAAACAATTCTGTGTCGGCAAACTGGTCCACTCGCATAAAGACCTTGGCCCGAACGCTGCGGAACGACTGAAGGCCGAGCACGGTAAGGAGTAGCCCCTTTGTCAGCTCGCGGATCATCCCCCAGTCATTCGCAAGACGATCCAACGCATCAAAGACCATGAGGATCGAAGACCCCTCCTGCGCCTTTTCATCATCTACTGCCGTCAGCTCCGTTGCATAGTCTCCCGGACAGGCCTTTAGCCGGGCTAGCGCATCGGTGAAGTTCGTAGCGCCCTCTGCGGAACGAAGGGACCGAACTGCGCGCAAGATGATTGCTCGCCAAATCAGCTCTGGGGCATTACCAGCCTCGCGTGCTGCCTGAATCTCCTCGATTGTGGGCGTTATGGGGTTGCGCTTCACAGAGCCGTTGAAGCCAATTATGACCTCGGTACTTCCAAGCGCGGGGAACGAGTAGGTAGTCGCAAGTCGCTCGCGCACCTCAGGATTTGTCAGAGCATGAGTCCAAAAAGTCTTGCCCATGCCGCGGTTACCGACAACGAGCTGACGTTTAAGGTCCAGCACGCTGCGATGGCCGCGTGGGAAGAAAACACGCTCGAGGTCAATCTTCTCGTTGGGATCGACGCGGGGCATCTCGAATCCAGCCATTGCTTCCCGGATGGGGGTCACGTCGATATCGGTATCGATGCTCATCATTGCCTCTCCGATCCGAAAGGAGCCGAGCCGCCGGCAATTATCGAATCTATACCATTTAGGAATGGACGATATGCCTGTTCATAAAAGGCGGCGTTAAGCTGGCTCGGCGCTCGAACTGGGTCAAAATCAACGAAGTTTTGGGTGAACGGTATGATCAGCGGCCAATGCGGTGCATTCTCATCGTCGATGTCGAACGTGATGGCATCGGGATTTGCCTGCTGGCTGTCATCGGCGTCGTAAAGATTGTCGGCGAAGAGTTCATACAAATCGTCGCGATACCGCGCGGACGTCGACTCGTCCAGACCTGACTTGGCATACACCGCCTTAAACAAAAGCCGCCATTCCGCTCGCGCTCCGGCCGCGCGGTCGCGCTGGGCGAGCAACTTGAGGGCCGCAAATAGGGCCGCATATCCTTGAATAGTTTGGCGCTGCGCTGTGCCGAAAAAAAGTACGGTCGCACCTAGGCCGAGGATGGCCGGCGCGGCAAGCTCAGACAAGCCGGCTCTGCTGTCGATCAAGATAACGTCATAGGTGTCTCGCCCTGTAAAGCGGCGGATCATATCCGCGATCTGAACTGAGACTGGAATGGAGACACCATTGGAGTCGATGTCTTCGATCATAGCCCGCGAGATCTTTGGCAGCGTGTTGCACGGGTATTCGGTAGCTTGCCTGCCCAGCGCCGGCACCACGTCGACACGCCCTCCGCCTGGGGTGGTTAGAGCGCTCGTTCCAACAAAGTCCGGAAGGTGCCGGTCGGGGACCCCGCCTAACCCATTCTCGACCAGGTAATCGACCGTGCCAAAGCGGGGCATCCGCTCGTCATCGAGGAGCATGCCTCCGATACCGGGCGCCTCAAGGTCGAGGTCGACAACGAGTATGTTCTTATTGCGCCGTGAAAGGTCAGAAGCCGCAACGGCGAGAGCTGTCGACCTACCGACACCACCCTTGAGACTGGCAGCGACAATCCGCGGTGTCCCAGCAGTCCCTTCCTGGGGGGCGTCAACCCACGCCGCTCCGACGATGCGCCTATCCAGGAGACGAAAGTTGAGGGAATCCTGCTGCATTGGGAACGCTGCAGAGTCTTTCAGCAGTCTTTGAACGCCTGGCTCGTCTCCAAAGGCGATCACACCGTCCGTCCGCGCGTACGCGCCTAGTACATCAGCAATCGTCTTTTCGATATTGGCGCGCTCCTCGTCAGACGGTGAACTGCGGGAACTGAGAAAGCAGAGGCGGCCACTGGAGTCGCGGACGATAAGCCCTTGTTCCAGTGCCTCCGAGCCCAACCGCTCGGTGATAGCCTTAACCATTATAGGCAGGGATGCATCAAAGAAGACTTCGGGGGATGAACTCATACTGTTCCCATCCGATCAATGAGTTTCTCGGCAGACGCCTTCCACGCACCCACCCAATTTGCACTGATGTCTCTGGTTGGTGCGTAACGCATCGCAATGTCCCAGTTTTGGAATAAGCCGTGGTCTTCCGATAGTTTTCGCAATTCCCCGGCGCGGCGCCCCTGGGCCGTCGCGAGCATCCTCTTCAAAACTGGAAAATGCGCAAAGAACGGATCCTCACGGCGGTCCGCCTCCGGCAAAGGTCTCATCCCACTGGCGCGCATAAGCTCCTTAACTGCCAGCTCGCCCGCAATGCCGAAGAGGTATCCGGCCACGGCCATACATCCGGGCTGGTCACCCGGGCCTGCGTGTCCATAGAGGACCAGAGCCGCCCTGAAGTGGCGGCGGGCTGATGCTCTCACATCCTGCGTATACGCCATTGCCGATCATTAGGCCAAACGCTTACATGTTAACAGTTTGCCCCAGCCGCCGCCTCAACCGCCCGACATCATGTGCGAGGGCCGGCGCTCGTTTCCGAACATCCGCGAACCAGAATTGCAAACTGGTTATAAGGGGTCCCTAGCGGCCAGCGACGTGGGCTCGTCAATGAAATCAGCCGATTAGGAGAGTGGCGGCCACTACGGCGGCGCTGGCGCAGGCCATGCGCGCGACGCAGCCGAGCTTAGGCGAATTGCTCCCGACCTGCAGTTGGTAGTCGTATAGCATCCGACTCATGGTGGCCGGGTCTGGCGGGGCTAAAGCCCCGCCAACACAGGCTAAAGCCTGTGCCACCGAAACAGGCGGCCGTCGCGGAGCAAATAGTCGGCGCCGCGCCAGCGAATGCTTCTGCGCCCAAAGCTCGCCAACCAGATGAGAAACGCCAGGGCATCCCAGACCGGGATCACCGGCATCTTGCGCCAAAGCCCGGGCTGCTTCAATCCCCAAGCGCCGATCATCCACGTCATGGCGCATCGGAGCGCCAGGTACGTGCCGAGGTAGGCCGCGGCCACCGGCATCGATGGATGGACCGCGATCGCCGCCAGCGACCAGGGAAGCCCCTGAGTCAGCAGCAGCCCCAGGTGGCCCCAGGGACGCATGTGCCGCATCACTACGATCCAGCGCAGGCGCTTGTGAATCAGGTCGCTCATCGATTGATAATCGGCTACGGCCAGCACGGTGTAACACAGCAGTTCGACTGGGTGGCCTTGTTCGGCGATCAGCCGCCCGACCAGCAGGTCGTCGGCGGGGCGGTTCTCCAGCGACTCATAGCCGCCGAATTCGGCCAGGCGCGCGCGGGTGGTGGCGATGGTCGGCCCGAGGGCGAACTTGACTCCGTCCAACTGCCAGGCCACCAGGATGCCGGCATAGAAATCGGAAAACATGCCCATGGCCTGCAGGCTGTCGGCGAAGGTGCGCTCGTCGGCGGGCACGTAAAAGCAAGTCACAGCGCCGACCTTGGGATCGGCCAGCGGCGCAACCACGCGGCGCAAATAGTCGGGCTGGACGCGCACGTCGCTATCGCTCATGACCACGACTTCGTGCGCAGCCTCGCCGACCATGCGCGCGAGCTTGGCCACTTTGTCGTTGGTTGCGATGCGGCCCGATCCGAACAGCACGCGAATGGGGCGCTGGGGGAAATCGCGAATCAACTTTTCAATCACCGGCAGCACGGGGTCGTCGCGGCCGTCCACGCAGAAAACAATTTCATAGTCGGGATAATCCTGGCGGCAGAAGCTGGCGAAATTCTCGTACGCGCCGGGGTCCAGACCGCGTATGGGCTTCAGGTTACTGACCGGCGGAGTGAAGGCTGCGCCGGGAGTCCCGGCCTTCCGCGCGCGGCGAAAGTAGGCCCAGGCGCTATACAACGCGATCAGATAATAAATGAAGGGGATCGCGGCTACTGCAAGGAAGAGGACCGTCACAGTCCTATGCTACATTAATGACTTGTGTGGCGTCGCCGGCTTTACTAAGCTCAACTTCCGCCCTGGCCCCGAGCGTATCCGGAGCGCCGTTCAATCCATCGTTCATCGCGGGCCGGATCAGCAAGGCGTTTTCGAATCCAATTCCGTCGCG
>PMVV01000277.1:0-28529 GCA_003166475.1 Bryobacterales bacterium | reverse complement strand
GCGATCGCGCTGTGGACCGAATCGCGCAAGCGGCTGGTGCTGGCCCGCGACCGCATGGGCATCAAGCCGCTGTACATCGCGCGGCACAGTGGGGATCTGTTGTTCGGCTCCGAACTGAAAACCATTTTCGTGCATCCGGAGTTCGACCGGCGGCTCAGTTTGGCCGGACTCGATTGCTACCTGTCGCTGAACTACGTGCCCGCCCCGTGGACGTTAGTCGAAGGCATTGAGAAGCTACGTCCTGGATATTGGCTGGAGTGGCAAAACGGCGAGGTCCGCTCGGAGGCTTATTGGCGATTGCCACGTTTCTTGCAAGATGGGCCGCAGCGCGATTGGAGCCAGGCGGATGCCGAGGCGGAACTCGATGGGCTGCTGCGGCAATCGGTGCGCGAGCATCTGCTCTCGGATGTGCCACTGGGCGTCTGGCTGAGCGGAGGCATCGATTCGTCGACCGTGCTGCACTATGCGGCAACCGCTTCCAGCAAACGGCTGCGGACGTTTTCGATTTCCTTCCGCGGACGCAGTTTCGACGAGACCGCCTACATTCGCGCGGTGGCCACGCAGTATTCGACCGACCATCAGGAATTCGACGTCAATCCCGAAGTGGGCCTGGCGGACGCCATCGAGGAATTCGCGCATTACTTCGATGAACCGAACGCGGACGCCGGCGCGCTGCCGGTCTGGTATCTGTCCAAGATGACCCGGCAGAATGTGATAGTGGCGCTGAGCGGCGAAGGGGCCGACGAACTGTTCGGCGGATATCTGACTTACCGCGCCGACCGATATGCGCGCGGGGTGCGTCGATTGCCGGCGGGTGTTTTGGGGCTCGCGCTCAGGGCGGCGCGCGGCTGGCCGGTTTCCGACGACAAGATCAGCTTCGAATACATGCTGAAGCGGTTTCTGGAAGGCTGCCGGATGACGCCCGCGCGCGCACACGTGTATTGGAACGGCACATTTCCCGACGCGGAGAAGCGCGCGCTGGTGTGCGGCCCGGACCCTGGCGCGCTGGCCGCCGTTCTGGAAGAGCTGTCCGGGGCGGGCGAGGACCTGGCGGCCTATCTTTGGTTCGATCAACGCTACTATCTGCCGGACGATATTCTGATGAAGGTGGACCGCATGAGCATGGCGCACTCGATCGAAGTGCGGCCGCCATTTCTGGATCACCGCATCGTGGAATTCGCCGCTACGCTGCCCTCGCATTTCAAGATCCGCGGCGGGCGGCAAAAAGTTATTTTGAAGGACCTGATGAAGGGCAAGCTGCCGCCGGCGATCCTGAAGCGGAAGAAAGTCGGGTTCGATATCCCCGCGCACCACTGGCTGCGCGGCCCTCTGCGAGAGTTGATGCGGGACACGCTCGCGAAGGGCGCGGCGGCGCACCCCGAAGTGTTCGAGGCCGCCGCGATCGAAGCCTGCGTGCGCCGGCACCTGGAACGGCGCGCCAATCTCGGGTATCATCTGTGGGGGCTGACGATCCTGTTCTTGTGGATGAAGAGATGGCAAATACAAACGACGCCGGCGACCGCGCTCAACCATCAGGCAGCCGGCATCTCTACCTCTATCTAGGCGTCCTGCTGTTCGCGGGCGCCGTGTATCTAGGCTGCATCATTTCGCCGCCATCGCTGATGGACGACGTGGATGCGGTGCAGGCGCAGATCGCGCGCACCATGCTGACCTCGGGCGACTGGGTGACGGCGCGCCTGGATGGCGTGGCGTATTTGGAAAAATCCCCGCTCATCTACTGGACCATCGCGGTCGCTTACAAGATCTTTGGCGTACACGATTGGGCCGCGCGCATTCCGGTGGCGCTCTCCGCGATGGGGCTATGCTGGCTGACCGCCGCGTTCGGTATCTGGGCGTTTGGACGCCGCGCCGGTTTCTATGCGGGCCTGATCGTGGCCACGTGCATCGGGCTGTTCCTGTTCACGCGCGTGCTGATTCCCGACGCGATGTTGACGTTGACCGTTGCGCTGGCCATGTGGGCGCTGCTGCGCGCGCTCGACGAAGACGAGCCGCGGCCGCGCTTATGGGCTTTCGTTTTGGCCGCCAGCCTGGGGGTGGGGCTGCTGCTGAAGAGCACGGTAGCGGTACTGTTTCCGGTTGCCGGGGGCGCCATCTATTTGTTTCTCACGCATCAACTGTTCGCGCGCCAGACCTGGAAGCGGCTGCGCCCGTTCAGCGGATTGCTGATCGTGCTGCTGATTGCCGCTCCCTGGCACGTGCTGGCGACGCTGCGCAACCCGCCGTACTTCTCCTTCAGCTTCCACAGCGCGCCCGGCGAGTATCACGGGTTTCTGTGGTTCTATTTCATGAACGAGCAGGTGCTGCGGTTCCTGAACCTGCGCTACCCGCGCGACTACAACACGGTGCCGCGCGTGTATTTCTGGCTGTTCCACCTGCTGTGGCTGTTTCCCTGGAGCGTCTATTTTCCGGCGGTGGCGAAGCTGTCGTTCCAGCCCGTCGATCGCGCGGGGCGCACGCGTCTGCTGGCGCTGTGTTGGACGGGCTTCATGTTGATCTTCTTCACCTTTTCGACGACGCAGGAATACTACACGATGCCCTGCTATCCGGCGCTGGCGCTGTTGCTCGGTTCGGCGATGGCGACGGGAGGCGGTTGGGTGCGGCGCGGTACGCGCGCGCTTGCGGCGATCGCGGGTTGCGCCGCAGTGGCGCTGATCGCGATCCTGGTGCTGGTGTGGAGTGTCCCCGCGCCGGGCGATATCTCGACGGCGCTTTCGCAGCGTCCCGGCACTTATACACTGTCACTCAGCCACATGGAAGACCTGACGCTGGGATCGTTCGCGTATTTGCGCCTGCCGCTGGCGGTGGCCGCTGGCGCGTTTCTATTGGGAACGCTGGGGACGCTGCGGGCGACAGGACGGCGCGCGTTTGTGGCAGCGGCGTTGATGATGGTGCTGTTCTTCCACGCCGCTCGGCTGGCCATGGTGGTGTTCGACCCGTATCTGTCGTCGCGGCCGCTGGCGGAGGCGCTGCTGCGGGCTCCCGAGGGCAAGCTGATTGTGGACCACCACTACTATACGTTCGCGTCAGTCTTCTTTTATACGAACCGGTCCGCGCTGCTGCTGAATGGCCGCTTCAACAACCTGGTGTACGGATCGTACGCGCCCGGAGCGCCGGATGTATTCCTCGACGATGCGCAATGGAAGAGCATGTGGCTGGGCGCGGAGCGGTGCTACGTGGTGGCCAGCGACTATGCGGTGCCGCGATTTGAAAAGCTGGTGGGGAAGGCGGCGCTGAACGTGGTAGCGGCGAGCGGGGGGAAGGTGGTACTGAGCAACCAGCCGCTGTGAGGGCTTTCGCCTATTTTTGAGGAACTGGGCACAGCGGACAATGTCACTGGATTTGCCGAATAGCCGCGCGCGCCGCCCAGCGGAGTCGGGGGATGGCCTCCAGCTTGTGCAACACGGGCAGCGCAGGCGCGGCATCCGGACCAATAGCGCCGAGTGCGCTGGCCGCGCTGCGCAGCACATGCACGTGCTCGCCGGGGACCTCACAGGCGGCGATGAGTGCGGGCACCGCACGAGCGGCCTCCAATGCCCTGACCGGCACCGGAATCTACTTTTCCGTGGAGTTGCAAAACCCAACGTTCAATCCGTCGACAGGCGCGTGCACGGCCACATTGGCAACCTACCAACCCATCAACAGCGTGGTCACGCAGATCTGGAGCACTCCGGTGGCCTGCCATGACGGTATGCAAATTCGTACGGCGCTTACTACGGGCAGTGGTGCACAGATCACGATTAACGGCGCCCCTTACGGAGTCAACTTCAGCAGCGCCCTTAGCACGGGGATGCCCGGCATCGGAGGCCGCTCCATGCCGTCGGCGAACGCCATCTCGATGGTGGAACTTGGCCCCCACGACGCGATAGCGCCGTCCCCGGTTAACGCCCAGACCTTTACGCCCTGGATTACGCCAGGCATGGTGCACGTGGAGTGGCAGGGCGCGGTGGATAACCCGAATGGCACGGGTATCTTGTACTACTACACCTGCCGCGTGGGCGGCAATTGCTTCTGGGGCCCGGACGCGTCGTTCTCCGACAGCACGGTCCAACCGGGCACTACCTACACGTACCAGATTTCGGCGATCGACTACCATTGGAATTCGAGTCCCGCAACCAACCTGGTGGTCACGACGCCGACCAGCACCTCGACTCCGAATGAGCACGGCATCCGGCCCACAAACTCCTACTGGGGCGGCGCGGGCGAACAGATCGACGTCTTACGGCGGCAACCTGAACTACAGCGTGCCGCTAACCACAGCCATCGGCCGAGGGGGCCTGAAGGCCACCTTCAATCTCAACTACAACTCCCAGAACTGGGTCCAGGTCCGAAATCGGACACCTAACCCCGATATCGGACACTATCGGCGGACCGCACTACCATAACTCATTGAGGACACGTGAATTGGTCTTGACCATTAGCGTGCTCTTATAACACTCGGCCCGCTATGTGGAACGATCTTCGATTTACCCTGAGGACCCTCCGGCGCTCGCCCGGGTTCACCCTCCTTGCCGTCCTGTCCCTGGCGCTCGGAATCGGCGCGAACACCGCCATCTTCTCGCTCCTGTATCAAGTGGTCATGCGTGCGCTGCCAGTCAAGGACCCCGGTGCGTTGGTCCTGCTTAAATCCGACGATAACAACTTCGGTACCAGCCGCCGTGACAACAACCTCAGCATCTTCTCTTACCCGATGTACAAGACGCTCCGCGACCAAAACCGTGTTTTCGACGGTCTGGTGGCGCGCGTCAGCTTCCCGGCTACTCTCACCTCCCGCGATGAAGCCGTGCGCGCCACGGCGGAAGTGGTCACCGGCAACCTCTTCGAAGTATTGGGCGTCCGGCCCGCCCTCGGGCGCCTTTTGATTCCTTCCGATGACGCGCCGGGCCGGGATCCCGCCATCGTTCTCAGCTACGCCTATTGGGCCGCCCATCTGGGCGCCGATACGCGGGTCCTGAACAGCCGCATGCGGATGAACAACCAACTTGTCCAGGTGTTGGGAGTCGCGCCGCGCGGCTTCCGGGGTCTGCTTACCGGCAGAGATCCCGACTTCTTCGCGCCCATGTCCATGATGGCCATGATCTCTCCGGGCTGGAAGGGGAGCGATCAAGTGGATTTCTACTGGCTCAACCTGGTGGGGCGGCTCAAGCCGGACATCCGCCCCGAACGCGCCAACGCCATGCTGTTGCCGCTTTTTCGCTCCACGCTGCGCGATGAGCTGCGGCAGATGAAAGATGTCCCGGAAGACGCCCGTAAAAAAATCCTCGCCCGGCCCCTGACCGTCGAGCCGGCCGCCCAGGGGCTGAATGATCTGCGCCGCCGGTGGGAGACCCCATTGGTGGTTCTGGTGGTGATGGCCGCGCTGGTGCTGTCGATCGCTTGCGCCAATGTGGCCAACTTACTCATCGCCCGGGCCACTGTGCGCAGGCGGGAGATTGCCATCCGGCTCGCTGTGGGCGCCTCTCGCGGGCAGCTTATCAGGCAGTTGCTGGTGGAAAGTGGAACGCTCGCGCTGGCGGGCGGATTGATCGGCCTGCTGCTATCCGAGAACCTGACGGAGGGTCTGCTGGGGATGCTGCCGGCCGATTCCACCGGCGGCTGGCTGACCCCGCAATTGGACTTGCGCCTTCTCGGTTTCAGTGTGGCGCTGTCCCTGCTCACGGGACTGCTGTTCGGCTTGACGCCCGCGCTCGAATCCACGCGGGCAGGCGTGGCGCCGGCGCTGAAGGAACAGGCTTCCGGCTCCAGCGCCGCCGGTGCGCAATCGCGTACGCGGCAAGGGCTGATCGTGATTCAGATCTCGATTTCCTTGTGCCTGCTGATCGGAGCCGCCTTGTTCACGCGCAGCCTGTTGAACCTGCTCCGCAGCGACCCGGGCTTCCGCGCGGACCACCTGGTTACTCTCACCATCGATCCGGGCCTGAGCGGTTACACCTTCGAGCGCAGGCTCACCCTGTTTCGCGATCTCCGGCAAAGGCTGGGCAACCTGCCCGGGGTCGAAGCCGCGGCCAGCGGCTGGCTTGTTCCGCTCGGCGGCTGGGGATGGGGCAAAGGCGTCAAAGTCCCCGGATCGCGCAATGCCGGCGAGCATTATGCCGTTTGCAACGAGAACTCCGTGAGTCCGGGGTACTTCGCCGCGCTGGGAATCCCGCTTGTGGCCGGGCGGGATTTCAACGCCGGCGATAGCGCTAAGGCCGCCAGTGTCGTTATCGTCGATCGGACGTTTGCCCGGTTCCTTTTCGAAGACGCCAACCCCATCGGGCGCCATGTCCATTTGGGTTCCAACGATACCGATGCCGAAATTGTCGGCGTGGTCGAGGATTCCCGCATCAACGACCTGCGCGAGAAGCCGCCGCACATTTTGTATGCGCCCTTCGAACAAGGCGGCGACGACTTCACGCGCCAGGCCGCCTTCTTCGTGCGCACGCACGGCGACGAACGGAAGGTGATGAACTTGGCGCGGGCGGCCGTAAAAGGGTTGGACGCCAACCTTCCGATCGAACGCCTGACCTCCATGAAGGCGATGATCGACGACTCCATTTACACGGACCGGCTGATGGCGACCCTGGCCATCGCCTTCGGCGCGTTGGCCGCGATTCTGGCGGCAGTCGGTCTCTATGGGACGATCTCCTACTCCGTGACGCGCCGTACGCGTGAATTCGGCATCCGGCTGGCGTTGGGAGCGCCCCCGGAAGGCGTCCTGCTGGTTGTCCTGCGCGAAACAGGCTGGCTGATCGCGATTGGCATCGCACTGTGGCTGCCGGCGAGCTTTCTGCTGGCGCGCCTGGCGGAATCGGAACTCTACGGCATCCGCGCGCACGATCCCTGGGCGCTGGCCGGCGCGGCGTTTCTGATCGTGGTCGTCGGATTATTGGCCGGACTGGCGCCCGCGGTCAGGGCGATGCGCGTGGAGCCGGTAAGCGCATTGCGGTACGAATAGTGGGGCAGGCCCCCGGCCTGCGGCCTCTCAGGCCGCCTCTTTTGGTTTCCCATCCCATGCCCTTGGCGCGCAACCACGCGCCTGATAGGATAGGACTTAAACCTATGCGACTACGAGTGCTGGGAATGGTGGTGGCGGGCGGAAAGGGTACCAGGCTGTACCCGTTGACCAAGGAACGTGCCAAGCCCGCTGTCCCCTTCGGCGGGAAGTACCGCATCATCGACTTTGTCCTGAGCAATTTCATCAACTCGGGCATCTATTCCGTCTACGTGCTGACGCAGTTCAAAAGCCAGTCCCTGCTGCAGCACCTCAGCGAGGGATGGCAGTTCGGCAGTCTGCTCAAAACGCAGTTTGTCATCCCGGTGCCGGCCCAAATGCGCTCGGCCGGCGAAACCTGGTACCAAGGCACGGCCGACGCCATTTACCAGAACATCAACCTGGTGGAGCAGGCCGATCCGCACGTGGTGGCCATTTTTGGCGCCGATCATATCTACCGCATGGACATAAACAGCATGATCGAGTACCACGAGCACAAGAGCGCCAGCGTGACCGTTGCGGCTATCCCCGTGGAGAAGAAGTTCGCCTCGGAGCTCGGAGTTATCGAAGCGGCTCCGGACGGGCGCATCATCGCCTTCCACGAGAAGCGCGCCGACGCTCCCACCATACCGGGCGATCCCGACCGCGTCTACGCCTCCATGGGCAACTATATCTTTTCCACCCGCACCTTGCTGCGCGAACTGTACGAGGACGCCGCCAACGAGGGCAGTTCCCACGATTTCGGCCACGACATCCTGCCCAAGCTGGCCGGCAACGCGGAGATGTTCGCGTACGATTTTCAAAGCAACCGCATTCCCGGCGAAGCACCCGATTCGTCCGCCTACTGGCGCGATGTCGGCACCATCGACGCCTATTACGACGCCAATATGGACCTGCGCTCGGTCAAGCCCGCGCTCAATCTTTATAACCGGAAATGGCCGCTGCGCACCGCCAGCTATCCGGAGCCGCCCGCCAAGTTCACCTTCGACGACGAAAACCGCCGCGGCGAGGCCATCGACTCCATCTGCTCTGGCGGATGCATTCTCTCGGGTGGCGCCGTGAGGAATTCCGTGCTGTTCCGCGGCGTGAAGGTGCATGCCGGCGCGCAGGTGGAAGACTGCCTCATTTTGGATAACTGCGACATCGGACGCCGCGCCCGTGTCCGCCGGGCCATCCTCGATAAGAACGTGCGCGTGCCCGCCGACGCCTGCATCGGCTACGATCTGGAGCACGACCGCCGCTTCCACTACGTCACCGAATCCGGCATCGTGGTGGTGGAAGGCAATCGCTCCCAAGTAGATGTCTCCACGTTAGTCGTGTAGTGGGGCGGGACTCCAGTCCTGCGGCCGGCGTCCACGCCGGCCTCTTTGTGCTGCCATGGAACATTACGTCCTCGACTGGATCTCGCACTACGGGTATCCGGCGATCTTCTGCCTGCTCATGCTGGGCATAGTGGGCCTGCCCGTTCCCGATGAGACGCTGCTCACTTTTACCGGGTACCTGATCTTCTCCCATCACTTGAAGCTGGCGCCCGCCTTCGGCACTGTGCTGGCCGGGACCATCTGTGGCATTACCCTGAGCTACACCCTGGGCCGGACCTTCGGCCTGGCGCTGATCCATCGTTTCGGCAAGTACATCCACCTGACCGAGGAGCGTCTGGCCAAAGCTCACCAGTTCTTTGAACGTGTGGGCCATTGGAGCCTCACCTTCGGCTACTTCGTTCCGGGCGTCCGCCATCTGACGGCATACGCCGCGGGCGTGTCTTACGTGGAGCCGCACATCTTCGCCATGTTCGCTTACCTGGGCGCGTTGCTGTGGGCCGCCACATTTGTGTCGCTTGGATATTTCCTGGGAGACCGCTGGCAGGCGGCTTCGGCGCAGATCCACCACCATCTGGTGATCGCCTCTTGCGCCATCGCCGCGCTTATCGCGCTGTATCTGGTGTGGCGGAAGCTGCGCGCGAAACGAAGCTGACCGCCATCCCGGTGGCGATCACCACCAGGCAGCCGATCACGTTGTACCACAGGAACGAAATCCCCGTGAACAGAAACGCCGCGAAGACGGCTGCTTCCCCGGCCAGCATGCCCACGAACGCGCCGGTGCCGCTCACGCGCTTAAAGAAGAAGGCCAGTACGAACACTCCCAACAACGATCCGTAGAACAGCGAGCCGACAATATTCACGGCTTCGATCAGCGATCCCAGATGCTTTCCCAGTCCCGCGAACGCCACCGCGTAGGCGCCCCAGAAGGCCGTTGCCACCCGCGAGGCGGTCAGATAATGATGATCCGAGGCTTCCTTCCGGAAGTGACGCTTGTAAATGTCGACCACCGAGACCGTAGCCAGCGAGTTGATCTCCCCGGAGCTCGACGACATGGTGGCCGCCAGAATCACCGCAATCAGCAGTCCCACGATACCGGCCGGAAGATACCGCGTTACAAAAGACAGGAAAATGTAATTGGTATCCCGGAAGCCCTTCTCTCCGCCGGTAGCTTCCACCAGGCTCGCGCCCTGCCGGCGGGCCACATCCAGGTCCAGCGCCGCGCGCCGGTAGCCCGCCACGGCATCGCTCTCCGCGCGTGAGTCGCCGGTGTGCCGCGCCGCGACCATCTCGAGCGCCGCCGCTTTGCGCCGCGTGAAAGCGTCCTGGTAGCGGGCCGCGATGGGTTCGTAGCGCGCGCGCAACTCCGGCCGTTGGATGCGGTTATATTCGACGCGCTGGAACACCAGCGGCGCAGGCTCGAAAATGTAGAACACGAACACCATGGCCCCGATGAACAGAATGAAAAACTGCATGGGGATCTTGGCCACCGCCGTGAACAGCAGACTCAGCTTGCTTTGCGCGATGGATTTGCCGGTCAGGTAGCGCTGCACCTGCGACTGGTCGCATCCGAAATACGACAGCGCCAGGAACATGCCGCCGATCAACCCGCTCCACACGTTGTAGCGGTCGTTCCAATCGAAATGAAAGTTCACCGCATTCAGCTTGCCGGCCGAACCGGCCAGGTGCATGGCGTCCAGAAACGAAACTTGGCGCGGCAGCAGCAGCACAATCATCACCAGCGCCACCACCAGGCCGAAGAGGATGATCAGCATCTGCTGCACATCGGTCCAGGTAACCGTGCGAATGCCGCCGGTCACCGTGTACAACACCACCGTGATGCCGATGATCAGCGTGGTCAGGCGGTCCGGCCACCCGAAGATGATGGAAAGGACGATGGCCGGCGCGTAGAAGGTCAGGCCCACGGAAAGCCCGCGCTGCATCAGGAAAATGACGCTGGCCAGCGCGCGCGTCTTGGCGTCGAAGCGGTTCTCCAGGTATTCGTAAGCGGTATACACCTTGGCGCGATGGAAGATCGGAACGGCCGTAGCCGAGATCGCCACCATCGCCAGCGGCATGCCGAAATAGAACTGCACGAAGCGCATGCCATCCACGTAGGATTGGCCGGTGGTGGAGATGAAGGTGATGGCGCTGGCCTGCGTGGCCATGATCGACAGCGCCATGGCGTACCAGGGCATGGTCTTGCCGGCCAGCAGATAGCGATCCACCGTGTTGCTGCCGCGGCCGCGATACAGGCCATAGGCAATGATGGAAGTCAACGAGCCGACCAGAACCACCCAATCGAGAGGTCTCATGAAAAAGCGCGGGTGAAAGCGTAGCAGAGTGCGATCAGCAACGCGAGGTAGACCACCACGGCCGCGTAGATGTGCCGCCAAGTGCCCAGAAACGGAGGCGGCTCATCGGGCATCTCGCGCGGATCGGAAAGCATAGGTGGAGTGTAGCATGGGCCGGTGGAACGCGGTACAGCGTGCGCGGCTTGGTGCCCTCTTTACCGAGCCGCGAACGTCAGGGAGCGATTCCGCTACTTTGACTTCGTTTTGGAGGACTTCTTCGCAGGCGCCTTCGAGCTATCCGAAGTCGTCTCGCACGCGGGATGATTGCACGCGGTCTTGCCGGCATCGAAAGCCTCAAGCGGCACCCACCCGCCGCTTGCGCAGTCGCCGGACGGGCAAACGTCGAAAGAATAAATCGGATGAATTTCCCAAAGCGAAACTCGCCTGGGATTCGAGCCGACGGCGTTCCCGTTGCTGCACGGTACATGGCTCCCATCGAAGAACTGCTGGCCGGTCACGCGTACGCGAAGTCCGCGATTGGCGACATCGTTCACGTTGCACGCTGTCCATTCCGCCGGACGATGATGCGGGATCATCTCCGCTACGAATCCGCTGCATTCCTCCGCGTGCGAAGCGGCCGTGCCTGACGGCTTGTTCTTTCGCGGCTGGCCCAGCATGTAAAGGTGGACGTCATGGGAAGCATCGACATCCGGAACATCGCTGCCGCAGTTGACCGTCTCGCCGCATTCCTGCCGGGCCTCGAACACGTATCCTTCGAACGCCACCACATTGCCTTCTCCCAGCGGCGTCAGGAACGAGCGTTCCGGCGGCGGCTCTCCGGCTTTGTAGTTCTTCGCCTTTTCCGCGGATTCCGCGGATTTTTCCAACGCCGTGAGCTTGGCGATGTCGATCGGCGTCGCGTTGCCTTGCGCGCAGAAGTTGTTTTTCTTCTCGTTTTGCAACCCTTCAGGCGACGCCGCTTTCACGTCCCCGTCCAGCCCGCAGGATTCGATCTCGGTCGCGGCTTTGCCGGGAAATCGCGGGGTGCTGCCGTCGGGGCACCTTTGCGGAAATCCCTGTGCTGCGGCCGGCGGTGCAAAAGCCATCGCTGCCAAGGCCAGCGCCGCAAGAGAACCACAAGCAATGTAATGGATTCGCATGAGCGTCATCATATCAATTCCCCGCGCAGCACGGTAACCGCCTGCCCGCCCAAATACACGCGATCGCCGTTCAATCGCACCCGTGGGCGCGATTTTTGGTTGACCTGGCATTTTGGGGCAGTTTTGTGCGAAGATTGTGCGCAGAATGCTCCTAAAGTTTCGATTCTCGAACTTTCGGTCGTTTCGGACCGAACAGGAACTCTCGCTCGTGGCCAGCAGGCTTGCCGGCTCTGGCGAACGCATTTTCAGTCCTCCTGGATTGGGAGAGCAGGTGTTGCCCGTCGCCGCGATTTATGGTGCGAACGCGTCTGGCAAGACCGCCGTCATCAAAGCTTTCGAGTTCATGGCTAACGCGGTGTGGTCCTCGCACACACAATGGCAACCGGGCCAGCGTATCCCGGTAGAGCCGTTTGCTGGCGACGACACCGCGCTTCCATCCGAGTTCTCTGTGGACTTCCTCCTTGATGGCATCCGGCACCAGTATGGATTCGTCGCTAATTCACAGGCCATTCTTAGGGAATGGCTGTATGTTTACCCAAAGAGCAAGAGGCAATTGTGGTTTGAGCGAGCCGAGGGTGTTCCAATCTCCTTCGGCACCAAGATGCCGGGCGAGAATAAAGTCATCGAGGGGCTCGTACGAAAAAACAGCCTCTTCCTCTCAGCTGCAGCCCAAAACAACCACGAGGCGCTGTCTCCGGTGTATGAATGGTTCGCAGAGTCAGAGTCATTCGAGCTTGGCCACGATGCTAGGCGGGGACGTCCTTTCGGCGCGATGTTGCGTGCCGCGCAGTTCTGCCAATCGGAATCGGATAGGGCTACCATTGCACGGCTGCTCGCCCAAGCCGACCTTGGAATTGCGGAGCTGAACGTCGGCGAGACCGAGGAGATGAAGAATATGAGGGGAATCTTGGAATCGCTCCATTCGGAATTGCCGTCGGAATACTCTTTGCCTGAGACTCGGAAGATGGTCAGTCTCTTGCATCGCGTCGGAAATCGAACCGTCTCATTCAGAGCCGAGCAAGAATCCAGCGGCACGCTTGCCTACCTGGCCCTGCTCGGGCCCGTGGTGAGTTTCTTGAGGAATGGAGGGATACTCTTGGTCGACGAACTAGATGCCAGCTTACACCCGCTGATGGCGGTCCAGATCATTCGACTTTTTAGCAGCCCGGCGACTAATCCGCGATCAGCCCAGTTGATTTTCAATACCCATGATACGAACCTCTTGAGCAGTGGCGATCTCAGGCGCGATCAGATCTGGTTTACAGAAAAGGACTCGACGGGAAGCAGCCACCTGTATCCGCTGACCGACTTCAAACCGCGACGCCAGGAGAACCTGGAGAACGGATACCTCCAGGGGCGCTACGGAGCCATTCCATTCATTCATCCCGACTATCTGACCGGGAACGCAGGCGGTAATGGCGAGAAATCGTGACACCCTTCAACGCCGCAGACCACGCCGCCAACCGAAGCCGCGCTTCCTGATTGTCTGCGAGGGCACGGTCACGGAGCCGTGCTATTTTCGGGCTGTCCGTCATGCGGAGCGCAGCCTCGTTGAACTGGGAATTGAACCTCGTGCGACACCGAAGACAATCGTCGAGCGAGCGGTAGAGTTGAAGCAACAAGCCGATCGCGACGCGAAAAGACAAGCAGACGACAACCTGAAGTACGACGAAGTATGGTGCGTCTTCGACATCGATGAGCACCCGCTAATTCCCGAAGCCAAGGATCAGGCCAGGGCCAATGGCATCGAACTGGCCATTTCCAATCCCTGCTTCGAACTGTGGGCGCTGCTGCACTTTCAGGATCAGCGCGCTCACATTGAGCGCGGCAAAGTGCAGCACTTGTGCAGGAGCCACATGCGCAACTACGAGAAGCAACTCGATTACGAGACCCTGCGGCCGAAATACTCCGATGCCCTGAAGCGCGCCGACGATCTCGAAAAATGGCACGACGCGCGAGGGACAGGGGGAGCAAATCCGTCAACCACAGTCTACAGGTTAGTCGAGCGGATTAAGGCTCAGGCGTCATCCTATTAACTCGCCGCGCAGCACGGTAACCGCCTGCCCGCCCAAATACACGCGATCGCCGCTGCACCGCACCCGCACCACGCCGCCGCGCGCGGATGCCTGATACGCCACCAACTCGGTCTTGCCCAGACGCTTGCTCCAATACGGCCCCAGGCAGGTGTGCGACGACCCAGTCACTGGGTCCTCGTCCACGCCCGCGCCAGGAGCGAAGAAGCGCGAGATGAAATCGAATTCAGGCGTGTCGGAACGCGCGGTCACGATGATGCCCCGTACCGGCAACTTCCGCAGCACACCGTGATCCGGCTGCGCGCCACGCAGCGCCGCCGCGGACTCCACTTCGACGAGGTAATCGAACTGGTTGCGCCCCACGTACACCGGCGTCAAGCCGAGAGCAGCGGCGAGATCCGCGGGCGGCTCGGCGGCGGTCTCCATCTTGGCCGGAAAATCCATCTCGATCCAGTCGCCCTGCCGCTCGGCCAGCAACAACCCGCTGCGCGTGTGGAAGCGCGCCTGCGCGCCCGCGGCCAGGTGACCCTCTTCCCAAAGCACGTGCGCGCTGGCCAGCGTGGCGCGACCGCACAGGTCCACTTCAACCGCCGGCGTGAACCAGCGCAGGTTGTACTCTCCGTCCCGCGGAACCAGGAACGCGGTTTCCGACAGGTTCATCTCGCGCGCCACATCCCGCATCCAGCGTTCTTCGGGCGCCTCGGAGAGGATGCACACCGCCGCCGGATTTCCGGCGAACGGCTTGCTGGTGAAAGCGTCCACTTGCGTGATGGCGATACCCATACTGTTCCAGTGTAGCCGGGAGGCCAGCGCAACAGATATTCAATGCGCTATTGGAATCACACGCGATACACGTAGGCATCTTCGAATGACGAGAGGTTCCGAGGACGTCCACTAGCCGGACTTACCCCGAACCGGTTTGGCAGGCCCACCACTGAACGTACCCTCTCAAACTCCGCGCCGGCTGGGCTGAAGAGCGAAATATTGCTTAGCGAAAGATACGAAGGGTTCAAGTCGCGGAGGATTCCCTGCAAACGAGTATAAGCCGCCGTGGGGCCAACCCGAGAGACAACCGGAGTCGCGATAACCAGAACCCAATGCGAAGAATCGGGAACGTGATACCAGAGCGCGGCAGAGACCGGAAAGCGCTCCTTTTTGAGGCGCTCCAGTAGCCTCTGCCCTTCCTCAATCGCGTGGGCTACCAATACTGCTGAATACATGCCAGAATTCCTTGTCGGTCTGCGACGGCGTTAAGCATCTCCCTCGCTCTGCGCAGGGATTCCCGCTGAGGGCCGGCCATTTCACGCCGAGCTTGCTCAGACCAGTCCCTCACTATTCCCCACTTGGCTTCGAGAGCGGGGTCCTGGTGAAACCGCTGCTGCAATTGGCCCTTCAACCCTGCGATCCCCAAAAGGTCGTCGAGATCGTGCGTATAATACGCCGCGTCGAAGCGCTTGGCGGTTAGAAGCGCCCGCGCGTCTGCCACGCGCGCGCTGCGGCCAGTGCTTGCAGGATCTTCTTGTTCACTTGTGACTATACCACCAGCCAAGTGCGCCATAATCGAGTAATGATCGCCCCCGCGGCCGTTACCGCCCTGTTGCAGCGCTTCGACCCCGCCGGCGATGGCGAGGCCGCCAAAAGCAAGGAACTCGTCCTGGCACTGCTGGCCTCCTCGCCAGCGCCGTTCTCCCGGCGGCAGTTCAATCCGGGCCACGTCACCTGCACCGGTTTGGTTCTCAGCCCCGGCCGGGACCGTATTCTGCTGGTGTTGCACCGCCGCCTGCAGCGCTGGCTGCTTCCCGGAGGCCACGTCGAGCCGGACGATCCGGTCATCGGCGACACGGGGCGGCGCGAAGTGGTCGAGGAGACTGGCGCGGTCCTGCGCGCGGATTGGCCGCCGCTGCTGGTGGGCGTGGACGTACACGGCATCCCCGTGCGACGCGACGAACCGTTTCACCTGCATCACGACCTGATCTTCCGGTTCCAAGCCGCGTCCGACGCCTTCCAGGCTTCCGAAGAGGTGCGGGACGTTGTCTGGTGCCCGGTCGGGGAATTCGATCGCTACCAACTGCCGGGCAGCATCCGCCGCAGTTATGCGCGCGCGTTGGCATCGGCACAGAGAGTCGATTTATGTGGTTAAATCTATACCATGAAATCAGTTCGTCTTGCCCTCCTCCTGGGTCTCACTGCCGCGAGCCTCGGATGGTCCGAAAGCACACCGCGCGAAGCCTTGCTGGTGCTGTCGAAGGGCGATCACACTCTCGCCATCGTCGACCCGTCCACCCTGAAAGTTGTCGCCAAAGCGCCGGTCGGACAAGATCCGCACGAGGTCGTCGCATCGGCCGACGGGAAAGTCGCGTATGTCTCCATCTATGGGGGTGGGCCCTATAACACGATTGACCGCATCGACTTGATCGGCCAGCAGAGAATGCCATCCATCGATCTCGGCCCACTGCGCGGCCCTCACGGCCTGATGTTCGTAGGCGGGAAAACCTGGTTCACCGCTGAAGCCGCGAAAGCCATCGGAAGTTACGATCCCGCGAAAGGCGCAGTCGATTGGATTCTGGGAACCGGACAGGACCGCACCCATATGATCTTCGTCACCGAAGACATGAAGCGGATCTTCACCACCAACGTCAGTTCCGGCACGGTCAGCATCATCGAGAAGAGCATCCGCACCGGCCCCGGCGGTCCGCCGCCCAGCGGCCCCAGAGGCCCGATGGGACCTCCCGGCGGCGACTGGGAACAAACCGTCGTCCCAGTCGGCAGAGGCGCTGAAGGTTTCGATGTATCGCCCAATGGTAAGGAACTCTGGGCCGCGAATGCCCAGGATGGCACCGTGTCCATTATCGATCTCGCCGCGAAGCGAGTGACCGATACGTTGCAGGCCAACGTGCGCGGCGCGAACCGTCTGAAGTTCACCCCGGATGGCAAGCTCGTGTTGATTACTTCACTCAGCGGCGCAGGCCTCGCCATCCTGGATTCCGCGACTCATAAGGAGCTGAAACGCATCCCCATCGCACGCGGCGCCGCCGGCATCCAACTGCAGCCCAACGGCTCTCGCGCGTTTATAGCCTGCACTGGCGAGGGCTATGTCGCCGTCCTCGATCTGAAGACTCTGGAGATCGCAGCGCGGATCGACGCCGGTCCCGGACCGGACGGTCTGGCTTGGTCGGTCCGGCCCTAAGAGCGCCCGCCTCGCTATAGTGGCCACTGATGACTCCAAAGTGGCTCTCCCTCCTGGCGCTCGCCGCCTTCGTCCCAGCCGCCTGCGCCCAACTCGCCAACCCCTTGTCGTTATAGCAACGACGATTCCAAGCGCCCCATCCCGGGCGAAACCATCGTCCTGGGCGACCTGCAGGGATCCGGCATGGTGACTCACATCTGGCTGACCGTCGCCGCCAACGAGTACGGCTGGCCGCGCCTGCTGCGCCTGCGCATCTATTACGATGGCAGCGCCACCCCCAGTGTCGACGCGCCCG
Organism: Bryobacterales bacterium; assembly: GCA_003166475.1. GTDB lineage: Bacteria > Acidobacteriota > Terriglobia > Bryobacterales > Bryobacteraceae > Bog-159. Next base: position 11,250 of record PMVV01000277.1, on the reverse strand, counting down.
TAGGCGACTTCTTCGGCGTCGGCCATGGCTTCGAGCGCGACAACAACTCCCTCATGGTCCGCGACAGTTCCAGCGGCCGCTCTCGCAATTGCTACTGGCCCATGCCGTTCCGCCGCTCCTGCCGCATCGCCATCACCAACGAGGGCCGCCGCCGGCAAATCTTACGAAGTGCTCTCGGTCGAAGGCCGCGGCCACTACGCCGGCACGGTGATGAGCGTCATCCAGACCGCCGCCGGCTGGTTCGGCGAAGGCGACGATCTGATCTACGTCGACGGCGAAAGGACGGCCGGCATCCAGGGCACCGGCACCGAAGACTACTTCAACGACGCCCGGTCCCTGCGCGAGGCGCAAGGCCTCTACACCGGTGTGCCGGTGGCTGAAGGCACGGACGCCGGTGCGCGCATGACGGCTTACCGCCGGCACCTCGCCGACCCCATTCCATTCACCCGCTCGTTCCGTTTCGATTTCGAGCACGCCGGTTGGACCTACAATCCCGATGGCACCGTGCGCTCCGCTTTCGAAGAATGGCCCGACCTTGTTCTCCAGCGTGGCCTTCTGGTATCAGGATGGAATCGCGAAGGGCCAGCCCGAACCGCCCTATGGCCCGGCGCGCCTGCCCCACGGCAGTGCGCGGCAGATGGAGGTCGAGGACGCGATCGCGGATGTGCGCGCCGAAAACGGCAAAGCCGAAGTGCAGAAGGACGTGTTGGCCGCGCCTCGTCAACCTCGTAGACAATGCGGTGGTCACTCACACGAATGCGCCATTCGTATCCCCGCTCTTGAGTTTCTTGCATCCAGTAGGCCGGAGCGCCCCAACCAGATGTTCGAGGCCTTTTCCAACGGGGTCCGCTTCTCGTGCCGGCGCGATCGGGAGACAAGCACATCCTCGATGTCTTCCCACAGCTCCCGATGCTTTTTCAGGTCGATCCACCTTGCGGCCCCTCTCATCGGTCACGTACTGGATTCCGCTCATGGTTTCATGCCCAGGTTACTCGTTTTACCGCTTTGCCGTCCCCGGCCTTCGTCTGGGTGTCACGGAGTGGCATCATGAACCAAGGAGGCTCGAAGACGAAATGAAACGGCTGCTATGGGGAATCGCGGCCCTGGCTTGGGCGGGGCTGCCTTCCACGGTGAAACTGGACAACGCCCGCGTACACGTGACGGAGGTGACCGCGGCGCCGGGATCCGTGCGCGAGCGGGGAGTCCGCGCGCACGATCAAGCGATCGTGTTTCTGGACGATTGCCGTTACGAGCGCACGGACCCCAAGACCGGCGCGAAGACAATCCAGGAACGCAAGGCGGGCGATGTGATCTGGCATGCACAAGGCGAAGACGCACCGCAGTTGGTGAACACGGGCGGCAAGGCGTACCGGACGGTGGTTATTGAGCTAAAGTAAGGTGGAGTGCAAGAGACGCGGGGTTGAAGCCCCGCGCGGACTAAAGTCCGCCCTCCATGCGGAGTTTTAGGCAATGATAAAGCTCAGTTTGGCATTGTGCTGTGTGATGGCCGGCCCGGTGCTTGCCGCCCCGCAGGCCGAGAGCGGGCCGACCATCCATGCCACCGTAAACGAGGTCGCGCTGGACCTGGTGGTGCGCGATAAGAAAGGCCGGCTGGTGAAGAACCTGAAGCCCGGCGACGTGGAGATCTACGAAGATGGCGTCCGGCAGGAGATCCGCAGCCTGCGCCTGGTGGGCGGCGAGGCTCCGGTGCAGCCCGCGGTGCAGCCGGATCGGCAGGCTGGCGAGGAGCAACCCGAAACGGCTGAGCCGGCCCGTCCCCTGGCGATGCCGCTGCACGGGGTCGAGTTGATCTGCGTTGTATTTCACCAACTCGATCCGAACACCCGCAGATGGGCGGTAGCGGCCGTTCAGGAGTTCATCAAGACGACGCTGCGCCCCGGCACCTTCGTGGGAGTTTTCAACCTCGATTCGCGGCTCACTCCGCTGCATGCGTTCACCAACAACCGCGATGAGTTGCTGCGCGCGGCCACCGCGGCCTTCAACGGTTCGAGCGTGGATATCACGCGGGCCGCGGAGGCCGTGCTGAACTCGACGCCCAACGTGCAGTGGCTCGTGGGGTTTGTGAGCGCCGGTGGAAAAGGGGGAGGCATGCTAGACCTGTCCACCACCGGATCGGTCAGCATGACTGCAATTACAGGAGCGGATGTGGACAACAGCCCGGCCGCCAATGCGCAGCGCGGGGACCTGGTGCTCCAGCGGGAACAATTCATGGGCATCGAGGGAGCGCGCCAGATGGACCAGATCAAGCTGCTGATCCGCCAACTCGGAACTTTCCCCGGTCACAAAACGGTCCTTTTGCTGAGCCCGGGCTTCACCACCAACGGCGAGCCCGAAGAGTTTGAGGCGATGCTGCACGGGGCCAACCTGGCCGACCTCAGCTTTTATGCCTTCGACGCCAACGGCCTGAATGAAACCTCCACGGCGCAGGCTTCCTCCATGGCCATGCAGCACGTCGTGGCGCTCAGCCAGCAACAGCGCCTGGAGACGCCGGGGGGCATGGGACAGGCGGGGGTCTTGGCGGAATCGAACCGGCAGGACGACTACCTGCACGGCGCGGTGCGGACTTCGGATTCGCAGGCGAGCCTGCGCGCGCTGGCCGAGGGCACGGGCGGCTTCCTGGTGGCCAACAGCAACGATCTGCGCAAGCCGTTCCAGCAGATCGAGGCGGACGCGGACACGCATTACGAAGCGGACTATCATCCGTCGTCCGACAAGTACGACGGGCATTTTCGGAAGATCGAAGTAAAGCTGGCGCGCACCGATTTGCGAGCCAGTGCGAAGGTGGACAGCCGCAACGGTTACTTTGCCATACCGGACTTCGGTGGCGCGGCGCCTCTGCGGCCGTTCGAGATGGCGGGACTGATGACGTTGAACGCGCGGCCCCTGCCGCACGCCTTCGATTTCCGTACGGCCGCGTTCCAATTCCGGCCGGGCAGCGCAAGTTCACAGGCCGCCGTGGTCTTCGAACTGCCGGGCGCGAGCCTGACCGCCACGCCGCAGCCCACGCGCAAATCGCACCGGCTGCATGCCGCCCTGTTCGCCGTGGTGAAAGACGCGAGCGGGAATATCGTGGATAAGTTCGCTCAGGACTTTCCCTACGAGGTCCCCGACGACCAGTTGACGGGAATCCAGGCCGCGCCGATCGACTACACACATGCCTTCAACCTGCCGGCCGGCCACTATACCGTGGAGAGCGTGCTATTCGACCGCGAAGCGAACCACGCCAGCGCCAGCACGGTGGAACTCGACAGCCCGCCGCAGAAGGGCGTCGGACTGAGCAGCCTGGTGGTGGTGGCGCGGGTCGACCCACTGACCGCGGATGCGGATGCCAACGACCCGTTCCTGTTTCAGGGACGCGACGTGGTGCCGGTGGTGGACGGATCGCTGAAGGCCTCCGCGAAGCCGCTGGTGTACTTCATGGTGTATCCGGACAAGTCGAGCCAAGAATCGCCGCGGGTCCGGGCGGAGTTTTTCGTGGGCGGCGAGGAACTGGAGGTGAAGGACGCGGATCTTCCGGCGCCCGATTCTTCGGGAGCCATTCCAGTAATGCTGAGCGCGGTGGCGCGCCCGGGCAAGTGCGAGATCAAGGTCACGGCGCGGCAAGGCTTCCAGTCGGCGGTACAGAGCGTCTCATACACGGTCGCGGCTCCATAGCCGAGTAAGAATTCGATAAGAAATTCGCTCCTATTCGGCCAAAGAGCGAATCTATTCTTATCCGATCTTATCTGAGCGTCCCTATTAACCCGTCGTGCCCGGAGGCCGCGAAGCTTGCGTCAGGCGGCGGCGGTTCGCCTCGCGCCCGTCACTTCCCGCTGCGCCCGCAGCCAATCTTCCTGCGGCGATCCGTTTTGAAATTCCCTGGCCAGCCACAGCTCAAAAGCGCGCAGGCTATCCGTTTTTGTGTATTCGGCCGGGCCGCGCCCGGCAGAGCCAACTGATCGCAGGTTTCCGTAATCTTTCGCACAGCTTGCTTGGACATGTCGAGGCCCCCCCTTCTTGGTGCTGCCGGTACCCAGGATCGGGCACAGCTATATCGAGTATTCTCCATAAACTGGAGGCATGTCAAGAGAAAAACCAGAACATATTTGCATGAATTTTTCGCGGGTTCTTCTTGGTTCGATGTTGCGGCCTGCATGGTGTGGCTGCGATATATCCCCCACCCCGAGGTGGCGGGTGCGGCGGCGGAATGTTGCGGCTTAGTCTCCGCGGACAGTGTGGCGGCGGATGGAAAGAGCCTTGCCGGTGTTCTCATCCACTTCCAGGATGACCGAGTGCAGCTCCGCGGAGGCCTTGGCAGCTTCCATGCGCACCGGGAGAGCGGTCAGGAAGCGCTGGAGGATTACTTCCTTCTTCACGCCGATCACCGAGTCGTACGGCCCGGTCATTCCCACGTCTGTCTGATAGGCGGAGCCGCCTGGCAGGATGCGGGTGTCGGCGGTCGGAACATGCGTGTGAGTACCCACCATGGCGGAGACTCTGCCATCCAGATACCAGCCCATGGCCATTTTCTCGCTGGTTACTTCAGCGTGAAAATCCACGAAACGGACTTTGACGGATGGGTCGAGGTCGCGCAGAATCTGGTCCGCTTTGCGGAATGGACAGTCGGTGTCGGGCATGTAAGTGCGGCCTTGCAGATTGATCACCGCGCACGGAATACCTTGCCGGCTGTGCGCCACGATGACGCCGCGTCCGGGTGTTTCGTCCGCGTAGTTGGCGGGACGCAGGAGCTTGGGCTGGCGCGGCAGGTAATCCAGGATCTCCTTCTTGTCCCAGATATGATTACCGGAGGTGAGCACATCCAGGCCCATGGAGAACAACTCTTCGGCGATGGACGGAGTGACTCCGAAGCCGCCGGCCGCATTTTCGGCGTTGGCGATGGCGAGGTCGATGTGGTTGGTGGTCTTGATGTCCTGGAGATGATCGGCGACAATGTGGCGTCCCGGAGAGGCGAAGATATCGCCGATGAAAAGGATGTGCATGCGTAAGAGTCAAGATAACACGCAGGCGAGCCTGCGCTCGCCAACATCGACACAAGGCGTCGATGTTATGAGGGGGCGACGCGGCGAGGGGGCGATCCTTTTGCGGGGGTGGGATGCTACGGCTTCGCCACCGATCCAACTTCCTTGCTGCTTGCCGTGGCCGGCTCCAAGCCATAGTTCTCGCGGATGATCAGCGATTGGTCGGTGTGAAAGGTGCGCGCGCCTGTTGAGCCAAAGACCTTCGGGACGGCTTGAATGCTGTAGCTTTCGGGCGTTCCCGTCAGGTTGAATTTGTAGCCTTGCCGTTCGCCGGCGGCCAGATCCGGCGGAATCAGGCCGGAAGCCGACGGTCCCAGCTCAGTGAGCGACCGGGCGTATCGTCCGAACTGCGAATTGTATAGCACCTGCGCGGTGCCGAGCGTTTGCATCGCTTTGAGAGCGGCTGTCTCATGGGCATATCTACGCGCCTTATTAGCATGGCGCTCGCCCAACGGGGCGGCCAAATAGAGGAGCACTGGAATTCCTACCACCGCAAAGAGAGCGACTGACCGGCCGCTCATGGCTCGCCTCCGCCCGGCCTACTTGGTGGTGTCGCCCGCTTTGGCTGCCACCGACCCGACTTCCTTGCTATTGGCGGTAGCCGGCTCCTGGCCGTAGTTCTCGCGGATGACCAGCGATTGGTCCGAGAAGAACGTACGCGAGCCGGTGGAACCGAACACGGACGGCACCGCCGAAATGGTGTAGCCCGTGGGCGTGCCCGTCAGCGTGAAGTTGTAGCCCTGCTTTACGCCGGCGCCCAAATCGCCGGAGATCAAATCCGCCGCCGAGGCATTCGCCGTTCCGCTGGCGGGCGGTCCCAGTTCGGTCAGCGACTGGGCGAAGCGGCCGAACGTGGAATTGTATTGCACCTGCGCGGTGTTCAGCGTTTGAATCGCCTTGAGAGCAGCCGTCTCCTGGGCGTACATGCGGGCTTTGTTCAACTTGGGCAAAGCCACCGTGACGATGATGAGGATGATCGCGATGACGATCAACAACTCGATTAACGAAAAGCCTCTTTGCCGGCGATTGCGCATAGAGATCTCCAATCCACTTCCATTGTATGACGCTTGGGACGGCCTAAGCGTGCAGAAAGCCGGACTTCACCAGGGCGTCCAGCGCCCGCAGCCGCCGCCAGAGTTCCGGCAGCAGATCGAGGCGCAGGGCGTTGGGGCCGTCGGATAGCGCGCGCTCCGGGGCGTCGTGCACTTCCACGAACAGCGCGTCGATGCCCACCGCCACCGCGGCGCGCGCCAGGGGTTCGATGAACTGCGGCTGGCCGCCGGAAGCCGCGCCTCCGCCGCTCGGCAATTGCACGCTGTGGGTGGCGTCGAAAACCACCGGCCAGCCCATGTCGCGCATGATCTTGAGACCGCGCATATCCACCACCAGGTTGTTGTAGCCGAACGACGAGCCGCGCTCGGTGAGCAACACCTGCGAGTTGCCCGTGGAGGCGACCTTTTCGGCGGCGCGCGCGATATCCTGGGGCGCCACAAACTGGCCCTTCTTGATATTCACGATGCGGCCCGTGCGTCCGGCTTCAAGCAGCAGGTCGGTCTGGCGGCAGAGGAAAGCGGGGATTTGCAGGATGTCGGCCACTTCGGCGGCGGGCGCGGCCTGGGCGGGCTCGTGGATGTCGGTGAGGATGGAATAGCCTGCACGCTTGACGCCGGCCAGGATGCGCAGCCCTTCGCGGAGCCCCGGCCCGCGATAGCCGCTCAGACTGGTGCGGTTGGCTTTGTCGAAGGAGGCCTTGAAGACGAACGGGCCGGCGATGTCGCCGATGGCGCGCGCCATGCGGTGGACGTGGTCTTCGCTTTCGATGACGCAAGGCCCGGCGATCAGCACCAGGGGCTGGTTGTGGGCGAATTGGGAAAAGTCGATCATGCGCGGGCCCCGTCCTATAATGGATAACACGATGCATTGGTCAGTCGCGGTTGGGGCGATGGCAGCCCTCGTATGGGCGCCCGTCGAAAGCCGGGGCCAGACTCTCTTCAGTACGTTCGGTCCGGCGGAGACGTTCAATTCCGCATTGCCGGGCGGATCTGTGGGTGCGGGCGTTCTAGGCGGCTTTTCAGTCGCGGAGGGGGGCATCACGCTGGCGTACGCGTTCACGCCATCCGTTTCATCTCATCTGTCGAGGGTCGATCTCGGGATGGAGTACAAGTACGATCCGGTTAAGGCTTCGGGGCCAGCCAATCTCGACGTGGCCATTGCCACCGACCAGGCGGGACTCCCCGGCGCGGCGATCGAGACCATGCACGTTACGGGTGGCTTGGGCAGCATCCCGAACGCGGCGGGGATTGTTTCCGCGAGTTCGGCGGTGAAACCGTGGTTGCAGGCTGGTACGCAGTACTGGTTGGTGGTCGCGCCGCCCGACCTGCGGAACACTGTCTTTCAGTGGCTTCTCAGCCCGCAGCCGAATCTGGAGATTCTTTCGACCAGCGAGCTACAGAACATTCCATGGGACAGGTCTAACTACGCGATGGCGCTGGCGTTTGGCGTCTATGGAATCGAGAGCGCAGGTCCGCAGCCCGCTATCGGCACTGGTGGCGTGGTAGATGCCGCCAGCTTCCGCGCGACCATCTCGCCAGATTCCTGGGTCTCGATATTCGGGACGAGTCTGTCGGCGACCACGCGGAGCTGGCAGGCTTCGGATTTCGTCGGCAATGCCCTGCCCCTCTCGCTCGACGGCGTTGGGGTGCTGATCGGGGGCTACCCGGCGGCGGTCAGTTACATTAGTCCGGAACAGATCAACGCGCAAGTCCCCGATGGCGCCGGTCCGGGGATGGTCGCGGTTCAAGTGATTACGTCGACCGGGCCGAGCAGCCTGGGACAGGTGGATGCGGAGCAGTGGGCGCCCAATTTCCTCACGTTCAGCTCCGGCGGCACTTCGTACGTGGCGGCCACTTATGCGGACGGAAGCATCGCCGGGAAAAGTGGGTTGTTTGGAAATGGGGTGCCTGCGCGGCCCGCCAAGCCGGGCGACGTGATTTCGCTTTGGGGGACCGGCTTTGGGCCGACTACTCCCAGCGTACCCGCGGGCGTGCTCTTCAGCGGGGCTGCGGCGCTGCCCGCGTCGGATCAACTTGCCATTGCGATTAGCGATGTTCCAGCCACGGTGCTGTTCGCGGGGCTTTCGGAAGCCGGTCTGTATCAATTCAATGTGATCGTACCGGAGGTACCGGATGGCGACCAATTGGTTACTGCGCAGGTCCAGGGAGTCTCGACGCAACAGGCGCTGTATTTGACTATTCAGCAATAGTCGAAGCGCAAGCCCGCCAGCTTAGCCGGCTGCTTTTTTCAGCAATGCGATCTGCCCGGCGTGATATAGGTTGTGCTGGACGACGCCGTGCAGCATGGTGTAGATCGAATAAGGGACGTCACCCAGCACTTTTTCGCGCAGGCGATCGTCGGGGAGCTTGGCGATCTCCGATTCCAGGTTGCGCTGCGCCTGAGCGAGTTGATCGAGCGCCTGACGCCAGCCGGATTCGGACGGTTCGGGCGCGGCGGGCCAGTCCTGGTCTGGCGGTAGAGTGGGAATCTCGGCGCCTTCCAGGCGACGCGTGGGGACCGACATCCATACGGTGAGGTGCAGGACGATCTCCCAGATTGTGTGGGCGCTGGGAATCGGGCGCTGCGCGGCGGTTTGCCAGGTTACACCGGCCAGGACTTCGCGGAGCGCGGGGCCGTGCCAGGCGGGTCCTTCGTAGGCACGATGGAGTTGGTCGAGGATGCGGGAGACTTCGGGCATGGGAGTGGAGGATCGCGTAATCTCTAGGATACTTCGGCCGGGTGGGTTGGAATGTTGGGGCGACGGGATCTCGCCCGTGTTCCCGGCGCGGCCCCGCTGAGAGTAAACTGGTGTTGAAGGCGACCGCACAAAGGCACACACCGTGAATCTTGGCTACGAAGTGATTGTGAAGGACCCCGACGTTCTCGGCGGAACCCCAGTCTTCCGCGGCACGCGTGTTCCTTTTCAGGCGCTGCTGGACTACTTGGAGGGCGGGCAAACCCTGGGCGAGTTCATTGACGACTTCCCGACCGTGACCAGCGAAGCCGCGATCTCCGCGTTGGAACTTGCCAAGTCTGTGCTCGTCGGCCAGCTTGGATGAGAATTCTTCTCGACGAGTGCATCCCTCGGAAGCTCAAGTACAGCCTGCCGGATCATGAGTGCCACACCGTACCCGAAGCAGGTCTCGCCGGCAAGAAGAACGGCTTCCTGCTCGATCTCGCGGAGGAGGCCGGCTTCGAGATTTTCGTGACCATGGATAGGGGGCTGGAATACCAGCAGAACCTGGCGGGCCGGAGCATCGCGATTCTGGTCCTTCGCGGCAAGTCAAATCGGCTTGCGGATCTGCTTCCGTTGGTTCCGGAGCTCCTGAGAACCATGAAGCTGACGCAAAAGGGCGAGATTCGCCGCATCGCTGGCGGCGAGCCGATGTGCTGAGCCTCGGCGTTGGTCCCTTCACGTCGAATGGCCCGGCACCATCGGCGGCTACGCGAAGAACCAGCAAGGGCACCGAATAGTTTCGTGACGGGGACTCGCAGGACTGATCTCCCAGAACGCCGTATGGGGCTAGCGGAGGCGGGCACTTCAGCGGATATCCGGAAATGCGTCAACTTGCGTTCCTTCCGAGCGGTCGAACCGACGGGTGGGCAGGACGCGTTTCATCTTTCCTTATGCGAATCGCCGCACTGGAAAGCTCGCGAGATCGGCGATTGCTCGTAGCTGTTCAAGTTGACACACAGCGCCCACCCAGACAAACGATCTAGCGCCCCTTTTCCTGAACGTCTTTTGCTTTTCGATCGTAATATTTCCTGAGAGTGTTCGCCTGTTCGACAAAGCGGTTGCAGACCTCAACTTCCGTCCGCATTACGGCGTCGAGTTCGGCAAGCTCGGCACTGGTATAGTGATCCTCGACGGTTTTCCGAATCCTGCTATCACCGATGGCGTCGAGCAAGAATCCTCGGCTGGAAACCAAATCGGGTTTGCTTTCGAGGACCTTTGCCAAACTACGACTGGCTTGTAACCTTCGGCCCATTTTGTACTCACATAAGAACAAGTAGAAGCTCAACCATGTGCTATCACTGGCATATCGACGTTCACGCCTGCGAATTAGGCGTTTACACCGTCTATGTTGGCCTTGCTCGTAGTAGGATTGTACCTTGTCGAGCACGACGTCGCGGTCTTCGTAACCGTTACGAAAAGCAATATCCTGCAATTTCCCAAATAGCTCATACAGTTCCGCGAGGCTCTTCCCCATGTAGGACAGGCTTGGGTTTACTGGCAGATATTGCGTATCGCCTACGCGTGTGGCCGCACACCTGTCAAAATGTTCGAGGTCGTAAACCTCCAGCCTTCCTCTAATTTGCTCCAGCAGAAGAATTTCGTTCGTGGTCAGGTGCTCGCTGAATGCGAACACCCTCTCTATCAGTCTGTCCACTCTGGTGCGGTTCTCGAACAGCTCTTTCCCGATCGGGATTAGTAGATGGTTCACCTTCTGGTCATAGAGGAAGGTCTCATTTAGGCACTTATTCTGGATCCCTAACTCAATTTCCGCAGGATGGAGCATTTTGCCCTTAATTCTCGTCTGGAAGGAAGATGGGGAACGAACATCAAAACGCATCAGAGAGTCGAATAGTGCAAAAAGCGTGCTGTACACCTGATAAATACCCAACTCGAGCTTGGGCCGAAGCTTTCTACGGCGGCGCTTCTCGGGGACGAACGCAAAAACCAGCCAAAAGATGATTGCGGCAGCGATGTTTAAGAGAATAGCGTTGAAAATGTCTTTCATTAGCTTCGTTCGTCTCTCTCGATTGCTAACGGGAGCTGCGGTTACCGATCTTCGCGACGTGGCTACAGGTCTTCAACGTCCCGAACGCACGTCAGTTTCAGCTTTCTGTGAATACCTATTATAGCTCGCCGTGTCTTGTTGCGGTCGCGGCATGATGACTATTTGATCTAGCTTTTCTCCTGCACGTAGCAGCGGACAAGACAAGGGATCTAGCAGATCGGGATTCGGAAAGTTACGCTCACCTCCGACGCGCCTCGCGAGAGTAACCAAGAACACGGTTGTCCGAAATCGGTGTGGACTCGGGGCGGATCATTCTCCAATTCAAAAGTTGGGCATTGCGAAGTCACTTTACGTGTAACGCCCCGTTCGCGGGTCTGGCGAGCGGCGAGGTCCGGAAGTCCTTTTATACCGGCCAA
>PMVV01000397.1 GCA_003166475.1 Bryobacterales bacterium | reverse complement strand
GCCGTTCAGTGCCGAAGCTTTTTCGAACGCGGATACCGCCTCGTCATACTTGCGCACCAGCATACAGGCCACGCCCAGGTTGTACCAGGCCTCCATGGCGGCCTTCGATCCCGTCCCGCAAGACTCCGCGTTGGCGCGCGACAGCTTCAGCAGCGGTTCGTAGTCGCCCGCTTTGGCCACGTCGAATGCCTGTTTGAGGTGGCACTCCTTGCCGTCCATGAACGGGATTTCGCGGTTCTCGATCCACGTTGCGTAGAGCCGCTGCGCATCCGCTACTCCCTGGCGCAAGGCCATGGATTTCACTTCGGAAGCCGCCGGCCATTCCGGAACGGTACTCTGGCTTTGATTCTCCTTCTGAGCATGGCCGTGCACCGCGACCGCCGCGAGTTCCCGCCCGCTGGTAGGATCGACTGCGCGTACCTGCGCTACGAACCACCCTTCGGTGCGCGCGATGTGCACTGCCGGCAGTCCCTCGCCAAGCATGGCAGGCTGCGGACGAGCGTCGCATCGCGAGACATCGATTGAGAGTACGATGGCTTGCGCCGAGGCCGCGGCGGAGCCCGCCCGATCGGCCATCGCCACTCCATGCGCGCGCATATCCTGGAAGACCAGGTCGCCGAATTCCCTGGCGCAATCGCCGGTGAGCTGTCCGGGCGTCACCAGCCTGCCGGCCAGCGCCGCAGCCAAGGCCGGCGCATGCGTGATCTTGACCGGGATCTTCTTTTCAGCATGGGCGTGACAGCCCACAATGAGAAACCCTACGGCAGCGGCCACGCTTCGAATCATACCTACCCCCGCGACGCCGGACCGGAGCGACTCAGCGCCCGGTCCACCGACCACGCGCCCGATCCCGCGATCATGATCGCCGCCGCCATGGCCAGCGCCAGCACGTGAAACTCGAAACCCTCGCCCTTCTGCTGGCCGGTCCAGTTCATAAAGAAGCCATTCACGGCGTGTACCTTGAAGATCGCCACCAGCATCACGCACGCGATGCCGAACGCCGCCACGCGGCCGAGCAGGCCCAGAATCAAGCCGATCCCGCCGCAGAACTCGGCGACGATCGCGAGAAAAGCGAACAGTGCCGGAATGCCCGTATGCTCGAAGCCGTTCATGGTGGCGGAGAAGCCGTATCCGCCCCACCAGCCCAGCACCTTCGTCGCTCCGTGCGCGAAGAATGCCACTCCAAGCGCCAGGCGCAAGATGGTTGGAGCGGCGTCGGGGTTGGTATGGATCAGTTTGTTTAGCATGGTATGTGCTATCGTTTGCTTTTCCGATTATGCCACTCCATTCGCTCTCCCGCCGCGGATTCTTCGCGTTAACCGCGGCTGCCCCTATTGCGTCCGCCTTTGCGCGGGGCAAGGACCTTCCCGTCGGCCTGGAACTGTTTTCCGTTCGCGACGAACTGCAGAAAGATCTCATGGGCACTGTGCGCGCCGTCGCCAAGATGGGCTATCAGTGCGTGGAATTCTTCTCGCCGTATTACGCGTGGACCCCCGATTACGCGCGCGATGTACGCAAAATGATGGACGACGCCGGCATCCGCTGCTTGTCCACGCACAACGGCCCGGAATCGTTCACGCCCGACGGCACCGCGCACGCCATCGAGTTGAACCACATCATTGGCAGCCAGTTTATCGTGTGGGCCAGCGCCGGAAATCCGAAGACGCTGGATGGCTGGAAGACGGTTGCCGAACGTCTCAATCAAGGCGCCGAGAAGATGAAACCGGCAGGGCTGCGCGCCGGTTATCACAACCACCAGTTGGAATTCACGCCGATTGAAGGCAAGCGTCCGATCGAGGTGCTGGCCGCCAACACCACCAAAGACGTCATGCTGCAACTGGATGTGGGCACCTGCATCGAAGCCGGGTCCGACCCGGTGGCATGGGTGGAGGCCAATCCCGGGCGGATCCGCTCCATGCACTGCAAAGACTGGTCCAAGGACAAGGGCTACAAGGTTCTGCTTGGCGACGGCGTGGCGCCCTGGAAGAAACTCTTCGCGGCTGCCGAGAAGAGCGGCGGCGTGGAGTTTTACCTGGTGGAGCAGGAAGGCAGCGATTACCCCGAATTGGAAACGGCGCAGCGATGTCTGGCTAATTTCAAGAAGCTGCACGGGTAGACGAATCGGGGAGGCGGCCTGGGAGGCCGCCGCAGGCTGAGAGCCTGCCCCACAATTAACGCAGCTCGATTTCGCGGTCGTCGCCGGGTAGCGCGCGCAGCCGGATTTCGACACGATCCGGCGGCATCAGTTCAGGGAAGCGTTCGCCCCATTCCACGATCACCAGCGCGGGGCTGTCGAACAACTCGTCCAGACCCAGCGTGGCTGCGTCGCGCGCGCTGTCCAGGCGATACAGATCCACGTGGTAGACGGCGGGCGGCGAGCCGTATTCATGGATCAGCGTGAATGTCGGACTGGAGACTTCATCGGCCGGAGCCGCGCCCAGTCCCTGCACAATACCCTTGGCCAGCGTGGTTTTGCCTGCGCCCAGGTTGCCGATCAGCAGCACCGTTGCGCCCCGCGGCAGCGTGCGCGCCAGGCGCTCGCCGAGGGCGATGGTCTCCTCTTCAGAGGCGGTGCGGAAGACGGGCACACTCCTCCAGGGCCGCCGGAAGATAGCGGAGCAGATCGGTGGCCGTCAGGCATTTTTCGGTGAGTGCCGCAGCGCCCAATTCTCCGGCGAGGCCGTGCAGATACACGGCCGCGGCGAGGGCCTGGTCCGGGTCTTTTGGAAACTGGCCCAACAAGCCGGCGATCATACCGGTGAGGATATCGCCCGTGCCGCCGGTGCCCATGGCCGGCGTGCCGGTGGGATTGATCCATACGCGGCCATCGGGAAACGCGATCAGGGTACGCTCGCCTTTCAGCACCACGACGACGTGCCGGCCGGTGGCCAGCCCGCGCGCGGCGGCCAGGCGATCGGCGGAGATTTCCGCGGTGGTCTTGCCGCAGAGCCGGGCCATTTCGCCGGGATGCGGCGTCAACACACGCAGCTTGCCGCCACCGGCCCACGCCGCGCCGGCTAGTGCGTTCAGGGCATCGGCATCCACCACCATGGGCTGTGCGAATTCGGCGAATGCGCGCCGCACCAGGGCGATTGTTTCGGGATCGGTGCCTAGCCCCGGCCCGATGGCGATGACGTCTTTGTTGGCCACGAGAGCGGAGAGGCGGCCGCCTGAGAGCACTTCGGTCATCAACTCCGCGGCGTGGCCGGCGATCACCGGGATGGCGGATTCTTCCGACGCCACCGTGACCAGTCCCGCGCCCGCGCGCAGCGCAGCCATGCCGCACATGGCCGCCGCGCCGGTCTT
>PMVV01000234.1 GCA_003166475.1 Bryobacterales bacterium | reverse complement strand
GGCAAGATTGCCCGCCCTCCAGGGGTGGTTTTTCATGCCTGCTCTCCCCCACGCACGATTTGTTCGAGCAGGAGCACGGCTTCGGCGTAATCGGAGTAGCGCAATGCGAAGGCCGGCGCTTCGGCGATCGACTCGACGGCCGTACTGCGCCGCGCATCCAGCTCCGGATCGAATGCGGGCATGTCTTGTTGCAAACGTTCCCGGGTCTCTTCCTTCCCGATCCGCGTCACGCCGGCGCGGACGCCCGGGCAGCGGTCCAGGAACGCGATATATTCCAGGCGGCAGTCCGGAGCCGTGCGAATGGGCAAATCCGCAGTGAGCACTTCAATGGTGGGTTTTCGGTCCAATTCGTAGCCCACGGTGTGGCCGCGCAGTTCCGCAAACAAGTCCGGCGCCTCGGCGCGAAACCGGAAATGATGCGGTTCGCCAATCACGGTGCGGCCGCCGTCCCACACGAAGCTGCTGGCATCGTCCGAGATATACGTCCATCCTCGCCGCGCGCAGGCGTAAGTCAGCGTGCTCTTACCCACACCGGACTCGCCGTAAAGCAACACGCCGGCTCCCTCCCAAGCGACGCAAGCTGCGTGCAGGGAGGTGAAATAGTTCAGCTCCAGCAGCATGTAAATTTGCGCGTCCAGAAAATGCCAGCGGAAAAAGACCCGGTCCGCTACGGTGGCGCGCGTCACGCAGCAATGCCCGAACCGCTCCCTCCGGTCGATGACCGCGAAATTATCCCGGTCCGATACCCACTGCAGCAGGTGCCGCTGGCCGCGCAGGACTGGCTCTGGTGGCCGCACCCCGCTTCCTTGGCTGGTGAGCACGTGCAGGCGGATGGGCGGGCGGTCGAACCGGGGCGCGTAAGCGCCAAAACTCTGCTCGGCGGCATCCAGCACTTCGCGCATATCGCTCGCGACATCCACCGGGAATCCGTATGGATAGTAGCGGCCGGTATAGGGCAGCGGCGCGCGATACAGCAGTGGATCGTTGATTTTGATCTCGACAGCGTTGGCTCCGGACATCTACTTGACTAATAACATACGCGCTAAGTAAGAAGAGTAAAAACATGCGGCGGAGACACTCGGCCGGCGGCCGGAGCGGTTATGCTGAATGGGGATGCGGTCCGCGATCGTACATTATTGGCTGTTGAACTGGCGAGGCGGCGAGAAGGTGCTGGAGTCCCTCTGCCGGCTTTTGCCGGATGCCGATATCTTCACGCTGTTTTACGATCCTCGCGCGGTCAGCCCCGAAATCCGGCGCCACAACGTCACTGCGTCGTTCCTCAATCCGCTGCGGCGGCACTACCGCCATTTGTTGCCGCTCATGCCGATGGCGCTCGAGCAATTCGATTTGCGCGGCTACGATCTGGTGGTCAGCAGCGAATCGGGCCCCGCCAAGGGTGTTCTGACGTCGTCTTCCGCACGGCACATCTGTTACTGCCACACGCCCATGCGTTACATCTGGGACCTGTATCCCGCTTATGCCAGGGAGTGGCTCCCGGCGTGGAAGCGCGCTCTGTTCGCGCCCGTCAGCAACTATCTGCGGCTTTGGGACGTTGCCTCCGCCGCGCGCGTGGATGAGTTCATCGCCAACAGCGACCATGTCCGCCGCCGCATTCAGAAGGCCTGGCGGCGGGATGCGCGGGTGGTGTACCCGCCGGTGGCTGTGGAGAGTTTCTATTGGCGCGAGCCGGAAGATTACTACCTGGTGGTCTCCGAACTGGTGGCCTACAAGCGCGTGGATGTGGCCGTACGCGCGTTCGCGGGGTCGGGCAGGCGTTTGCGTGTGGTGGGAGACGGGCCGGAGTTCAAGCATCTGAAACGCCTGGCCTCTCCTGGTATTGAGTTCTGCGGGCGCGTGCCCGACAACGAATTACGCGATCTGCTGGCCCGTTCGCGCGCGCTCATCGTGCCTGGCGAGGAGGATTTCGGGATGACTCCGGTGGAGGCCCTGGCCAGCGGCAAGCCGGTCGTGGCCCTCGGCCGCGGCGGAACTTTGGAGAGCGTACCCACGGCCGATCCGCTGGGCGGAGTCTTTTTCGACGAGCCGGATGAAGCCAACTTGACAGAGGCGCTCGACCGCTTCGAACGAGTGGAAGCGCAAGTTCGCCCGCGTGAATTGCAGCATGGGCGGAGCAGTTCTCCGAAGCGCACTTTCTGGCACGCATGCGGGCGATCCTGGATGCGCAGCCCGAGAGAATCACGCCGGAAAAGTCGCGGTGGGACGCCGCGGTTCGCTAGCGTAGGCGTGGCGCAGACGATCGTTGTTTGTCGTCTGCGGACCGTGCTCGAACTCGGCAGGCCACGAAAAACGATGGCCTGCCCCACAGCTATCTGCGCCACCCAGAATTTGCAAATGTTTAGCGGTTTTTCCTCTATATTGAGAAAGTGTCCCGATGGCTGCTCCTGTTATGCGTGTGCGTGCCGTGCTTGCCAGCGATGGCGGCGGACGACTATACCGGCAGCGCGGTGTGTAAGACTTGTCACGCGGACGTCTGGTTCAATTTCTATAAGAATCCACATTACAAGAGCATAGCCAGCGGCGATCAGCCGCGCGAGCGCACCGGATGCGAAGGCTGTCACGGACCTGGGAAAGCGCACCTGGAAGCGCGCGGCGGCAAGACTACGATTCCGCGCGCATTCTCGCTGATGGAACCCAAAGCCGTGCTGGACACGTGTCTGAACTGCCACGAGCGCGATGTCTCGAAGGCCAATATCCGCCGCTCGCCGCATTCGCTCGCGGACGTGGTGTGCACCAACTGTCACTCCATTCACAAATCTCCGGCGGCGCAGTTTCTGCTGGCGAAGAGACAGACCGAGCTATGCTACGGGTACCACGCGGATGTACGCGCGCAGTTCTCCATGCCCTTCAAGCACCGCGTAAACGAGGGCTTCATGGCTTGCACGGATTGTCACAATCCGCACGGAACGTTCGCGCCCACGTGGGGCATGGCGGACGGGCAGAGCATGGTGGCGCGCGCGGAGGGCAACCAGGAGCCCTGCCTGAAGTGCCACGCGGACAAACGCGGGCCATTCGCTTACGAGCATCCGCCGGTGCGGGTGGAGGGTTGCGGGGTGTGCCACATGCCGCATGGGTCGACCAACGCAAAGCTGCTGGCGCGTCCGGTGGTCTTCACGCTGTGCCTGCGATGCCATAACGGCGCGGATAGCTTTGGTACGCGCAACAACGGCATTCCAAAGCTGTCGAACACGCATAACATGCTGGACCCGCGCTATCAGCGCTGCACGCTGTGTCACGTGCGCATTCACGGGTCGAACAGCAATGGTTACTTCTTCCGCTAGGTGATGGCCATGCGCAACACGCTGCTACTGGGATGGATTCTGCTGCCGCACGCGGCGCTCGCGCAGCAGGTGGTAACGCCTACGCCGGAGCAGGCCGGCTCACCGCGTGGCGAAAACACGGGCGACTACAACGTGATGGAATCGGTCGAAACCGGCTATCGTTTCGCGGTGGTGAATGGCAGCGTGGGAACGTATCGCAGCGACGTGAATTATGGAAACGGCATCCGGTTGCTGAGCGGCAATCTTAGCGTGAACTCGCGCGACGGCCATGGGCGATGGTTCGATCAGATCGTGCTCACCACCATCGGCCTGGGCAACGATCCCTATCAGTCGGTCGCCTTGCGCGTGGAAAAGAACAAGCTGTACCGCTATGACATGCTGTGGCGGCTGGACGACTACTTCAATCCTGGTTTGCCGGTGGCTGGGGGATGGCACCTGATGGACACGAGCCGCCATATGCAGGACCACAATCTGACGCTGCTGCCGCAATCCAAGATTCAATTTCACCTGGGCTACAGCCGCAACACGCAGGACGGGCCGGCGCTTTCGACCGTGCAATTGTGTCTCAATGGCGGCGTTTATTCCTGCACCGGGGACAACCAGTTTCCAGTATTTGAGAATGTCAGGCGCGAACAGAATGAATTCCGCCTGGGCGCCGACATCGATCTGGCCGGGTTCAAGCTCACGCTGCTGCACTCGTGGGTGTTCTTCAAGGACGACAGCGGCTACCAGGAAGACGGATTCACGGCGGGAGACAATCCGTCCACTGGACTTACCCTCTCCCAGTTTCAGCGCGCGGAGCCGTATCGCGGCGCCAGTCCCTACTGGCTGGGAAACCTCAACAAGAGCGGTAAGACGCTGGCGGTAAACGGACGCGCCACTTACGTACAGGGAAAGGGCAACTTTATCCTGGATGAAAATGCGTTCGGCGGCACACCTCTGGGCGCGCAGAACCAGCAGGTCCAGGTGGGCGGCGATGCGTCGCGCCCCTCGCTGACCGGGGACCTTTCCATCAGCCTCTTTCCCAGTACCCGCCTCACGCTGGTGAACAATACTTCCATCGACAGCACGCGGATCGATGGCACATCCGATTACGAGCAGTTCAATCTGGCCGAACAAACAGCGGAATCGATTTCTTTCCGGTACCTGGGGCTGCGCACCATCGCCAACGCCACGGATCTGCATTATCGCGTGAAGAGCTGGCTCTCGTTTTACGGAGGTTATCACTATTCCCAGAGGCGCATCGAGGATATCGAAGACTACCTCGCTCCGGCACCGCCCAGCAACGCGACATACGAACAAGAAAATCATTTGCAGGCTGGGTTGCTGGGCATCCGGATCAAGCCCTTGAAGGCCATGACCATCAACCTGGAGAGCGAGATCGGCCGCGCCAACCAGCCCTTCACCCGAGTATGTTTACCACGACAGC
>PMVV01000094.1 GCA_003166475.1 Bryobacterales bacterium | reverse complement strand
GCCGAGGTGCGGAACATCTGGGGTCCATATAATACCGGCCAACCCCTGGAGAAGGTGCGGCAGGCGCGCGCCATTTTCGACGAACAAGGCGTCCGCGTCTCCGTCCTGGACACCGGTTTTTTCAAGATCCCGCTTCCTCCGGATACACCCGCGGGACGGCGCAAACTGGATGAGCAATGGAAGCTGCTGGATGCGGCCATGGAACGGGCCGCGGTTTTCGGAACGCGCAAAATCCGCATTTTCACCTTCATGCTGGAAGGGGACGAGAAGCCGTCCGCCAAGAGTTACGACCGAATCGACGAACTGCTGCGAGAGGCGGCGCGGCGCGCTCGACCGGGCCGGTTTTTGCTGGCCGTGGAAGACATCGGCGGCGGCCACGTCTCCAACGCGGCGGAATCGGCGGAACTCCTCAAGCGGGTGAAAGACGACAACGTCGGCCTGACCTGGGATCCCAACAATGCCGCCGAATCGGGCGAGCAGCCGTTTCCCGCCGGCTATCGCCGGCTCGACCCATCGCGGATCTTTCACGTTCATCTTCGCGACTACCGCCACGATTCAGCCGGAAAAGTGGTATGGACCGCTGTCGGCCAGGGCGAATTCGACAACCTGGGACAAATCCGTGCGCTGCTCAAGGACGGCTACAAGGAGACGTTCACGCTTGAGACGCACTGGCGCGATCCGCGGGGCAAGCTGTACTCCACCGAGACGTCTCTCAAAGGCCTTCTGAAGATCGTGGAGCAGGTTTAGTGAGGCTCGCATAATACAGTGACAGCAACTTAGCCCCACATAAGCCCCGATCGCATCGGGTGTTAACTTCAGTGGATATTGCATTTTGCGGCAATCGGGGCGTAGGCTTTGACTCAAATGGAGGTTCCACAGTGAGTTGGAGACGAGGCATCCGAGCCGTACTGATCGGCGCGATAGTTTTTTTCGTGGCCCTGATTTATGTGCCTCAGTGCAGCGTGCGGATCTACGCAGAAAATGCGCTCCCGGCCAGTCTTGGCATAGCGGCGGTGATGACCTTCTTTGCCTATCGCGCTTAAACAGGCTCACGGGCGGCGCTTGCAGCCTCCAGGTCTCGCGCGATCCAGCGGGGTCGCGGGCAGGCGATCAATCGAGGTACTTGACCAGAATGACCTCGTTGCCCTTCTGGTTATAGATGACTTCGTCGACGAGCTTCTTCGCAATGAGCATCCCGAAGCCGCCCATGCGCATGCCTGCCCTCTTGCGGACTTCGAGGTGCTCGACAGGCGACGCATCGGAGCTGGCAACCGCGGCGTGCTCGAGCGCAGAGCGAGAGAACCCCAGTCCGGGGTCTTCCATGTGATAGACCAGCGAACGGTCGCTGCGCACGCGCGAGACGCGGACCCACTCGTTAGGATCGAGTTTGCCTCCATGCTCTATGGCGTTGAGCAGCATTTCGCGGAACGCCATGGCGACGTGGCAGCGCTCCTCCGGATCGAGGTCGTTCTTCAACTCCTCGAAAAACTGCTGCAAGCGGTCGGCCGTCGGAATGTTGCAGCGGATTTTAAGAGTCAGGAACTCGGGATCTGCAGACAGGACGCGAATGCCATCGTCCCAGCCAGGTTCGGTGACGGCGCGCTCTATCATATCCCGGACCGCGGCGGGGTCAAAGGGCCTGCTGAAGTAGCTGAACGCCTTCTGCTGCATGGCCTCGATCACATCGGCATTACTGGGGACAGCGTCGATGACGATGACCTTCACGCCGGGCTGGGCTTCGCGGATGGCAGCCACCAGTTCGCTTGCCGGTCCGGAAGCCTGCCGGTGTTCGGCGATAACCAAGTGGTACGTGCGCCGGCGCAGGCGGTTCAGTGCGACCGTAAGACTGGATGTCTGAACGACCATCCATTCGAGATCGTCCGACTGGCTTTCAAACAGCGGCGGCAGATCGGGCGCGGCGCCGATCAGCAGACCCAGGTAAGGCTCGCTCATGGGAATTCTCTTCAGTATAGGCATGTTTCCCGCCGGCGATACAAAAGAGACACAAAGTCAACTTCCGTGTGGTTGTCTTATCCGCGTTCATCGGCGGCCGGATATGCTTTTCGTCAGCGAGCTGAGAAACCCCAAGGGCACTCGCTCGCAAGGGTCGTCCGCCAAAGCGGAAACCGTGCTGGCTGGCCGGCGATTCCAGTAGCCCGGTCCGGTCTGGCGGCACAACGGCGCACCCTCTGCCGCTATCCCGCGACGCCCCTGTCCGGCAGCCGCAACCGGCGCCGTTTCGCGTGGCGCGCGCACCCGCGTGGACCGCCCCATCGCGCGGGATCGTCCTCTGGCCTATACCTGTTACATTCAGCCATGCCATGGACGCGTTGCGAGGCCGTCAATCTCGCAGAGAAGAACGCTATCCCTTCACGTGCGCTTTGCAGATCTCATGGCAGCGCGCAACCGGAGAGACCTGCAGCATGCGCGCCACCTGCCGGGAAGTCTCGCTGCACGGCCCCCGGGTGGAGTGCGGCGAACCCCTTGAGGTTCGGTCGATAGTCTACCTGAATACCATGAAGTACGGGCTAATGGGCAATGCCACGGTTCGCTATTGCCGGCGGCAGGGCATGAAATATGTCGCCGGTCTGGAATTCACTTTTGCCGTAGCTCTGGCCGAGGAGGAAGCGGGCCCTCCAAGGGCCATAGCCGTTGACCATTTGCACGCACCCTCGAAGCACGCAGCTTTCTGATACAGTTTCGTTACGAGGATATTGTGCGCCGCTTCGATCGACAACTCGATGATTTGCAGACCCGGCTGCTGGAGATGGGTGGGCGGGTGGAATCGGCCATCCACAACAGTGTCGGCGCGCTGGTCGATAGGGACGAGGCGCGCGCCCGCCAGGTTCTGGCAAACGAGTCCCATATCGACAGCATGGAAATCGAAATCGACGATTTCGCCGTGAGCCTTTTGGCCCTGAAACAGCCCGTGGCGCGAGACATGCGCTTTCTGGCCGCAGCCATCAAAATCAATAACGACCTGGAACGCATGGGCGACCTGGCCGCGCATATCGCCGAGCGGGCGCTCGCTCTGATGCAGCATCCGCCGCTGCCGCTTTGGGACATCCCCCGCCTCGCCGAGTTGGCCGGGGCCATGGTACACGACAGCCTGGATGCACTGATGCGTCAGGATGCCGAATTAGCGCGGCGCGTGCTGCTGTCGGATGACGCGGTAGACCAGTTGCGGGACGCGCACTGCCGCCGCCTCATCGGCTCCATGGAGAAAGACGCGTCGGCGGTAGCGTCGGCTGTCCATCTGCTCTTCGTGGTCCGCCACCTGGAGCGCATCGCCGACCACGCTACCAACATCGGCGAGGATGTGCTCTATTACCTGCTTTGTGTCGATGTGCGGCATCGAGGTTCTTTGGCCGAGTGAAACGGTTCCCGTCTTGAACCGGGATCAGGCGCCAGGCGCCAGTACCCGGATGACCTCGAAACACAGCCAGGCCGCGATGGCGGACGCGGGGATGGTAAACACCCAGGCCCACACGATGTTGGCGGCCAGCCCCCAACGCACGGCTTTCAGGCGCTGCACCGAGCCGACTCCCGCGATGGCGCCGGCAATCACATGTGTAGTGGAAACCGGCTGGCGCACGGCCGTGGCCACCAGAATCGAAATCGCCGCTCCGGTCTCGGCGCAGAATCCGCCGCGGGGCTTAAGCTTGGTGAGCCGCGTGCCCATGGTGTGCACGATGCGCCACCCGCCGCTCATGGTGCCCAACCCGATGGCCGCGTACGCGGAGAGAATCACCCACACGGGAACCTTGAATGTGGTCAGGTAGCCGGAAGTCACCAGCAGACTGGTAATGATCCCCATGGTCTTCTGCGCGTCGTTGCGGCCGTGCTCGAAGCTGAAGAATGCGGCCGAGACTAATTGCAGCTTGCGAAAGTAGACGTCCATGGACCGCGGGCTGGACCGGCGGAACATCCAGTGGACGGCAATCATCAGCCCCCAGGCCAGAACCATGCCCAACAGAGGCGCCACGAAAATGGAAACGATGGTCTTCGTCCACCCGGCCCACAGGATGGCGTCGAACATGTGCCGGACGCCTTTCAGGTGTGCGACGTGGGCGATGGCGGCGCCCGAATACCCGCCCATCAATGCGTGCGACGAGCTGGTGGGCAGCCCCCAATACCAGGTCAGCAGGTCCCACACGATAGCGCCCAGCAGTCCGCCCAGGATCACATAAGGCGTCACCATGCGCAGGTCCACCAGCCCCTCGCCCACGGTCTGGGCAACGCCAGTTCCAAAGACGAAGGCCGCGATAAAATTGAAAAACGCGGACCACAATACCGCCTGTCTCGGCGACAGCACGCGGGTGGATACAACCGTCGCCACCGAATTGGCCGCATCGTGGAATCCGTTGATGAAGTCGAATACCAGAGCGATGGCGATGATGGCCGTGACTAACAGCAGGACGGGGCTCATCTCAACTGTTCTTGATCACCACGCCTTGCAGCACATCGGCCACGTCCTCGCAGCGGTCGGTGGTGGCCTCCAGGAATTCGTAAACCTCTTTCAGTTTCATCAGCGCGATGGGGTCTTTTTCATTGTCGAAGAGTTCGGAAATGGCCCGGCGCACGACGCCGTCGGCCACGTCCTCCAGCCGGTTGATCTCGATCGAATATTCGGTCACCTGCTGCTTGTCGTTGAGCGCTTGAAAACATTTCTGCAGGCTCACGGCGCAGTCGTAGATGAGAGCGCAGAGCTGCACCATGGCCGGCGGGATGGGATTCAGACGATAGGCGAACATGCGATGCGCGGCATCTTCGATGCCGTCCAACACATCGTCCAGGCTGGAGGAGAGCGCGTGGATATCCTCCGGATCGAGCGGCGTGATGAAGGTCTGGTTCAGGCGGGTGAACGTATCGTGAATGATCTCGTCGCCCTTGCCTTCCAAGGTTCGGATTTCCTCGCTGGCCCGCGCCATGTGCGAGTTGCCGTGCCGCGCTGCGTCCAGCAGCAGCCGGGAGGATTCGACGATCAGCTTCACCTGGCTGACGAAGAGCGCGAAAAACTTCTCTTCGCGCGGCAGGAATCTCAACAAACCTCGTTTCTTGTTGACCATGGGAATTGAGGGGCCTTCGGCGGACGGGGCGCAGTTGCGCTCTATGGGACCGCCACGTCCGATTATAACCGGATGCGGAGCCCGCGCGGCTTGGGGGAATTCCCGGCAGAAAGACACCGCATTGCGGCGAGCTGCAAACGGGGGGCCGATTGACAATCGGCCTGCAGGTTGCCAAAAGTTGCCAACCTGCCCGACACGCTCGCCCCACATCAACCCAGCTTGTATGGCGCCCGGTACTGGTAGGAAAGCCACTGGTTGGCGGCCGCATTATTGGGGAAGCGCTCGGCCCTGGCGTCCCACTCAAGAATGCAACAGCGGAGCCGAATACGGCGGTCCCGTCCGCCGCTTCGCGCATGCTTTGCGGCTGGGCTCCTGGCGGTTAGGAGTTCGTCACCAAATGGGCCTTCTCTAAAAACGATGTGGCCTTTTCCAATTCTTCCTTGCTCACGTTCCAACCGAATCGCGGAAGGAGTGCGTGGATCTCATCGAGACTGGCGCTGCCTTTGAGCTTGGTCAAGGCAAAATACGCCTTTGCAGCGATGGACAACTCCATGTAGTTCAGATCACCAGCCTTCTTGATTACCTCTGCGGCTTCTTGCACCCGGCCCCAGAGATAGGCATTCGCCTCAGCCTTCTCGGTCGCGAACTTATTCCCTTCGTCGGAAAGGAAATAATCGTGTCTGGCCATCTCGAACCCACGGTGATCGACACCCCAACCGGCAGAATATTCTTGTAAGAACCCAAGCGACTTAAGTTCGATGTTGCCGGATGTGACAGCAGAAGAATACGGGCCGTAATAATGTGGGCCAAACCCAAGGTCAACATTCAGCATAACGGACAGAAAGTACATCCTCTTCTGGAGCATAGTCTTTCCGCGAACGCCTCCGCCGAATGCCTTGTAGGCAAGTAGGATGTAGTCTCGTACGGGCAGTTTCTCAGACATTTGCAAATTCCTCTAGACATTTCAGAATTGGTTTTTCCAGTTTGGCTTGCAGATCCCGTTTTTGCTTTGCGTTGTCGTATGCGACCGGAGCATACACGGCGAGCTTTGCATCGACTGGCTCGTTGCTAAGGGATCGAAACAAGTCGGATTCTTCTTCAAAAGTCGTGGGCTCTGGTAGTTTTTCCACCAAAATCGGCCCTTCGTCATTCCGTGAGAGCGCCCGAACGGCCTTTGGTCTGTAGACATTGACAATGATCAGCTTTGCCGGATCGGAACAACCGCACTGGAGCTTTATGTCGGCGCTGTGCAGGACCTCGGTGAGCCGCCGCTCCAGGTCTGTTCGCTTGTCAAGGTTCTTGGGTTTGCTGATGTTTTCTAGCGTCTCCCAACAGTTTTTCTGAAAGGCTGTTAACTTCTGTTCAAAGACTTGTTTCAGAAGCCTTCGCTCCGAAAGCCGACGGACAATTTCGTGGCAGTATGATCCGGCAAAACGCTGGTCGCTGAACGTCAACATAAATCTCGCATCGTTCCATTGGCAGTAGTTGGCAGAGAACTCGGGCCGTCCATCGTAGGAGTAGAGCGACTTCAATTCGTCAATGCCATCCTCTGTGATGCCCAGCACGATTGCCCGAACGATCATTTGATCCGTGATAAGCCGAACACGGTGCTTGTAAACTTGAGCAGTGAGGTAATGCTTCGCCAAAACGAACTGCTCAAGGGCATTCACACCATGAGCGGTAATCATCAGGTGCTTCCCGTCCGTGGGGTCGGTCACGACGGTCAACTCGCGATGCAATTGCTGCAAATCGAACACACCATATTTGACTCCGCAAAAATAGCTGTCTCTCAGCAGGTAGTCCTGCTTGTCGGCATCGAGCGGCCCCGAAACAACGTCCCGAAGCACAGGTTCTCCGTATCCTGCGGCGAGCAACTGCTGAATCCTGTCGATGGCAGCGGGGGCGATGTGTCGGCTCAGATCTGGATCACAGCGAAGGATGTCCTGCGTGACCAGTTCATGGATTTTCGCAGTGTTGCCGCTTTTGCAACAGTTCAGATTGGCCT
>PMVV01000222.1 GCA_003166475.1 Bryobacterales bacterium | reverse complement strand
GCGCACCGCCTGAAAACTGTGGGACAGGCTCTCAGCCTGCGACGGCCTCTCAGGCCGTCTCTGACCGTTTTACCCACCGCGCGCCGCATGTCGCGCCAGCTTGATCACTTCTCCATAACCTTCTTTATCGAACGGAGGGCATCCCGTCGGGAACTGTCCCAGCGGATGATTCTTCTGCCGCATCAGGTAAGTGCAATACGTCAGCGTCTTGCAGCAGCGGCGCTCATCCAGTTCGCCTTTCTCCAGCGCATCGCGCGCGAAATCCGGATAAGCCAGCGCACCCCGCCCAACCCCCACGAAACCAATGTCGCCGGCCGCGATGTTGTGCGCCCCGGCGTTGATGGCATACTTCTGCAGCCAGCTATAGCCCGTTCCCACCATCGGCAGGTCCGGAAACGCGCGCTGCAGTTCGCCGGCGATGCGGAAGTGCCGGTCGACTCCGAGCAGCGGGTGCTCGGGTTGCTCGTAATTGCCCTCGTCGGGTTTCTCGAACGGACGGCCGATGTGCGGATTGTAGTACGGCGAGCCCAACGACACATTCAGCAGATCGACGCCCCATTCGCGGAAGCAGGCGATGGCCTGCTTCACTTCGCGCAGATCCTCGCGCAGCGGATCGGCGGCGTCTACGCCCCAACCATATGGATACGGCGTTTCGAAGTCGCAGCCGAACGGCACACCATCGAACGCATTCATGCGCATCGCGATCATGAGCCGGTTGCCAAACGCCGCGCGCAGTTTGCCGATCACATTCCGCATGAA
This sequence comes from Bryobacterales bacterium, assembly GCA_003166475.1. Classification (GTDB taxonomy): domain Bacteria; phylum Acidobacteriota; class Terriglobia; order Bryobacterales; family Bryobacteraceae; genus Bog-159. Next base: position 11,524 of record PMVV01000222.1, on the reverse strand, counting down.
CCGCAGGCGGTTTTCGAGCGCGCCGCCATAACGGCCGTCCCGCGTCTTGGCGCCCAGCAACTCGCTCAGCAGGTAGCCGTGTACGGCCTTGATGTCTACCGCCTGGAACCCGGCTTCGAGCGCCAGCCCGGCGGCGCTCACGTAGTCGTCTTCCAGGCGCTCCAGTTCGTCGTCGGCGATCACGGGATAATCGGGCGGCGTGCCGGTCTTCCGGTCGATATGCGGATTGTGATACGCGATGATCCGGCGCGGCACGCTGTAACGCCCGGAATGCGTGAGCTGCATGGGCACCAGGAGTTGCTCCGCGCCGCCGCAATATTCGTCATGCAACTGGCGGATGCGTGCGAGCAGACACGCGAAGTCCGCCACGTTGCGCCGCGTGATCCAGAGCTGGCGCGTGTTGGCGCGCCCGTCTTCCCGCACGGCGGTAGCTTCAAACCAGATGAGCTTGGCGCCGCCCCGCGCGAAGCGTTCGTAGCGGCGCCAGGTCAGCTCGCCCGGACTCCCATCGAGCGCGCCATCGCAGCCCTCCATGGGTTGGATGGCGATGGAGTTGCCCACCGTGAGCGCACCCACCCGCACGGGCCGCGCCAGAACTTGGCGCACTTCCGCCGGGCTGGCCGTAAACCGGACGTGCGCCGCGCCGGCCTCCTCAGCCGCGCGCCGCAATTCGTCCAGAGTCTTGTAAACGAAGTGTCTCATCCTGTGCCTGATGGCGCGGCAGCAGCAAGATGGCCAGCGCGCCGATCACCGAGACCGCGAACACCGCTCCCAGGGCCATCGCATAGCTGCCGAAGCGCTCCCGCAGAATCGAAACGAAGTACGGAAACCAGGTCTGCCCGATAGTGTTGACCGGCAGAATAATCGCCATGGCGCGCGCCAGCGTGTTGACGCCGAACTGCTCCGCGGCCATCAGGGGAATCAGCATGTAATCCGCGCCCATGCCGAATCCGAACAACACCGCGAAGGCCACCGGCGAGCGCGCCGGACTGACCGTCAGCAGCATGGGAATCGTGGCGGCCACCAGAAAGTAGGTGACGGTCATGACCCATTTCTTCGAGAAGCGGTCCGCCAGGCCGCCGATAGCCAGCCGTCCGGCGATGCTGGTGGCCAGGATGGTCATGGACGCGACCCGCCAGGTGGAATTCAGCAGCGCCACTCCTTCCTTGGTGCGGTCCGTGAAGCCTTGGTCCAGAAAGACGAACTTCATGTGGAAGTTTACCGCTCCGATCGCGCCGATCGAGCAGAAGCTGCCGATCAATAACAGCCAGAACGAATACTGCCGCAGCAGATAGCCGAAGCTCAGCGAGGCCATTTGATTTTCGGCGGGCGGCTGGCTGTCGCCATCCGGATGCAGGCCCATGTCCCCTGCGCGGTCGCGGATCGCGAAGAGGGCCAGCGGCCACGCCAGAAGCACCAGCGCGCCCCACACCATCAGGGCGCTGTGGAAATTGGTTCCCTCCGTCAGCGGCTTCACCAGGTACGAGCCCAGGAACCCGATCAGGCCCACGCCCACGTACAAAATCCCCATCGCCTTGCCGCGATTGCGCCGGAACCAGTGCGAGACGATGAGTTGGTGCGGAATCGGCCCGGAGAGGATGTAGCCCACCGTGTAGAGGAACCACAGTCCGTAGTAGACCCATAGCGAGCCGTGCATCGTGCCGAAGCCCAGGAATGCCGCGCAGGTCAGCGCCGTCCCCACCAGGATGAGCTTGCGCGGGCTGAAGCGCGGCACCAGCACCGGGCCGATCCACAGGGTCAGCAGCGCCGCCAGCGGAAAGCCGAACGTGATCTGCCCCTTGGTCCAATGGAACTCGCGCTGGAAGTAATCGTAGAAAAACGGCATGTTGTAGTAAGGCAGGCCGACGGCGATGCCGAATGTCAGGAAGGCCGCCAGCGTTACCCACCAGCCGTAGAATGTTTTGCGCATGGTGCGACAGCCTCCAGTATACCCGTGGAGGGCGGGCTTTAGCCNNCGCGCGGGGCTTAAGCCCCGCCGCAGGCCGCCCCATTTTTATTGTTTAATACCCGATTCCCTGTTTTTTTCCGCCGCGCCGCACTATAATCTAGTTGCGACAATCTAGTTGCGACCTGAAAGGAGGTTCTCGTGTTAGCCATATTGAGCTTCGCGGTTCTCTTCGCGCCAGTGGTGGTAACCGGCGACCTGGATACCGCATATCAGAAACTGAAAGATGCCACGGCAGCCAAAGACGTCGTCCAGGTGAAGATCCTGGCGGCGCAGACGTGCGCGCTGGCGCGCGAGGCGATTTCGGCGCCCGCACCCGCCGACGACGACGAAAAGCAACAATGGAAGAATCACGTAGCCTATGCCCACGATGTAGAGGTCTACACCGAGTACGCCCTGTTTGCCACCTCCGTCGGGGCGGAGCCGGCCACCACGCTGGACTTGCTGGCTACCCTCGAGCAGCAGAACCCCAAAAGCAAGTACCTCTTCGATGCCTACGGCCTTTACTACTTCCCCGCCTTGCAGCAGACCGGCGCGGCGGCTAAGATCCCGGCCGTCGCCGAGAAAGCCCTGGCGAACTTTCCGGAGAACGACGACGCCCTCGCGGTGCTGGCCGAGGCGGCCTACGCCAAGAAGCAGACCGATCGTGCGCTGGGCTACGCCAAGCGTCTGCCGGCCGCCGTCAACAGGCACGCCAGGCCTGAGGGCATACCCGCCGCCGACTGGGAGCGCAAGCGTAGCGTGAAACTGGCCAGCGGCTACTGGATCGCCGGCGTCGTCGAAGCCGAGAAGCAGGCGTACTATGATGCCGACAAAAACCTGCGCGCCGCGCTTCCCCTGCTGGCCGGCAGCGACGCCCGGAAAGGCTACGCGCTGTTCTATCTTGGCTTGGCCAATTATCAGCTCGGCAAGATGACCTTGAAGAAATCGCAAGTGCTGGAAGCGGCCCAATTCAGCAAAGACGCGGCCGCGTTCCAGGGGTCCTGGACGCACCAGGCGTGGGTCAACGCGCAGGTGATGAAGGACGAAGCCGCGAGAATGCGCTAACAGTAGTGGGGCAGGCCCTCGGCCGGGGTGCCCTCTGGGCCGGGGCTCTCAGCCCCGCTCTTGGCGCGCAAAGCGCGCGCCCCACGGTCGCTGAGTCCTGACCGTCACAGTCAGCATCAGTAGTACAAGGAGATTCTCAATGAGTTCTACGCCCGCGGTGGTTCCCCCCGCCGCCACCTACATGATTGAGCCCGCTCACTCGAGCGCGCATTTCAAAGTCCGCCACCTGATGATCGCCAATGTGCGGGGCGAGTTCAGCAAAATCAGCGGCACGGTGAAGATCGACCCGTCCAATCCGGCCGCAACCAGTATCACCGCCGAGATCCCTGTCGATTCGATTAACACCCGCGAACCCGACCGGGACAAACACCTGAAGAGCGCCGACTTCTTCGACGCCGCCAACCATCCCACCATGAAGTTCGAATCGAAGAAGGTCGAAACGGATGGCCCCGAGGGTTTCAAGGTCACTGGCGATTTGACTATTCGCGGCGTGGCCCACGAGGTGGTCCTGAACGTGATCGGTCCCACGCCGGAAATCAAAGATCCGTGGGGCTACACCCGTCGCGGCGCCGAAGGTACAGCCAAGATCAGCCGCAAGGACTTCGGCCTGTCCTACAATCAAGCGCTCGAGACGGGCGGCGTGGTGATAGGCGACGCCATCGAGATCTCCCTCGAAGTCGAGTTGGTGAAGACGGCGTAAAGCAGGTATCCCGATCCCGCCATCGCCTATAATGGTTCTATGGAAAAGGTGGTCCGGATCTTCGCCAGCCATGCCGAAGCCGACCAAGCCGAGGCACTCTCGGACACGCAACTAAGCCCGGATGAGCGCATTCGCATTGTCGTCGAACTAAGGGACCGTCGCCACCCAGATGCCGCTCAGCAAGGACTTGCAAGAGTTTGTCGGATTGTTGAACTCGAACGGAGTTGATTACCTGATTTCAGACGTTAGCTTCGATCATGCGTGGGATAGCCGCACCCAAGGCATGCCTTTACAGATTGGCGGGTGCGGCCAAGACGCCATATCCGCGCCGGCTGACAACTGAGCACGACGTTTGTGGGGCGGGCAATCCTGCCCGCAGCCGGCTTTTAGCCGGCCTCTGCGGACCGTGACGAGGCGTCGTGAAAGCAGGAGCCGCCTGAAAGGCGGCTGCGGCCATGATTGGCCGCCCCACAGTAAATACCCGCCCCTATTGTTCCGATTCCGGACTCTTCTTGCGCTCGTACGGCTTCTTCAAATACTTGGCGGCTTCTTCCTGCGCATCCTGGGTATTGTCCTTGGTGCGCACCGCCAGGTTGTATTCGTTCGCCGCCCGGTCGCGCTGGCCGGTAATGTCGAAGATCATCCCCAGGTGGATGCGCGCCCACACCTCCACCCATTTGGGCTCCAGGTCGCCGTTTAGCGTCTCGCGGAACTCGTTGGCGGCCGATTGGTAGTTGTTCTGCGTGAAAAACACTTCGGCGATGCGGTAGTGCGCCAGCGAACTGTTGCGGTTGTTCTCCAGCGCTTTTTGATACTCCTTCAGCGCATCGGAGAATTCGCTCACTTCCATGAACTGCTCGCCGCGGCGGATGGCCACTGCCGTACGCACCTGGTTGTTGAAGCGCAGCACACGCCGGTCCGGGTCGATGATCACGTTCTTGGGCTTGCCGAAGGTATCCACGCTGAATTCCGAAGAAGTGCCCACCACTTCCACGCGCTTTTCTTCGGGATTGCCCTCGGTTTCAATCTTCAGATCCACCGGCATCCGGAACGTATCCATGTCCTGCGCCACTTTGCCCATCACGCGGAAGCCTTTCTGCGTGCGGAAAATGGTGTACTCCAGCTTGAATTCCGGCGCGCCCGAGGATTCGATCCACTGGATGAAGAAGTAGCCCAGATCCTGCTTGGACACATCCTGCGCCACCGTCTTGAAGTTCTCGGTGGATGCCGATTTCCAACTGTATCGCTTGGCGAATTCCTTCAACGTTTCGACGAAGGCCTGATCGCCGATGACGAAGCGCAGCATGTGCAGAACGGCCGCGCCCTTGCTTCCTGTGAGAGCCCACAGCTCCGGAGAATAGTCCTCCATGCGCCCCGCTTGGATCACGGGAACGTTGTCCACCGTGAGGGCCTCCACGGCGGCGTCGCGGAATTGCGATTCCACGGCGCCCGGCCCGGCCGTGTGCTCCGTCCAGAGGATCTCCGAATAGGCGGCCAAGCCGTTGGTGAGCCAGAGATGATTCCGCGTGCTAGGCGACACCAACACTTCCCACCACTGCCTGGAGATTTGGTTGGCCAACAGTTTGGCCCCCACCTGCTTGCCGATGGCGTGCGGATTCAGGAAGATCAAACCGGGCGCGGCGTAGCCGTTGGGCGCGCCACTTTCCGTCTCCACCACGGTGAGATTCGCAAAGGGCGGCAGACCGAACTCGCCGGTAAAGTAGCTCATCATCTGGCCGACTTGCTCGCCATACTGCTGCGCCATCCCCTTCTCGTCGCCGCGGAAGTAAAGCGTGGTGGTGACGCCCTCGGAGGAAACCTTGGCGCCGGGCTCCCGCACCACCGCGATGCTTCCCGGAAAGGACGGGTGATCGAAATGAAAGCTGTAGACCACCTTGCCGCCGGCTTCCTGGTGCGTGTCGATCCCGCTGCCCACCACCTGGTAGCCGGACGGAACGGTGATGTGCATGTCCGCCGTAAAGCGGTCGGTGGTGTAACCGCTGACCGGGAACCAGCGCGCCGGATACAGCAGGAAGGCATAGTCGGGATGTATGGCGGCGAACTTGATGCCGTAGACCGGGGAGTCTTCCGTGCCGCTCAGGCGTCCTTCATAAGTGAACTTCACGGTCGCCGGCTGGCCTTTTGCGAGAGCCGGATCGAAGCTCAGCCGCACGGTGGAATCCTGCTGGTTGCGCGTGTCGGCGATCTGGGCGCCCTTGCCATCGGTCACGCGCGACACCGTCAGCGCATTGTTCAGCTCGAAGGCGGCCGAGCTGGCGTTGTTGTCCAGCGGAACGAAGCGCACTGCGGCGGTGGCGATGAGGGCCTGGGTGGCCGGCTGCACTTCGGCGTCGATGGTGTAATTCTCGACTCGAATGCGCGTCTTGCGTTCCTGCGCCTGGGCGCCCGCGGCGAGCGATACCAGCGCCAGGGAGGCGAATACGGCAGGGCGGAGGCCTGTTCTAGGGCTACGAAACATGAGCGAGTTGTCCTTCCATGAGATCTTGGATTATGGCGGAGGCGCGGGCCATGGGCCCCGCTTGCGGGGATGACCGGCCGGGGCCTGACAGCTTGGCGGCCACCTCGGCAAGGTCCGCGCGCATTTGGGCGCGTGCGCCATCGTCGCGCAGCAGCCGCTGGGCTTCGGCGGCCAGGCGTTCGCCGGTCATTTGCGATTGCATCAGTTCGGGGACCACGGCGCGCCCCGCGATTAAGTTCACCATCGAATAATAAGGCACCCGCACCAGCATGCGGCCCAACAGCCAGCTCGCGGTTGTGACCTTGTAAAACGTTACCATCGGTGTGCCAAGCAGGGCCGCTTCCACCGTTACCGTTCCGCTGGCCGCCAGCGCCAGGTCGGCATGCGCGATGGCGTCCCAATTTTCCCCGTCGATCACCTGGATAGGAGCCCCGCCGATCCGTTCCCTAAAGAAGCCTACGCCGGCCGTCGCCGATGCGGGCAGAATAAAACTGGCGGCCTGGTCGCGATAGAGACGTCCCACTGCGTCCAGCAGAGCCGGCAAATGCCGGGCAGCTTCCCCCCGGCGGCTTCCAGGCAGCACCGATACTAATGGACGGCCCGGAGGAAGCCTGTGTTTCCGAAAAAATTCCCCCCGCGAGAGACTCGGCTTAACCATCCCCGCCAGCGGATGGCCGATGTAGGTCGCCGGCAAGCCATGGCTGCGGAAGAACTCCTCTTCGAACGGAAAGATGCAAAGCACGTGGCGGAGCGTGCGGCGCATGCCTCGCAAGCGGCCCTTGCGCCAGGCCCACACTTGCGGCGCCACCAGGTACACCACGGGAACGCCCTGGCGGTGCAGCTTGCGCGCCAGGCGCAGGTGGAAATCGGGCGAATCCGTCAGGATGGCGAGGTCCGGCCGGCGGCCTCGCGCGGCTGCCTGCAGCTTGCGGTATTCGCCGTAGATTCGGGGAATGTGGGAGACCACTTCCACCAGCCCGACCACCGCCAGGCTGGCGGCGTCCACCACGGTCTCGACGCCCGCGCGGCGCATGCGCGGACCGGTGCAACCGAAGAGGTGCGCGTCCGGCCAGATGCGGCGCAGCTCATCCACCAACAGGGCGGCGTAGAGATCGCCGGACGCTTCGCCGGCCGATATCAGAATGTCGCGGATCACCTAAGGCCAGTCTAGCGCGTGAGTAACTCGTGGGGCAGGCTCTCAGCCTGCGGCGGCCTCTCAGGCCGCCTCCGGCCCGCCTACTCCCCGAAAATCTCCTTGGTCAAATCTTCCTGCTTCTTGGGACGCTGCTCATCCCACATCCCCACCACCAGCGACGCCGCCGCCAGCGTGAACGCCACAATGGCAATGCCGTCCAGTCCGCGATGCCACAAAATCGCCCCTTCCGCGATCGCCGTCCGGAGCAGCCAGCCGTACATACTGCGCGCGCCCTGGCCGCGCCGCATCCGGACCATCGAGCGCCCCAGGAAATGCGCGAAGAACAGGCACAGCAGCCCCAATACGACGCGCAGAACGTCCAGCGGTATGGGCATGCTCTCAATTTGCCCCAACTCCGCCCCGTTTGCAAGCGCCCGTTTGCAAGCGCCCCCGCGCCTTGACACAATGAGCCTCATGGGACTGATGCAGGAGATCCGCGAGTTCCCCGTGTCGCGCAACACGGTGGCCATCTGGTGGCTCGGCCAGAACGGATTCATTTTCAAAACCCCCGAAGGCACGCTGCTCTCGACCGACCTTTACCTGACCAATTCCTGCCACGAAGCCTACGCCGATTCCGGCATCAACCTCGATCGCCAGGTGCCCATCCTGATCCCGCCCGAGGATCTGAATATCGACCTGTTCACCTGCACGCACAACCACCAGGACCATACCGACCCGCCGACCATCGAGCGCCTCCGCCACAAAGACACCACCCAGTTCATCGGCCCGCACCCCAGTTGCGAAGTATTTCAAGCGCAAGGCGTCGAGAGCGGGCGCATCGTGCCGGCCTGGCCTTCCTGCCAGCTCGAGTTCCGCGATGTCGTCATCCACGGAACCTTCGCCCTGCCCACCGACTCGACCGACCTCAATCACATGGGCTTCGTCTTCCAGTTCGGCAAGGGTCCCCGCGTCTACGTGACCGGCGACACGGACTACAGCGAGCTGCTCGCCTCGGCCGCCAAACACCGGCCCGACCTCATGATCACCTGCATCAACGGCGGCTTCAACAATCTCTCGCATTACGAGGCCGCGCAACTGGCCGCCCAGATCCAGCCCAAAGGCGCCATCCCCTGCCACTACGATATGTTCCCGGACAACTCCGTCGACCCCGGCCAGTTCCGCGCCTCGCTGGCCATGCGCGCGCCGGAAGTGCGCTACCTGCGCCTGGAACATGGCAAGCCATTCGTGTTTGGAGTCTAGTGCAGTGTCCAAATTACAACTGTTCAGAATCTTCGCAGCCTGCGCGGATTCTTCGTGGGGCAGGCCCTCGGCCTGCGGCGGCCTCTCAGGCCGCCGCTTTTGGTTGCGGCTAGGCTGTGGGGCAGGCCATCGTTTCTCGCGGCCTGCCGAGTTCGAGCACAGCGCGCAGACGACAAGCAACGATCGTCTGCGCCACTACCCTAGCGCCCGAGGCCGGCGGCGGTCCGCGCGGACCTTCTGAAACCATGCAAGGCCAGTATCCCCAGCAACCACAGGCCAAAGCCATTGATGCACACCTGCGCCACGACCCACGCCGCATTGTCTTCGATCAGCAGCACATAAGGAATGGGGACCGACAGCAGCAGGGCCGCAAATCGCAACGCCTGGGGACCCGGCAGACGCAGACCGAGCGCGCAGGCAGGCAGCAGCAGCACGGCATCGTACACGTAAGCATGATGGCTCACCATCAAGCCGGCCAGGACCGCCGCCGTGGCTCCTACGGTGAGCGTGGATCGCCGCGAAACGATCCACACCGCCGCCAGCGCCAGCACAGCCAGCCCGGCCTCGAGGCCGCCTCCATAAGGCAGCCAGTGCGTGATCCCCGCCAGATTCGGCATCTTCCAAGGCGACGGGCTGAAATCGGAAATCGAAGAAAGCTGTAGCAGCCGTGCCGGCCATTCCCGCCCTTCCGCGGCAAACGAAATCGCCAACTGGACCAGCCCGCCCGCCAGTCCGCCGGCCAAAGCGCCCCACCTGCGCCGCGCCAGGAGAAAGATGGGAATCCCGAGGGCCAGATGGAACTTGGCCGCGCACAGCGAGAAAACCAGCCCGGCCAGGAAATCCCGCTTGGATTGCAAAAGCCGCAATCCCACCGTCACCGAGAATAGGAACAGTCCCGTATCCTGCCCCGTGGAGAGCAGGATGGCCGCCGGGACCGACCAGCACACCATGGCGATCGCATCCTGGCGCCGCCGCACCTGCCACAGAAACGCAAACCCGATCAGGGCGCCCAGGTTCACCAGCAGCCAAGCCACTCGCGCGGCGTTGTAGCTCAGCGCCGTCAGCGGCTTGAGCAGCACTGCGTAAACTGGGAGGCGCCCGAAAGGGATGGGATGCTCTCCATTGCGCAGTTCCAGTTCCTGCATGCGGCCCCAATCGTACAAGTGACCGGTGCCGGCCAGTTTTGCCGCCGAATAGAACTGGTTAAAATCGCTGCCGCGCTCGAATAGGCTGAAGCCGATCCAAAGGCAGACGCAGGCCCCGATCAGGCAGGTAACGCGCCACACAGCACCATTATCCCGGCGCCCGCAACGGTCCGGTATACTCTCCTTCGTTAACCCGGCCGAGTGCCGGCACGCCTGCTTGCACCACCGCCCGTTGCAATCGCGATTCGAGAATGACGGATGCCGCCGCCGATCCCAGCAGCAGGCTCCAGATCAACGCGCCTCTCCCCGCGAGTGGCGGCGAAGGCAGCCGCAGATAGGTCAGCCACGCCAGCACCGCCAGCGCGCCGGTTCCCACGCACGCGATTCGCCCGGTATTCCGCCACGGGACGCCCGACGCAGCCAACCCTTGCGCCAGCAGCGCGAATGGCACAGCCACGAACAGGTCCACCAGGTAATGCTCGCCGAATCCCAGCGTCGCCAGTGCCGTGATCGCCAGCAGGGCGCCGGCCAGCACGCGCCACACTCCCGGCCACGGGCGCGAGTTCCACAGGATCAGCAACGCCATGGCGATGTGTACCGAAGGCATCGCATTGCGCGGCGCATCTCCCACCGCCACCAGCCGGAAAGGAGGCAAACCTGCCGCCGGCGGCGAGTACGGAAACTGCGCTCCGAAGACGTGTACCGGCCCAACCGCAGGATAGAGGTTGTACAACAGGAATCCGCCGGCGGCCGCCACGGCGAAGGCCGGCATGATGCTCGATAGATGCCCGCGCGGTCTGCTCCGCTCCATGGCAAAAGCGACCGCCATCGCCAAAGGCAGCGCCTCATAGCCGACGTAGCACATCTGACGGAGTGCGCCGAATCGGGCGAAAAGCTGCCCCGCGAGGAAGCTCGGCTGCCCGCCCAACTGCTCATCAAACGCATACAGAAACAAATCGTATGTCATTGGATGCGCGACACTTGTAACTGCCAAGGAAAACCCGGACAGAATCAGGAAAAGAGGAAACATGGACGCCGTCAGGCAAGTGTCCAGGCTGGTTTGCCGTTGGCTTGGACCCGACCACACGGCGGCCAAACCCAGGCTTCCCAAGCTGCCCAAACCGAGGAATGCGGGGTAAGCGCCTACCCCCGGCACGCTATGGACAACACCGTAAATCGCCCCAAAGGCCGCGCTCAGTAGCAGCGTACGCGCCAGGCTGCGCACACTCGGCCTGGTCCAAAGATAAATCGCCAGCGAACCTGTAAATGCCGATGCTAGATATGCATACGCGGCAAGATAAAAGTGGAGCATCAGCCCCACGAGGAACACTAGGATAGCAAGGGAGGCGATCACCCTGCCGAGGAACCGAATGGCCACTTACACCACATCGGCATCCGGTCCGGAGAACCTTACCGATCCGCGACAGCACCTACCTCACGGTCAGAAAACTTGAAGAAGCCAACAGCATGCCCGCTACCAGAAGTGTATCGACAATGATGCGCCTCCAGGGGATCGCTTTCAGTAGCAGCATCGCCTTTCCACTCTTCCTTTCCATCTCGATCTCGGGTGCAACGTATCCGACCACGCACTCGGCCGTACTTCCATCACGCATGGCGTTATCCTCCCCCCACAATTGGGGCCAACTTGACATCCGTGTTACGCAGCGTGGCTCCGGCGCGCAAAGGCGCCACGCACATCCGGGCACTGCCCGGTTCGCACAGGTCGATGTTGTACAACGGCAGATCCCGCGCTTTCACCACATACCCGCCCGTCTGGATGCTCCAGGATTCG
>PMVV01000334.1 GCA_003166475.1 Bryobacterales bacterium | reverse complement strand
TCCGACGCGGGGCTGATTGGCGGCGGCATGGGCACGCCGCGGCCGGGCGAAGTCAGCCTGGCGCACAACGGCCTGTTGTTTCTCGATGAATTCCCCGAGTTTCCGCGCGACGTGCTGGAGATACTTCGGCAGCCGCTTGAAGACGGCTCGGTGACCATCGCCCGCTCCAATATGACGCTGTGCTTCCCCGCGAGCTTCATGCTGGTGGCGGCCATGAACCCGTGCCAATGCGGCTTCTACGGCGACACCACGCGCGAGTGCCGCTGCACGCCCGGCATGATCCAACGCTATCTGGGCAAGATCAGCGGTCCGCTGCTCGACCGCATCGATATCCACCTGGAAGTCCCCGCCGTGCCTTATAAGGAGATGCGCGCCAACGGCGCCAGCGAGTCTTCCGCCGACATTCGTGCGGTGGTGGAGCGCACTCGCGCCATCCAGCGGGAGCGCGGATTCTACAACGCCCAAATGCCTACGCGTCACATTCGCCGGCTGTGCACGCTGGACGAAGCCGGCGAGCGCACTCTCGAAATGGCGGTACGCCGCATGGGACTCTCGGCACGCGCGCACGACCGCATCCTGAAACTGGCGCGCACCATCGCCGACTTGGGGGAGTCTAAGACCATCTCCGCCAAGCACGTCGCCGAAGCGGTGCAGTATCGCAGTTTGGACCGGAACTACTGGAACTGAGCCGGGAAGAAATGAACCCTAATAGTCTCGGGCCACGTCTCTGATTACTGGAGTTACGGATCGGAGGGTCTTTTTAATGTGCGCCTGTTGACACCGTTCTTCCTCACGCTGGCTCTTTGCGCCTCCGCGGCGGGGCAAAGCTATACGATACGCACTTTCGCCGGGGGCGCTCTTTTGAATAACGTTCCCGCCACGTCTGTGCGCCTTACGCAAGGTTCCGCGGGCGTGGCCGTGGATGGGGCCGGCAATACCTACTTCGCGGCGAACGCCTGGAACGTGGTTTTCCGGGTGGATGCCGCAACAGGGGAACTGACGCGGCTCGCCGGAAATGGAACATCGGGTTACTCCGGCGACAACGGCCCGGCTACCAGCGCGGAGCTAAACGGGGTGATGGGCGTGGCCGCGGATGCGGCCGGTGACGTGTACATCGCGGACACCGGCAACAACCGGATCCGCAAGGTTTCGAACGGCGTCATCACCACGATCGCCGGAAATGGATTTTTGGGTTATTCGGGCGACGGCGGCCCGGCCACGAGCGCAGAGTTGAACCAGCCGTTTGGCGTGGCCGCGGACGTATCCGGTAATGTGTACATCGCGGACAGCGAGAACTATGTGGTCCGCAAGGTCTCGAACGGTGCGATCACCACCTTTGCCGGAAATGGAACGAACCCCGCACTTTTCTCCGGCGACAACGGCCCGGCCATCAACGCGGTATTGGGCCTGCCCTTTAGCGTGGCGGTGGATCGATCGGACAATGTGTTCATCGTGGCGGGGGGTGTGATCCGCAAGGTGTCGAACGGCGCGATCACCACTTTTGCCGGAATATATGGAACAACCGGTTACGCGGGCGACAACGGTCCGGCCACCAGTGCGAGGTTCGACTATCCCACAAGCGTGGCCGTGGACGCATCGGGCAGTGTGTACCTCGCGGACATGGATAACAACGCGATTCGCAAGGTCTCGCAGGGCGTGATTACGACCTTTGCGGGAAATGGAACAAGGGGTTACGCCGGCGACCACGGCCCGCCCGCAGCCGCGGAGTTAAACCACCCCAATGGTGTGGCCGTGGACACATTGGGCAATGTGTACATCGCGGACTCCGGCAATGGCCGAATCCGCAAGGTCTCGAACGGCGCGATCGCTACGATCGCCGGGGGCGCCAGCGTGAGTTTCGGCGACAACGGCCCGGCCACCAGTGCGGCATTGTACCAGCCGGGTGGCGTGGCCGTGGACGCATCCGGCAATGTATACATCGCGGACACCTTTGACAACGCGATCCGCAAGGTGTCGAACGGCGTGATCACCACTTTCGCCGGAAATGGGACATTCGGTTACTCCGGCGACAACGGCCCGGCCACCAGTGCCGCTTTGAACGAGCCATATGGCGTGGCCGTGGACGCATCCGGAAACGTGTACATCGCGGACACCAACAATACTGTAATCCGCAAGGTCTCGGGCGGCGTGATCACCACCTTTGCCGGAAATGGGAGATACGGTTACTCCGGCGACAGCGGCCCGGCCGCCAGCGCACAGTTATGCGCTCCGATGGGTGTGGCTGTAGACACGGCCGGCAATGTCTACATCGCGGACAACAATTGCAGCGTGATCCGCAAGGTCTCGGACGGCATCATCACGACTTTCGCCGGAAATGGAACAAGGGGTTACTCACTCGACAGCGGTCCGGCCACCAGCACGGCGTTGAACTCGCCCGTAGCCGTGGCCGTGGACGCATCCGGCAACGTGTACATCGCGGATGCCGGCATCGATAACAACGCGATCCGCGAGGTTTCAAACGGCTGGATGACCACCTTTGCCGGAAATGGAACCAACGGTTACTGGGGCGACGGTGGCCCGGCCACCAGCGCAGGGTTGTTCGCTCCCACCGGCGTGGCCGTGGACCCGGCAGGTAATGTGTATATCTCGGAGGGCGGCCCCATCAACGTGATCCGCAAGGTCTCGAACGGCGTGATCGCTACTATCGCCGGGAATGAAAGCAGGGGCTATTCCGGCGACAACGGCCCGGCCACCAGTGCGGAGTTGAACGGGCCCATGGCCGTGGCCGTGGACGCGGATGGCAGCGTGTATATCGCCGATGACGGCAATGACGTGATCCGCGTGCTGGTCTCCAACTGGCGCCGTCCGCGTCCGCGCCCTTGATAACGGAGTGTAAGTTCCGATGAACTATTCGCGCAGGGACCTGAGCCTGCTGCTTCCGTTTCTCGCGGCCGCCGAGGCCGGGGCGCAGAACGCCGTTTTACCCTCCAAGACCTACAGCTTCGAGGAACTTCCCGTGCAGGCGAGCGGCGAGAACAAGCTCCGGCAGGTGCTGGATGGCGAAACGCACGCCGGCGTGCGGATCGAGCTGCATGAGACGGACTTGCCGCCGGGCGGCGCGCCGCATCCGCCGCATCACCATGTCCAGGAAGAGATGATCCTCATCCGCGAAGGAACCATGGAAGTGACCATCGCGGGACGGAGCGCCAAACTGGGACCAGGCTCGGTGGCGTACGTGGCATCCAACGAAGAGCATGGCTGGCACAACGCCGGTGCCACGCGCGCGCACTATCTCGTGCTGGCCATCGGACGGGATTGAGTTCCGCGCGGAACGGACGTACAGTGAGTCTTCCCATCGGGATAAAGGAGGACTCTTTGGCAACACTCACCAGGCGGGAAGCTCTTGCGGGGGCGGCCGCCAATCTCATGATCCTCAAGCCCGGGATCGCATTCGGCTCCCAGGCCAACTCCGCCGTGGCATTCGGCATCATCGGGACGGGCGGGCGCGGCCGGTACGTGGGCAGCCACATGGCGCGCGATCCGCGGGCGCGGCTGACGGCCGTCTGCGACCTTTTCCCCGACCGCATCGACAAGGCCAAGACCGAGATTCCGGGCGCCGCCGCGGCGCGCGCCTACCGCCATTACGAGGAACTGCTGAGCCAGCCGGATATCGACGCGGTGTTGATCGCTACGCCGGTGTTCCTGCATCCGGTACACTTCGAGGCGGCGGCGAGCGCACGCAAACATATCTACTGCGAGAAGCCGGCGGGCGCGGATGTGGCGGGCGTGAAGCGCATGCTGCGCGCCGCAGAGAAGGCCGATCCGTCGAAGACCGTCCAGTTCGGCTTCCAGCAGCGCTTCAGTCCCGAATACCTGGCCGCGGAGAAGATCCTGCGCGCGGGCAAGATCGGCCAGCTCACCGCCATGATGAGTTACTGGATTCTGGGCGATCGGCCCATGACCAGCTTCCAATCGCCGTATCCGCCGGAGGATGCGAAACTGCGCTTGTGGGGCTACTGGATGGAATACTCCGGCGGCTGCATTGTGGAGCAGGATTGCCATGGCGTGGACGTGTTGAACTGGTTCGCAGCCGCGCATCCGGTGAAGGCCACAGGGCGCGGCGGCATTCGGTACAAGGTGGTCTACGGCGACTGGAATTCCGACCATCACGACATCGTTTACACCTATCCCAACGGCAACGAAGGCTGGCTGCTGAGCATTAAAGACACGGCCGGATATCGCGACGTGAAGGAGCAGTTTTTCGGCCCGGAAGGAACGCTTGAAACGGCCCGCACGTATTACCGCTGGCACGGACCGATCGTGAATTCGCCCTTGAAAAACGCGGACGACCTGCGCGATCGCAGCCTGATCGAGCAGGCCGAATCGAAGCGCGAGATCACCATCGACGCGGTGGAATCGTTCTTCACCAGCATTGTGGAGCGTAAGCCTTACAGCATGGCGGCCGGCGCGGCGGAGGCCACGTTCACCAGCCTGCTCGGGCGCATGGCATACGAGACCAAGCGGGAAGTGACGTGGGAGGAACTGTTGCGAAGCGCGTGACCCGCGCGTGCTAAGATGGCGCATCATGAGTGTGCCGAGTTTGCACCATAACTTTCCCCGGGTCCACAACGCTATGTGGCCCGGCCTGGTGGGCAAAGGCCCGGATTCCGAGCCGGCCATCGGTCTGGACACGATGCTCCGCCTGACGGCCGCTGCCCGCGTCGATGGGGCCGCCGATGCGCGGTTCGATGGCGTGGATCTGTTCCTCTTCGACCCGCACGTGTCGATCGATGCGACCGACGACGACCTGGCGCGGCTGGCCGACAAAGTGCGTGCGCTGGGCCTGATGGTGGGGTCGGTGGTGGCGCCGGTGTGGCAGGGAACTGGCGGCGGCTCGGCCATGGGCAATACCGATGAACGGCGGCGTTTCGTGAAGCAGGTGCGCAAGGCTTGCCGGATCGCGCGCAAGCTGCGCGAACTGGGCGCGCGGCCGTACGGAATTGTGCGCATCGATTCGGCGGCCAGCCCGGCGGAGTGGGCCAAGGACCCCGTGCGCTCCACCCGCCTGATCGCGCAGACGTTGCGCGAGGCTTGCGAAGTGGCCGGCGGCCTTGGCGAACGCCTGGCGGCGGAAGGCGAGATCTGTTGGGGCGGCATGCATAGCTGGCGGCGCATGCTGCAGCTTCTGGAACTGGTGGACCAGCCGCGGACGCTGGGCTTCCAGGCGGATATGGCGCACACGCTGCTGTTCACGCTGGGCTACAACGCGCCGGAGGATCGCATCCTGCCGGAGGATTTCGAGTGGCAACAGACCGAGCGCCTGCAGGCCGCGCTGCGCGAGTTGAGCGCGGCGCTGCGATCGTGGACCATCGATTTCCACGTGGCGCAAAACGACGGCACCGTGAAGGGATCGGGATCGCACGATAAGACGGGCCACCATTGCCTGCCCGGCGATCCTAACGGCAAGCTAGACATCGTGCGCGACGCGGGCCATTGGCTGCGCGACGAACGCGGGCGGTTGACCAAGTCGATGCGCCATATCTGCTGGGACGGGTGCATGTTCCCGAACGCGGTTATGATGGAGCAGCGGACGTGGAACGGCATCCTGGCGACGATGATCGCGGTGCGCGACGCGCATGGGTGGCAGGGGTAACTGGAGCAATGCATGACTAAGAAGCCACTGCGGGTGGGCTTGGTGGGCTACGGCTTCATGGGCCGCACCCATTCCAACGCCTTCGCGAAGGTGAACCAGTTCTTCGACCTGCCGTACCGTCCGGTGCTGCAGGCGGTGTGCGCGCGGGACGCCGGGAAGGTGGCCGCGTTCGCGGAACAGTGGGGCTACGGCTCGACCGAAACCGATTGGCGCAAGCTGGTGGAGCGGCCGGATATCGACCTGATCGATATCGCCAGCCCCAACGATACGCATGCGGAGATCGCTATCGCGGCGGCCGGGGCGGGGAAGATGGTGCTCTCGGAGAAGCCGCTGGGCCGCAACGCCGCGGAATCTGAGCGCATGGTGGAGGCGGTGGAGAAGGCCGGCGTGCCGAACATGGTCTGGTATAACTACCGGCGAGTGCCGGCCGTGACGCTGGCGAAGCAGTTGATCGACGAAGGCCGCCTGGGCAAGATCTTCCATTACCGCGCGAAGTTTCTGCAGGACTGGACCATCTCGGCCGATCTGCCGCAGGGCGGCGCGGGCCTGTGGCGCCTGGACGTGAACGTAGCCGGCAGCGGCGTGACGGGCGACCTGCTGGCGCATTGCATCGACACGGCCATGTGGCTGAATGGCGGGATCGACCAGGTGACCGCTATGACCGAGACGTTCGTGAAGGAGCGCCCCCATGCGCTGACGGGCCGCGTGGAGAAGGTCGGGATCGACGACGCCAGCGC
>PMVV01000461.1 GCA_003166475.1 Bryobacterales bacterium | reverse complement strand
ACTTCCCAGAACACGTAGAACAGGAACAGGTCCTGCGCCGCGAACACGCCGGTGAGGCCGAACTCGAGCAGCAGCATGAAGGCGAAGAACTCTTTGCTGCGGCTTTGAATCGACTTCCAGGAGATCAGGATGCAGATGGGCGTCAGGAACGTGGCCAGGATCAACAGCCACAGGCTCAGCCCATCGAGCGATACGTGGTAGTGAATGTTGGGCGACGTCACCCAGACGATGTCGGTGACGAACTGCTCGCCGGGGCGGATCGTTTCGTATTGAAAGGCGAGCCCCAGCGAGGCGACGAATGCCACCAGCGAAAACCCCAGTGCGATCGCGCGGATAGCGCCTTCGGCGGCGCGCGGCACGAATAGCAGGGCCAGAAAGCCTAGCAGCGGGATGGCCAGCACGATGTCGAGCAGGTTCATCGCAGGCCTCCCATCACTCCCATCACAAACAGCAGCACCACGCTGCCCAGCAACACCCAAGCCGCGTAGCTGCGGATATTGCCGGATTGCACCCGCTTCAGCACGCCGCCAATCCCGCGCGCCTGACTGCCGACGCCATTCACCGCGCCATCGATCACCGCCACGTCCACGCCCTTCCAAAGCACTTCGCGCGATCCGGAGACGACCGGATTCACCACCACCGCGGCGTAGATTTCGTCCACAAAATATTTGTTGTAAATCAACTTGTAGAGGCCGTTGAACGCCGCCACCACCTGATCCGGCAAACCGGGCTTGGCAACATAGAAGAGCCACGCCAGCGCGATCCCGGCCAAACCGAATGCCACCGAGACAACCACCGGGCCGATATCATGGCCCTCTTCCGCCAGCGGAAACAGCGGCGCCAAAAACTCAGGCACCTTGAAGAAGTAGCCGCCGCCCAGAGACAGCGCGGCCAACACCGCCAGCGGTCCGATCATCACCAACGGCGATTCGTGTGGGTGCGCCTTGCCGCGATAATTGCCGAAAAACGCCAGGAAGATCGCGCGGAAAACGTAGAACGCCGTCATGCCCGCCGTGATCACGCCCACCCAATACATCCACGGCGCATGCCGGTCGGCCGCCGCCAGGATCGCGTCCTTGCTGTAGAACCCCGCGAACGGCGGCACGCCGGCGATGGCTACCGAGGCGCACATCATGGTCCAAAACGTCCACGGAATCTTCTTGCGCAGCCCGCCCATGTTGCGCACATCCTGCTCGCCGCCCAGCGCGTGAATCACGCTGCCCGCGCCCAGGAACAGCAGCGCTTTGAAAAACGCGTGCGTCACCAGGTGGTAGATGCCCGCCGAAAACGCGCCCACGCCCGCGCCCAAAAACATGTAGCCAAGCTGCGAAACGGTGGAGTAGGCGAACACCTTCTTGATGTCGTTCTGCGCGAGGCCAATGGTGGCCGCGAAGAACGCCGTCGCCAGGCCGATGATGGCCACGGCTTCCATGGCCGCGGGTGCGTGCGTGTAAATCGCCGCCGAGCGCGCCACCATGTAAACGCCCGCCGTCACCATGGTGGCCGCGTGGATCAACGCCGAGACGGGCGTCGGACCGGCCATGGCGTCCGGCAGCCAGACATACAGGGGAATCTGCGCCGATTTGCCGCAAGCGCCCACCAGCAGCAGGAACGCGATGGCGGTTAGGGTGGCTTCCGATTTTCCCGCCACGGAAGTGAACACGGTGCCGAAATCCAGCGATCCGAAATTCACCACGATCAAAAACATCGCCAGCGAGAAACCGAAATCGCCGATGCGGTTCACGATGAACGCCTTGTTGCCCGCGTCGGTGGCGAACTTCTTGTCGAAGTAGAAGCCGATCAGCAAATAGCTGCACAACCCCACGCCTTCCCAGCCCACGAACATCACCAGGTAATTGGCCGCCAGCACCAGCGTGAGCATAAAAAACATGAACAGGTTCATGTAGGCGAAGAAGCGGTAATAGCCGCCCTCGTGCGCCATGTAGCCGATCGAGTAGATATGAATTAGCAGTCCGACACCAGTCACCACCAGCAGCATCACGGCGGTGAGGCGGTCGACGGTGAAATCGAAACCAATGTTGAGGCTGCCGCTCTGAATCCAGGTGAAGTATTGTTCGGTGTGCGCGGCGTTCAAATCGCCGAGACCGGCCAGCGTCTTCAGCACCCACACGAACGACAACAGCACCGAGCCGATGGCGATCGCGTTGACAACGGTTTTGGAAAAGCGCCGCCCGAAGATCCCGTTCAGCAGGAACCCGGCGAGAGGAAGGACGGGAATGAGCCAAAGTTGCATCTATGAGACCCCGGAGGGCGGGCTATCCAATTTGCACGGACTTGTCATTTATTTTTTCATCGAGCTTACGTCATCGATATTCAACGTCGAGCGATTCTTGAACACCGTCAGAATAATCGCCAGTCCCACAGCAGCTTCAGCCGCCGCCACCACCATCACAAAGAAACTGAAAATGTGCCCGTTGACCTGTTTCAACTGGTACGAAAACGTAATGAAACTCAGGTTCACCGCATTCAACATCAGCTCGATCGACATGAAAACCGTGATCACATTGCGGCGCAGAATGAATCCGGCGATGCCCAGGCTAAACAATACCGCGCTAAGAATCAGGTACCAGGAAAGCGGCACGCCGGCGGACATGTTACTCCATCTCCTTTTGCGCCAGAACCACCGCGCCCAGAATGGCGATCAGGATCAGCACCGAAACCACTTCGAAGGGCAGCAAATACTGGGTGAACAGCGCGCGCCCGACGTCCGCAGCCGTGCCGTGCTGGAAGCCGCCGAACCGCACATCGGCCGCGCCCGGAAACATGTTCCTGGCGAAATACGCCATCAGCCCCAGGAAGGTGAACAGCAGCGGAATCCCCAGCACCTGCGCCAGCAGCGCCCGGCCTTTGCGGATCTCAGCGCCGGCGTTCAGCAGCATGATCACGAACACGAACAGAACCATGATGGCGCCAGCGTACACGATCACCTGCGCCGCCGCCAGAAACTCCGCGCCCAGCAGCAGGTACAGCACCGCCAGCGATCCCATCACTCCGATCAGCGAGATAGCGCTCGCAATCGGGTGCGACTGCACCACCACGTTGAAGCCGCAAACCACCGCAATCGCCGCGAAGATGAGGAAGAGGATGACGTCCATATCAGGAAAACAACGCCACCAGGAGGCCGGTGACCAGCAGGTTGAGGACGGCCATCGGGAACATGAACTTCCACGCGAAGGCCATCAGTTGATCGTAGCGGAAGCGCGGCAGCGTCCCGCGAATCCAGATAAAGAGAAACAGCAGCGCGCCGGTTTTGGCCGCGAACCAGAACAGCGGCAGCAGCGCCTCCTTCAGAACGGGAATCAGAAACACTGCGGCGATCACGAAAAACACCAACGCCACCACCGGCAGCGTCAGGCGGTCGAGCCGGCGCGCCGGATTCAGCCCGTGGTACAAACTGATCGCACCGGCCAGCAGAAACACAATCGCCGGCACATAATTCGATCCCGCCGATGCGGGCCACAGCGGCAGCCATCCGCCCAGGAACAGCGTGGTAGTGATGGCGCACACCGTGATCATGTTCGAGTATTCGGCCATGAAGAACGCCGCGAACTTCATGCTGCTGTATTCGGTGTGAAAGCCGGCCACCAGTTCGTTCTCCGCTTCCGGCAGATCGAAGGGCACGCGGTTGGTTTCCGCGAAGGCCGCAATCAGGAAGATGATGAAGCTGAAGATCTGCGGCATGGGCGTCTGGAAAATGCTCCAGCGCGGAATGAATCCCAGGTAGTATCCGGCCTGCCCCTCCACGATGTGGCGCAGGCTCAGGCTATTCGCCAGCAGCAGCGGCGCGGCCACCGCCATGCTCAGCGGCAATTCGTAGCTGATCATCTGCGCCGAGCTGCGCAGACCGCCCAGCAGCGCGTACTTGTTATTGGAAGCCCACCCGGCCAGCGCGATTCCGTACACGCTCACCGACGAAACCGCCAGCACGAACAGGATGCCGATATTCAGGTCCGCCAACTGCATCCAAGTGGTGCCGCCCGGGACGTGAATCTCAGACCCGAACGGTATCACCGAAATCGACAGCAGCGCCATGGTGATGGCGAAGAACGGCGCCGCCAGGTACAGGAATTTGTTGACGTAGGGCGGAATCAGGTCTTCCTTGGTGATGAGCTTGATGACATCCGCCAGCGGCTGCAATAGCCCGTGCGGGCCGACGCGCGAAGGCCCCATGCGCACCTGGATATGTGCGATGACCTTGCGCTCCACCCATTGCAGGTATGCCAGCGTGGTGACGAGCACGGCCGCTACCACCACAGCCTTGATCAGGCTCAGCAGGAAGAAGTTCATTTATCGATTGCCGTGACTCTCCACTACAGAGTTCAGTACCTTAGAATAGCGCCCCAGCGTGCCCGACGTGAATAAATTCTCGTGGGCGGATCGTATTAATTCCGGACGGCCATCCAGCGGCACGCGCCCGTTCAACGCCGCGGTCTGCGCCGCGCCGCCCATTTCCAGCACCGGCAATGGGACGTCGTATCCGCGCACCGTCTTGCGAATCTCCGCGAAAACAGTATCCGGTCTCCATGGGCCCAGTTCGGCGGCCACGCCCATTTCGCGGGCCAGCAGGCCCATGATCTCCAGGTCGGGTTTGGCGCCCATCGCGCCTACGGCCTTGCGCAGCCGCTGCACCTCGCCGCATACATTGGTGACGGTGCCGTTCTTTTCGTAAGCCGATGCGGCCGGAAATACCACGTCCGCGATCTGCGCGCTTTCCGTCAAGAAGAGGTCCTGGACCACCACAAACCGCCCCGCAAACCGGGTGACCGCGCCGCGGCTGTCGGGGAGCGGATTCTCCCCCACCACCCACAAGACGTCCAAATCTTCGGCCGCCACCATCTCCGGCAGCGCCAGTCCACCGGCGTCGGGAAGCAGCCCCATATCCACCGCGCCGCGCGAATTCGAATCGTCCACCAGGCAGACATACTGCACCGGAATTCCCAGTGATTCGCCAAAATCGACCAGCCGCCGCACACCCTCGCCCTTGACGGCGTCGCCGAAAACAATCACCAGCTCCGGCTCGGCTTTCAGGCGGTCGCGCAGCGATTCCACCGCATCCAGTTCGCCGCCCGGGGCCACTCGCAGGCTGGCCGCGGAATACTTATCCTCGCGCACCGGCCCGCTCGTCACCACATAGACGCGCGCCTGGTGATGCCGGTAATTGGCGCGAATCTGGAACGACAGGAAGGGCTGTTCCAGCGCCAGATCCGCGCCGATGACGAGCACAGCCTTCCTTTCGTACAGGTCTGCGGTGGTAGCCAGTTTGCCGTTCTTGCCGCTGAGCGCGTCCAGCAAAGCGGGCACATCGCCCGTGCGGCGGTGATCGATATTGCCCGTCCCCAGCACCTTGCGCGCGAACTTCTGCAGATAGTAATTCTCTTCGTTGGTGGTGTGGTTGGAGCCAATCACTCCGAACTTGCCGCTGCGCCCGCGGACTTCGTTGAACTTCGCCGCCACAGTCTCGATGGCCTTCGACCACGAGACCTCTTCCAACTTCCCTTGCACGCGCACCAGCGGCGCCAGCAAGCGCTCCGGATGATTGTAGAAGTCGAAAGCGTAGCGCCCCTTGATGCACAGGAACTCGCCGTTAATCCCGGAGCGGTCGCGATTGTTGCCGCGGATGATCTCGTCGTTGCGCACGCCCAGCGTGGTCTTGCAACCGTTCGAACAATGCGTGCAGATGGTGCCCACGTGCTCCATCTCCCAAGGCCGCGTGTGATAGCGATAGATGCCGCTGGTCAGCGCGCCCACCGGACAGATGTCGATGCACATGCCGCATTCGTCGCACTCCAGGTGGTCGCCCTTGTTCGGCGCGATTTCGGAAACCACGCCGCGGTTGATCACGCCCAGCGCGCCCACCCCCATGCCTTCGTTGCAAATGCGCACGCAGCGATAGCACAGAATGCAGCGCGGATTATCGAAGAACACCACCGGCGAAAATTGTTTTTCGTCCACGTGGACCTTCGTCTCGGTGAAACGGCTCTCGCCCGCGCCGTAGCGGAAGGTCATGTCCTGCAGTTCGCACTCGCCGCCCTTGTCGCACACTGGGCAATCCAGCGGATGATTGGCCAGCAGGAACTCCAGCATGGATTTGCGCGCGGCGGCAACTTGCGGCGTTTCCGTGCGCACCACCATGCCTTCGGCCACCGGCAGAGTGCATGCCGTCATCAGCTTCGGCATCTTCTCCACTTCCACCAGGCACATGCGGCAAGCGGCTTGCAGCGTCAGGCCTTCGTAATAGCAGAAGGCAGGCACTTCGATGCCGGAGTGTTTGGCGGCGTCGATGACCAGGGTTCCAGGGGGTGCCTGGATGGTTCGGCCGTCGATCGTTAGTGTGACTAAGTCAGCCATTCAGTTCCGGTCCCGCCGCATCATTGCCGTTGCCCCTCCAAAGAGGCGGCCTGAGAGGCCGCCGCAGGCTGAGAGCCTGCCCCACTCTGTTCATATGGGCAGGGTTTGCCGTTCAGGTGATCTTCAAACTCGTGATAGAACTTCTCGACGATAGAGATGGTCGGCAGCGCCGCCGCATCGCCCAACGGGCAGAAGGTTTTGCCCAACATGTTCTTCGCCAGATCGCCGATCAGCGCGATATCGCTGCGCTGTCCCATGCCATCGTGAAAGCGCTGCAGCAGCTTGCGAATCCAGGTGGTGCCCTCGCGGCACGGAATGCACCAACCACAGCTTTCATGCGCGTAAAACCGCATGATGCGCAGCGCCGCTTTCACCATGCAGGTATCTTCGTGCATGATCACCACGCCGCCCGATCCCAGCATCGTCTTGGCCTTGGCCATGGCATCGTAATCCATGGTCAGGCCCTCGCATTCCGCCGCCGTCAGCACCGGGCACGACGACCCGCCCGGAATAAACGCCTTCAATTTCCTGCCGCCCAAAATCCCGCCGCCGACTTCCTCGATCATGGTCTTCACCGGGAAGCCCAGCTTCAATTCGTAAACCCCCGGACGGTTCACGTGCCCGCTCAAACAAGTCAGCTTCGTCCCGCCCGCCTTCGGTATCCCCAGCGCCGCGAACGCCGCGCCGCCATCGCGAATGATCGCCGGTACCGCGCAATACGTCTCCACGTTGTTCAGAATGGTGGGGCATTGAAACGCGCCCGAAACCGCCGGAAATGGCGGCCGTATCCGCGGAATGCCGCGCTTGCCTTCAAGCGATTCCAGCAGCGCCGATTCCTCGCCGCATTCATACGCGCCCGCGCCGGTGTGCGTGTATAAGTCGAAATCGAAACCCGACCCGCGAATATTCTTGCCCAGGTACCCGTGCGCGTAGGCCTCCGCGATGGCCTTGTCCACGATCTCGATCAGGTAGCGATACTCGCCGCGGATGTAAATGTAACCCGCGTGCGCATCCACCGCCAGTCCCGCGATCAGCGTGCCTTCGATCAACTGGTGCGGATCGTTCTCCATCAGCAGCCGGTCTTTGCAGGTGCCCGGTTCGCTCTCATCCGCATTCACCACGATGTACTTCGGCTTGGGCGACGTGCGCGGCACGAAGCTCCACTTCATGCCGGCGGGGAATCCCGCGCCGCCGCGCCCGCGCAGGTTCGAGATCTTCATCTCGTCGATGATCTGCTCGGGCTTCATGCCCGCGGCCTTCTCGAAGGCCCGATAGCCGTCGGTCGCCAGATAGGTATCGATTGACGCCGAGTTCTCCAGGCCGAAGCGGCGCGTCAGCACCTTGGTTTCGAGCGGATGCGGTTCGTTATATAGCATCGGATTACTGAATCTTCCTCAGGCTATCGAGCAGCCGGTCGAGTTTCTCGGGAGTCACCTGATGGTAAAAATCGTAATTCACCTGAACGGCCGGCGCCCACGAGCACGCCCCAATGCATTCCACCTCTTCAAGCGAAATCTGCCCATCGGCCGTCACTTCCTTGTGACCCACGCCGACTTTCCCGCAAGCATGCTCCCAAAGCTCCATGCCCCCGCGCAGCAGACAACTGATGTTGGTGCAAACCTGCACGTGATACTTACCCAAAGGCTTCTTGTGCAGCATGGAATAGTAACCGACCACCTCATCCACCTGCAAAGGAGTCACTCCTGTCCGCCGCGCCACTTCTTCAATCAATTCCGGCGTGACCGACCCAATCTCATCCTGCGCATAAAGCAGCATAGGGATCACCGCCGAGCGCTGCCGCCCCGGCGGGTAGCTGTCCAACAGCTTGGCAAACCTGTTTTCCAACTCACTAGAAAAAGTCATTAAAACCCATGGAACCACAGATAGACACAGATGCACACAGATAAGAACAGGTTTTCATCTGTGTTTATCTGTGTTCATCTGTGGTTGCTTTTATCTGTCGCAATCCCCCAACACAAAGTCCATACTCCCAATCGAAGCGATCACGTCCGCGATCAGCGTGCCTTCCACCATCCGCGGCACCCCCTGCAAATTACCGAAACTCGGACCGCGCACGTGCACCCGGTATGGGAGCGTCGTGCCGTCGCTGACCACGTAATACCCCACTTCGCCGCGCGGCGATTCGATCGTCTGGTAAACCTCGCCCGCCGGCACGCGGAAGCCTTCGGTCACAATCTTGAAATGATAGATGAGCGCCTCCATCTGCGTCTTCATCTTCTCCCGATCCGGCAAAACCACGTGCGGCGCATCCGCCGTCCAGCGCCCGCCGGGCATGCCTTCGAGCGTCTGCTTCACGATCCGCGCGCTCTGCCGCATTTCCTCCACGCGCACCTGGTAGCGCGCATACACATCGCCTTCCGTTTGCGTCGGCACTTCGAAATCGAACTTGTCGTAGCCGGAATACGGCTGGTCCTTGCGCAAATCGCACTTCAACCCGGCGGCCCGCAGCATCGGTCCGGTCACGCCCAGATCCAGCATGTCCTCCAGCGACATGTAGCCGACACCGCGTGTGCGCCCGATCCAGATGCGATTGTTCGTCAGCAATTCTTCGTACTCGTCCACCTTGCTCGGAAACGCGTCGATGAAGGTGCGCACGCGCTGCTGCCATCCGCGGGGCGGCTCCAGCGCCAGCCCGCCGATGCGGAAATAGCTGGTCATCATGCGCTGGCCCGAATACATCTCGAAAATCCGCAGGATGTCTTCGCGCTCCCGGAAACAATACAGGAACACGCTCATCGCTCCGATGTCGATGGCGTGCGTGCCCAGCCACACCAGGTGGCTGTTCAGGCGCGTCAACTCCGTCAGCATTACGCGCGTCCATTGCGCCAGCGGCGGAATCTCCAGGCCCAGCAGCTTCTCCACCGCCAGGCAGTAGCACAGATTATTCGAGAGCGGCGCCAGATAGTCGATCCGGTCGGTCAGCGTAACCGCCTGCTGGTACGTCTTGACCTCGAATTCCTTTTCGATGCCGGTGTGCAGATACCCGATGTCCGGCCGGCACTTCACGATGGTCTCGCCGTCCAGTTCCAGTTCGAGGCGCAGCACGCCGTGCGTGGAAGGATGCTGCGGGCCCATGTTCAGGCTCATGCTGCGCGGCTTCGCGCCGCTCGCCGCTACCGCCGCCGACTCGGGAATAGGTGTAGCAACTGTATCGCTCACGTTCGTTCCTGTCTCAAACCCGGTCGCCCGTTATGCTGTAATCCTTGCGCAGCGGATGCCCTTCCCAATGGTCCGGCAGCATGATGCGCCGCAAATCCGGATGGTTGCGGAACCGCACGCCGAACAGGTCGAAAGTTTCCCGCTCGAACCAGTTCGCGCCGCGCCAAACTTCCGTCACCGAATCGATCTCCGGATCGCCGCCCGGCAAGCGGCACTTCAAGCGCAGCCGCTCGTTCCGGTCGAGCGAGTGCAGGTGATAAACCACTTCAAATCGCGGCTCC
The DNA here is from genome assembly GCA_003166475.1 of Bryobacterales bacterium. Classification (GTDB taxonomy): domain Bacteria; phylum Acidobacteriota; class Terriglobia; order Bryobacterales; family Bryobacteraceae; genus Bog-159. The sequence goes on along the minus strand of PMVV01000461.1, from coordinate 2,124 downwards.
GCAGGATACCAGTCCACTCCGGTAACGGTGCTTAGGCGTACAAACCCCTGATCGTATTTCAAGAATCCGCACACGCTCACGATCTTCTCGGGCGCGATCTCGACGGTCAGCTCGCCCCGGTCGAACTGGGCCGTAACCACGGCGTTGGCGTCGAACGCTTCCAGGGCCGCCGCGGTCGCGTGTTCGTTCAGATTTTCAGGAAGCATGCGATTCGGTTACCGTTTCCGCGGCTGGCCAGCGCCGGACCAGTCCAGCGCGCCTTTTTTCCAGATGTAGAAAAATCCCGCCAGGACCAGGGCGATGAACACCAACATCTCGAAAAACGCGAACATCTTCAGTTCCCGGTACACCACCGCCCAGGGATACAGGAAGATGGCTTCAATATCGAACAGGATGAACAGCATGCCCACCAGGTAGAACTTCACGCTGAACCGCTCGCGCGCGCTGCCCGTGGGCACGATGCCGCATTCATAGGGCATGTCCTTCACGCGATTCCGGACTTTGTGGCCCAGAATGTATGAAATGCCGACCATGCCGGCGGCCACCGCCATGGCGATGAGCGCCTGGAGCAGCACGGGCCAATAGGTTTCCGCGTACGTCTGGGGCATGGGCTTAAATATGACTATAATGGTTGCCAAAGAACAGTGTCAACCAACGTCCAGATCGAGGTGACCCTCAACGGCGAGGTTCGGGCGATTCCGCAAGGGCAGACCATTCTGCGCTTGCTGGAATCTCTGGGGCTCGACCCGGCCCGCGTAGCCGTGGAACTCGACCGGCGGATCGTCAAGCCGCACGACTGGGCCGCTACGCCGGTCTCGGGGGGCGCCCGTCTGGAGATCGTGCAGTTCGTCGGCGGCGGCTAGGCGCTAGGCCATGTTTTTTGTGGGGCAGGGCGGCGGACTGCGCCATCGGCAGGGGTTGGTTCGTGCTTGAGACGGCGTTGAGTGTCATGAGATCTCCTTCATAACGCATATCGGCCAATCGGAAGGATTATCAGATTGTTCCTTCCTCCCGGCATCGCGTCTACCGGCTCCGCCAGGGCCCGCCGCCCAACAAAATCTGCGACATTTCCCCGGTTGCGAGCACTATGTGGCATTGGGGTTGATCCCCAGCGGATATCCGGCCACCGTGCTAACGTAGGCCAAAGAGGAGCCTCATAAAGGCGTCATCGTGCCCATCACTTATTACAAACTGCCAAACGGCCTGCGCGTGATCCTTTCACCCGACGACACCGCGCCGACGGTCGTCGCCGCGGTCTATTACCGCATCGGATTCCGCGTCGAACCCAAGGATCGCACCGGCTTCGCCCACCTGTTCGAGCACATGATGTTTCAAGGTTCCCAGAACCTGGGCAAGATGGAATTTATCCGCCTGGTGCAGCAGAACGGAGGCGTCCTCAACGGCTCCACGCGCTTCGATTTCACCAACTACTTCGAACTGCTCCCCTCCAACAAGCTCGAAACCGCCCTCTGGGCCGAGGCCGACCGCATGAAAGGGCTGGCCATCACCGATGAGAATCTCAAGAACCAGCAGGACGTCGTCATCAACGAGGTGAAGAACGCCGTTCTCAACCAGCCCTACGGCGGCTTCCCATGGCTGTGGATGCCGCAATACGCCAACTCGAACTGGTACAACTCCCACAATTTTTACGGCGAACTGAAAGACATCGAAGCCGCCACGCTGGCCGACGTGCAGGCCTTCTTCAAAACCTACTACGCGCCCAATAACGCGGCCCTCGCCATCGTGGGCGATTTCGATCCCGGCGAAGCCACAGCCATGATCGCGAAATATTTCGCCGCAATTGCGCCGGCCGATCTGCCGCCGCCGCCCGACCTCAGCGAACCGCGCCAGGAAGAAGAGAAGACCGCCACCCGCCAGGACCCGCTGGCCAACCGCCCGGCCCTGGCCTTCTCCTATCACATGCCGCCGCGAAATTCGCCGGAATACTTCGCCATGGGCCTGCTCGATCAGATGCTGGTGCAGGGCGACGACAGCCTCCTCTACCAGGAGCTCGTTAAGAAGCACGGCTTCACCGGCGAAGTGGCCGGCGCCATCAACGAGCTGGGAAACATGTTCGATTACGACGGCCCCATGCTGTGGACCACATCGCTTTTCCATGACGCC
>PMVV01000122.1 GCA_003166475.1 Bryobacterales bacterium | reverse complement strand
GTAAGCGGCATTGGGTTGTCAACGTTGTCAACCTTGATAGACCTTGGGTGTAAAGCGCTCACCGCCATGCCAACCAAATGGTGCCTGACGAACAGACCGTCCCCGTGCAAAGCGATGCAACACGCACAACGTCCTGGAAGAACCACTTTCTTGACGGGCAATAGGGAACACATCGCCCGTTTCCCATACAATAGTCTTGATCGGCAGATCCGAATCGAGGTGTGCCTGTGTTATCGCGCTTGATCTTTTGGCCATGGTTCGCAGGCCTCCTGACTCTGGTGAGCGGTTTGTTTGCCGCTAGAAAGTCCTTCCCGGCAGCCAAGGGGGTAGAGAAGGTAATCGTGTTTGGACCTATCTTCTTTGCAGTGCCGCTCGCCGTATTCGGCGCAGAACATTTCTCAAATTCCCGATCAATCTCCCAGATCGTTCCACCGTGGATGCCGGCGCGTATGTTCTGGACCTATTTCGTCGGCGTCGCGCTCATCTCCGCGGCCGTCGGCATCGCGCTGCGGACGACCTACGCCCGCATATCGGCGATGCTCCTGGGAATTATGTTCATTTGCTTCGTGCTGACGATCCACATCCCGAACGTCGCAGCCAACCCGAATAACAGGATCGTCTGGGCAGTCGCTCTCAGAGACCTCGCCTTCGCCGGTGGCGCGTTTGCGCTGGCCTCCACTTCGCTGAAGCCCATGCGCATCGTGGCGAGAGTCTTGGTTGCCGTGCCCCTCCTTTTCTTCGCGGTCGAACACTTCCTGCATCCGGAATTCGCGCCCGGCGTTCCTCTCGCAAAGGTAACACCGGACTGGGTCCCAATCCGCGCTTTTTGGGGATGCCTGACGGGGGCCGTCCTACTCATCTCCGGGGCGAGCATGCTGGTGGACAGTAGACGCGCTCGCTTGGCTGCCGCGTTACTCGGCTCACTGATCGCGTTGCTCGTCCTATTCCTTTATTTGCCCATCTTCCTCACCGCGGCTCAGCCTGCGCTGCTGGAAGGCATCAACTATGTCGCCGACACGTTGCTCTTCGCCGGCACTGTGCTGCTGGCGGCAGCCATTATGCCGGGCGGAGTAGCGGTCGATCATGCGACGTAACGTGCCGGGCGCGACCGGCTTGCAATCAATTCAGGTCACGAGCGCAACTCGGACGTCCTTTTCCTTGCCGCGCTGAGAACATCCCGATGTCGGCTTCCCCCCGAACGAAGGAATGCCAGGAAATCGACACTTGATTGCTTGCACGTTTGGCAGACACTGAAGCCCTCCGCGCCGCGCCGAGGGATGACGTGAAGATCTGTTGATCTTGCCGTCTTTCGAACTTGCGCCCCGCCGGGCGCGAAGGTTAGGAGCGGGGCTCAAGCCCCGCGCGGACTAAAGTCCGCCCCCCGCCAGTTCGCGGACCAGGTCGCCTACGAAGGCCTTGGCGTCGCCGAAGAGCATCAGGGTCTTGTTCAGGTAATAGAGCTCGTTGTCGATCCCCGCGAAGCCGGGGCTCAGGCTGCGCTTGATCACCATTACGGTCTTGGCCTTGTCGACATCCAAGATCGGCATGCCGTAGATGGGGCTGGATGGATCGGTACGGGCGGCGGGATTGGTGACGTCGTTGGCGCCGATGATCAGCGCCACATCCGTTTGCGGGAACTCGGGATTGATGGCGTCCATGTCCAGCAGCTTGTCGTAGGGGATGTCCGCTTCGGCCAACAGCACGTTCATGTGTCCGGGCATGCGGCCGGCCACGGGATGGATGGCGAAGGCGACGTTCACGCCGCGCTTGGTGAGGGCGTCGAACAGTTCGCGAACCTTGTGCTGCGCCTGCGCGACCGCCATGCCGTATCCGGGGACGATCACCACCGTATTGGCCGCGCCCAGGATGGCGGCAGCTTCTTCGGCGGTGGCGCTGCGCACGGGGCGGGCTTCGTGCGCGCCCGCGGCCGCGGCTTGCACCTGTCCGAACGCGCCGAACAGGACATTGGCGAAGGAGCGGTTCATGGCCTTCGACATGATCACGGAAAGGATGAAGCCTGAAGATCCGTCGAGCGCTCCGGCCACGATGAGCAGCTTGCTGTCGAGCACAAAACCCATGGCGGCCGCCGAGAGGCCCGCATAGGCGTTGAGCAGCGAGATCACGGTGGGCATGTCGGCCCCGCCGATGGGAACGATCATGAGCACGCCGAAGACCAGCGGGATGGCAACGATCAGCGGAAACAGGCGCGTGTGGCCGGGATCGACGACCAGAAGCACCGCCAGCGCCACGGAAATGGCCAGCAGCGAGAGATTGACGATGTTCTGTCCTTTATAAGTGATGGGACGCTGCGGCAACAGCTCCTGCAACTTGCCGGCCGCCATCAGGCTGCCGGTGAAGGTGAGGCTGCCGAGAATCACTTCCATCGCCAGGACCGCCATCATGACCGCGGGGACGTGGGGCGCGCGCAGATAGTATTCCGCCGTGCCGACCAGCGCCACGCAGAGCGCGCCGAACGCGTGGCTGAGCGCCGTTCGCTGGGGGACCGCGGTCATGTGCACGCGGCCCAGCGGCACCCCAATGATGACGCCGAGGACCAGCGCGATGGCGATGGATCTGTAATCGACGATGCCACGGTGGAGCAGGGTGGCGCAAATCGCCAGCAACATGCCCAGTTCTCCGGCCCGGACGCCGCGGCGGGCGGAAGTGGGCGAGCTCATCCATTTGAGCGACAGAATGAATAGCACCGTCGCGATGAGGTAAGCGATCTGGATGATGCGATCGGTGGCGAGCTCCGTGGTCATGGCTTTTTGGGTTTGCTGGCCTTGAACATTTTGAGCATGCGGTCGGTGATGATGAAGCCGCCGACGAGGTTGCTGGTGGCGGCCACGATGGCAATGGAGCCGAGCACCGTGGCGAGGCCGCTTTTGTGTTCGCCGGCGAGGATGATGGCGCCCACCACGGCGATGGCGTCGAGGGCGTTGGTGAGCGACATCAAGGGCGTGTGCAGCAGGGGCGAGACGCGGCGGATGACCTCGAATCCGACGAAGGCCGCCAGGATGAATATGTAGAGGCTTGCGATGATATCGGTCATTGTCTCCTCGGCGGAACAACCGCTCCCTGACGGTCGCGGCTCGGTATTGGGTCGCGGGTCGGTAGCAATCGTCGCGGTTCGGTAACGCTTGTCATAGTGCCGGCAATGCAAAGAATTCCCGGAGACGCGGGTTGACGATTTCGCCGCCCTCGGTCACCAGGGTTTCGCGCGCGATTTCGTCGTCCGCATCGGTGTGGAGCTTGCCATCCCGGAACAAGTGCAACAGAAACGCGGTGACGTTGCGCGCGTAGAGTTGGCTGGCGTGATAGGGAACCGTGCTGGCCAGATTGATGGATCCGAGCACGGCGACGCCGTGTTCTTCGGCCACTTCGCCGGCGCGGGTGACTTCGCAGTTCCCGCCGCGCTCGGCAGCTAGGTCCACCACCACCGAGCCGGGCGCCATGCGGTGGAGCATCTCGCGCGTGACCAGCACGGGCGACTTCTTGCCGGGCACCACGGCGGCGGCGATGACCACATCGCTCTGGGCGACTTGATCGCCAAGCAACTCCGCCTGGCGCTTGTAAAACGTGTCGTCCTGCGCCTTGGCGTAGCCGCGCGCGTCTTGCGCGTCGGCCACCTGGATGGGGAGTTCGACGAAGCGGCCGCCTACGCTGAGCACCTGTTCCTTGGCAGCCGGCCGCATATCGTAAGCGGAGGCCACTGCGCCGAGGCGGCGGGCGGTGGCGATGGCCTGCAGTCCGGCCACGCCCGCACCGATGATGAAGACGCGCGCCGGCGTAATGGTGCCCGCGGCGGTGGTCAACATGGGAAACATCCGGGGAAGCTTGTCGGCGGCCAGCAGCACGGCCTTGTAGCCGCAGATGGTGGCCATGGACGACAGCGCATCCATGCTTTGCGCACGCGTGATGCGCGGCATCAGCTCGATGGAGAACGCCGTGACGCCGGTGGCGGCGAGCTGCTGGATGGTTTCGAGCTGCCCGAGCGGGCGGAGGAAGCCGGCCAGGGCCTGGCCGGCGCGGAGCAGCGGCAGATCGGCCTGGCCGGTGCGATCGTTGGAGCCGTGGCATAGCACCTGGACGATGACGTCGGCAAGGCGGAAGACCTCGGCGCGCGCGGCGGCGAGTTGGGCGCCCTTGGCGGCGTATTCCGTGTCCAGGTACCCGGCGGCCAGTCCTGCGCCGGACTCGACGACGACCTGGAAGCCGGCTTTCGTCAGGGTGGGAACGACGGCGGGCACCAGCGCCACGCGCCGCTCGCCGGGGAAGCTCTCCCGGGGAACACCGATCACCATACACACTATGGTACTCGCGGGAGCGGGAGGTGTAGTGGCTGTTTGTGCGCGCGCATGGGCGCACTGCCGGAGTTGGCTGGGAGGCAGGGATTCGAACCCCGATACGCAGATCCAGAGTCTGCAGTCTTACCGTTAGACGACCTCCCAACGGCAAGTTTATTTTAGCATTGCGACGGATGGCGGCGGGGGCTAGCCCTGATGACCGTGGCGGACGGGCGCGGCCGGCGGGCTGCCGGCGTACTCGACCAGGGCCATGAAGCCGTAGTCCATATGAAGTTGCATGTGGCAGTGAAATAGCGACGGGCCTGGATTATCCGCCACGAAATCCACCTCCACCTGGCGGCGCGCCGGCACCATCACGACATCCTTGACGACTCCCGAGGTGGCAATCCCGGCGAACTGCGTCAGTTCGAAGGAGTGACGATGCAGGTGCACCGGATGAGATTCGTCGCTTTGGTTATCGAATCGGAGCCGGTATCGCCTGTTGGCCTGGACCCGAATCGGGTCGGTCTTGGGAAAGGACTTCCCGTTGATGGTCCAGTGATCCACCCAGCGGTTGCCCGCAAATTTCTGCCGGAAGACCAGCGGCACCACCTCCACATCCGGCGGCGGGGTGTCTGGCCGCCGTCCGAAGATGGTGTAGTCCCAGCGGGCGCCGGAGGGCTCGGCCCACTGCGCCGGACCTTGGCGGCTGGCGTATTCCACCACCACTCCCAAGCCGGCTTTTCGTATGCGGTCGTCGACTTCGCCGAGAATCCAGACGCCCGGTTGGCGCATGGTGACGATGGCGTCGACTCGCTCCGCCGGGCCGAGCTCGAGCAGTTCCACTTCGCGGGGCGCGGGCACGCGGTTCCCGTCGAGGGCCACTACTTCGAACTTGTGGCCGGGGAGCGCCAGGCGATGCAACATGGTGGCGTTGGCGTTCAAGATGCGGAGCATTATCCGCTGGCCCTCTCTGACGCGGATGGGATCGCCGTAGCCCAGCGCGCGGCTGTTCACGGAAAAGCTCTGATAGATCACATCGAGCGTGCCTTCGTCCGCGCCCATGGTTCCGAGGTAGGGCTCCCATCCATGCAGCGCCAGGAAGACTTCCGCGTCATAGCGGCCGGGATCGCTCGCTGGCTCGACATACAAGAACCCGAACTGCCCGGTATAGGTGGCCCGTTTCAGATTCCGGCCGGCGGAGACGTGGGTGTGATACCAGCGCGTTCCCGAGGGACGGGGCACGAAGGTGTAACGCCGGGAGCCATGCGGCGGGACCATGGGCGTTCCCTCTTCTTCGGCGCCGTCGACCTCGGAAGGGACAAACAGGCCGTGCCAATGGACAATCTCCGGGATGGGCGTTTCATTGTGCACATCCACCGTGACGGGCCGGCCCTCGCGCAGGCGCAGGACCGGACCCGGCGCCGAGCCGTTATATCCGGTGGTCTGAATGGTGCATCGCGGAGCGATTTCCAGTTCTACCGGCGAGATGCGCAGTGTTATGTCGGCTTTAGGGCTGTCCGGTGCGGCTTGGGCGGCCAGCGCAGCTAGAAACTGTCGGCGATCCATGGCGGGCCGGCTTTCCATGCGTTTATTGTACAGGGTGGCCCGCCAGCAAACTGGCACGGTCGGGCGGCTCTGGGGTGCTTTACGGGGGAACCGCTCCCTTACGGTCGCGGCTCGGTAACGGTCCGGTCAGTCGGGACGGGCCGTTACTGAATCATGGACACGGTGTAGCCCGCGCTGAGCCCAGTATGGGTGCCACCGGCGTCGGCCAGCAGGTGCGCGCCGCCCTGGAAGTTGACCTTGTCGGCCACAATCGCCATCTGAGTGCCGGCGGTTCCGGAGCCGTTGTTCACAGTGAGTGTGCCATGCGGGAGATATAGCGATCCGGTCAGATTCATAGTGGCGCCTCCGGCGAAGGTGCTGCCCGCGGGTGAGAGCATGGTGCGGTCCTGATAGAAGAGCACGCCTTGATAGGCCCCCGACGATTGCGCCGACAAGGTAACGCTCGAGCCATTGGCGATGTTCACGGTAGCCCCGTTGGTGAGGTAAATGAGCACGCCGCCCGTGGACGTGACCGTAGAACCGCCCTGTATGCTGAAAGTGCCTCCGTTGACGATGTAGATGCCCGAACTCATCTGCAGCGCCATGCCGTTTCCCAGGGAGAAACCGCAATAGGTGCCGGGCGCGGGCGTATACTGAGTCGCCTGCCATGCGGTGAAATTGCCGGACTGGCAGCTTCCGGCGGGTGTGGGCGACGGCAGATTCGCAAACGGGTCGTTGGCCGAACTCGCTCCGGTGGCGGGCACTACGCTGGTGCTGCCGCCGTTGTCCTTATAGAAACTGCCGACCACGTCGATGACCGGCGCGGTGACGGTGGCGCCGCCGGTGACATACATGGCCGCCGCGGAGTTAGACGCGGAGGCGGTGGAATCGACATAGATGCCGCAACTCAACTGCACCGACGCGGCATTGCCCGCCTGGAAGGCGTCGGACGCGGTGGGATCGAGGATGTAGATGCAGGAACCGGCGCCGGCGCTGCCCATGGCTCCGGCGGTGGCGATGGCGCCGGGGCTGAGACCGCCGCGCGCGAAGGCCGCTCCAAATAGCGCCGGCAGGGCCTCGTGGACGCGCACGATGGCCCAATAGGCGGCGGCCGGTCCGGAAACCGTGGGCACCGGGCTGGTGATGCCGGCCTGCACGCTGACCGTGTCGATACCGGAGGTGGTGAAACCGTTGGCCGACGCCAGCATGCAGGCGTTGTCAAAGCTGGTGGAGGGCGAAAGGGGCGCGATGGCCGGACAGTTGGTGGCCGCGCCGCAAAACACCTTGTTGGCGCAGGTTGGCCCGCCGGGATCGGCAGTCACCGCCGCGCGCACCGCCGCTACCGCGGCTGCGTCCGCGGCCGCCTGCGCGGCTTGTTGCCGGTAATAGGCCCATCCCAAATCCACCACCAGACCCAGCATTCCCAGGATCACCGTCAGAGACAGCGTCATCATCAAGGCCGCTTGTCCGCATCGCCAGTCAGTCGATTTCCGCATATCAATACAAGATCACTTGCCGGGACTCCGCGGTAAACGTCACCCCGGAAAACTGCATACCCTTGGTCCCGGGCGCAAACATCATCAGCATCGAAGTGAAGTTGTACGATGCTGAGATGACGATGTCCGATCCCGCCGCATTGCCGCCCGCGGGCGGCCACACGGTGTTATTGCCGGCACACGCGTTCAGGGGGTCGCAAGTCACGCTGCCCGCGTTGGATGTCAAGGTCACATTGAGGGCCGAGGCGGGCATGCCGAGCGCGTAGGCCGAGATGGTGGTGGCAAGCTGGCTCACGGTTGTCGCGCAGCCCGCTCCGGCGCAACCGGCGCCGCGTGTCGCCGCGCTCCGGCACGCGGCTTTGACGGCCTGCGCCAGGCTGTGATAATCCCACATCCCGCGGCAGATCTCGACGATCGAGAACTGGATAAAGATAAGCGGGATGGCCACCAGCGTGAACTCGACGATGGCGCTGCCTTTTCCGCCTTGGTGTTTGCGCATATCAGTTCCGAATGGGCATCTCGACCATGCGGGTGATAGATAGAGAGCCGGCCATCAGTCCGGGCAGTGGAATCAGTTGCATGGTATTGTAGGTGACCGAGACCTGCACCGTATTCATGTTGCCGGCCCCCGGAGTCCTGGCAGTCACCGTCACAGTGACGGGCGTGCCGGTGCAGGTTGTCACGCCGGAGCCGACTCCCGGCGCATCTCCCAATTCGCCCAATACATAAGTGCACACCTGCGTCACGATAGTGCCGCTCTGGGCGACGGTAAGCGACTGGGACGCATACATAGCGCCGGAGCGCGCGGCATTCTGGGTGGAGATCAGCGCGTAGGCGAAGATTCCAAAGTTGAATGCCGCCACGAATGCGAAAACGAGCCATGGAACCAGCAGGGCGACCTCCACTACGGCTTGCCCCGATTGGCGCGGCGGCAGCTTCAAGACGCACCCCCAACAATCTTATCGGCAGGAAACGGCGGCTTCGGCAGTCCGTGGGGCAGACGATCGTATTGTGTCGTCTGCCTCGCTGTCGCTAAGGCGTTTTTCGCCGCATCTTCAGGCGATTTTCTTTGGGCGATTCCGCCCGGCCGGCCGATGTACTAACTAGATGTATGGCCAGATCTCGTGAACGCGGCTCGCAAGTCGTTGAATTCGCCCTGGTGCTGCTGCCGCTGTGCGCGATGGTGTTTCTGATTCTGGACATGGCATGGGCATTCTATGTGAAATCCACGCTGCAGAACGGCGTGCGCGAAGGAGTGCGGTATGCCATCACCAGCCAGACGATGACGGGACTGGGGCAGGACGCATCCATCAAGAGCGTCGTGCAGCAGAACGCCATGGGGCTGTTGGCGGGCTCCGCGGGTGCCGCGCTGATCGACATCCAGTACTTTCTGCCGAACACTCTGGCCCCGGTCTCGGGCTTGAACAGCAACCAGGGCGGGAACATCGTGGAGGTCTCCGTGCAAGGCTACAGCCTGCCTCCGCTGGGGCCGATCTTGCGCAATCCCGCGCCGTTGTCGCTCGGCGCGCAGGCCTTCGACCGCATGGAGGGCTCTCCGGGAGGCATACCCCCGGCGCGTTGAGGGGTGCGAATGGCTTATGCGTGGACGCGGACGAACTAGCCAGTCGGGCAGCACCATGATCGAATTCTGCCTGAGCACTTTGCTCTGGACCACGGTGATCATGGGGCTCGCCACAGTGGGGCTGAACCTGATCCGGGCCTTGCAGGTGGAGCAAATCTGCCGCGACGCGGGCCACATGTACAGCCAGGCGCTGGACTTCACGCAGGCTGGAAACCAGAGCCTCCTGCTGCTGCTTGCGTCCGGCCTGAACGTCACCGCCAGCGGCGGCAACGGGGTGTTTGTTTTTTCCACCGTGGAGTACATCGATACGCCGCAATGCGCGGCCGGCGGGCTGGCGGGCAACACCGGCAGTTGTCCGAACCTGGGCCAGTACGTGTTTATTCAGCGCGTGGTAGTGGGCAGCGCCAGCCTGTTTTCCAGTGTGTTCGGAACTCCCCCTACCGGCATCGTCGGCGCCAGCGGCAATATCGCGTCGTCGGCCTACCTCACCAACGCAGCGGATCGCGCGACGGGCTTCGGCAGCGTGCTCACGTTGACGGGAGGCCAGGTCGCCTACCTGACCGAGACGTATTTCAGTTCGCCGGATTTTGCGTGGGGCAGTTACATGAGCGGGGCAGGAGTTTATGGCCGGAAGATCTTCTGACAAACGGCGGGGACGGCGGGGCATGGTGGTGACCATGCTGTCACTGATGGTGGCGGTGGTTATGCTGCCCCTGGTGGGCCTGGCGGTGGACGGCAGCATCCTCTATCTGGTGCAGGCCAAACTGTCGGCGGCCGTGGACGCGGCCGCATTGGCCGCGGCACGTTCGCTCAGCGTGGGCCTGGACCTTACCAGTCAAACGGCCAGCGCCACCGCCACCGCCCAGTCCTTTTTCAGCGCCAATTTCCCAACCGGGTTTTGGAGCACCACCAACCTGTCGTTCACTCCCGCGGTGGCGGAAACCGCGTATAAGACGCGCACCGTTACGATCCAGGCCAAAGTGACCGTCCCGCTCACTTTCATGCGGCTGCTGGGCCAAACCGGAGCCACGGTGGGGGCTCAGGGACAGGCCTCCCGGCGGGATGTGGTCATGATCATCGTGATCGATCGCTCCAGTTCCCTGCAGAACGCGGGTGTCTGCGGCACCATGACCGCCGCCGCGCAGAACTTTATCGGCTATTTCGCCAACGGAAGGGATGAAATCGGGATGGTTACGTTCATGGACGGGTACCATCTGGCGTACGCGCCCACCCTGAACTTCGACTCCAATGTCCCATCGCTCGCGACGGTAATCGGCGCCGTCCAGTGCTACGGCGATACCGGCACGGCTGGCGCCCTGAACCAGGCGTATGCGCAGTTGCGGGCCGTCAACGAGCCCGGCGCTCTCAATTTGATCGTCTTCTTTACCGACGGCCATCCCAACGGAATCGCCGCGAATTTCCCGGTGAAGACCCAAGTGGATACGCGCTACGACTATTCGAACACCGGGAACCTGGTGAGCACGCCTAAGAGCACTTGCAATAGCACCACGACCCTGCAAGGGGAGATTGCCGAGTGGTCCGGCGAGCCGGCCCCTTCCACCGGTTATACGTATGGCCTGTTTGCCGTCACCAGCAGTTCGGACAGCACGACCAGCGAAACGGCCGCCGCGGGCCTCACTGGGTGCGGCATGTCTTCGGACCAGTCCAAAATGCGCAGGGACATCGCCTATGTCCCGGCTACGGACCTTTACGGCAATGTCACCACCGGCTATCAGTCTTTCGCCGGGGGCGATACTTATCCCAGCGGCAATCCCTACGTGGGCCAGATCCGCGTGGATACGCCGACTGCCGTGGTGACCGCATCCCTAAATGCCGCCGACAACCAGGCCACCACCATCCGGAACGACGCCAACCTGGTCCCCGTCATCTACGCCATCGGACTGGGCGGAACTTCCGCGGAGCCTATCGATGCAACCTTCATGGAGCGTGTTTCGAACGATCCCAGAAGCCCGATCTACAATTCCGCCAAGCCCGCCGGAGAATACTTTTACTCTCCCACCGCCACGGATCTGGGCGGCGTATTCCAGCAAGTCGCCTCCGAGATTCTGCGCATCTCGCAGTGAAGCCCGACGCGAGCTTCGCTAGCCGCTGTGGGGCGGGCGTCCACGCCTGCAGCGGGTCTCCAGACCCGCCGGCGAGCGAAGCTTGCCTGAATAGGAGGTTGGCAACGTTGCCAACTTGTTTGCGACTCCGCGTTGCGACTCCGCGTTGCGGGGCACGCGTTGCGGGGCACGTTGCCAACACATTAAGCTAACCTGTAGCTTGGCCCATGAAACTACGCGAAATCGCCGCCCGGCTGGATTGCGAACTGGCGGGCGGCGGTGAGATCGAAATCACGGGAGTTGCCGGCATGGAGCACGCCGGTCCCGGCGAACTGACCTTTCTGGCGAACCCCAAGTATGCGCACAAGGTCAAGCACACGCGGGCGGGCGCCATCCTGGTATCCGAGGCGGAGCGCGAGGTCGGCGGCCCCCCCGGGCTGGCCCGGCTGGTATCGGGCAATCCATACCTGGATTTCGCGCGCGCGCTGGAACTTTTCTATCAACCGCCGCGGCCCGCGCCCGGCATTCACCCGCTGGCTTTCGTAGCGCAAACGGCGGCCATCGGCGAGGGCGCCTCGATCGGGCCGTTCGCCGTGGTCGGCGAGCGCGTGCGCATCGGCCGCAATGCGGTGCTGCATCCGCACGTGGTGGTTTACGAAGGCGCGCGCATCGGCGACGATTTCCTGGCCCATTCGCACGCCGTGGTGCGCGAGTTCTGCCAGATCGGGAATCGTGTGATCTTGCAGAATGGCGTGGTGGTCGGCGGAGACGGCTTCGGCTTCGCCAAGCGGGCCGACGGCACGCATTACAAGATCGTGCAGTCCGGCGTAACCGTGCTCGAAGACGACGTGGAGGTGCAAAGCCTGACCTCGGTGGATCGCGCCACGGCAGGCGAGACGCGGGTCAAGCGCGGCGCCAAGATCGACAGCCTGGTGCAGATCGGGCATGCTTGCGTGGTCGGCGAGGACAACATCGTTTGCGCGCAGACCGGGCTGGCGGGAAGTTCCATCCTGGAGCGCAACGTGCTACTGGCGGGACAGGTGGGGGTATCCGGCCATCTGACCATTCACGACGACGCGATCGTGTATGCGCAGAGCGGCATCGGCGGCGACGTGCCGGCTGGCGCGCGCGTCTCCGGCTCGCCGGCGTTTGCGGCCAACGTTTGGCTGCGCGCGATCACGGCGTTTCCCAAACTGCCGGAGCTATTGAAGACCATGCGCGAGCTGAAGAAACGAATCGAGCAACTGGAAAATGGCAAACAATAAGACGCCTGACGGCCGCAAGCCGGTGGCTTATCTGGACCAGGATTTTCTGAACAGCCCCGATGCGCGGGCCATCCGGCTGCTGGCCGAGTATCTGGAACCGCTAGCGGTCTTCCGCCACCAGAAGATCCGCGACACGGTAGTGTTTTTCGGCTCCGCCCGGATACGCGACGACGGTCCCCTGGCGCAGTATTACCAAGATGCGCGCACGCTGGCCCGCATGGTCACCGAGTGGGCCGCGCAATTCACCGACAACGGCACGCACCGCTTCGTGGTGTGCTCCGGCGGCGGGCCGGGCATTATGGAGGCGGCCAATCGCGGCGCGACCGATGCAGGAGGCAAGACCATCGGATTGAACATCGGCTTGCCGTTCGAGCAGTTCCCCAACCCGTATATCACTCCCGGGCTGACCTTTGAGTTCCACTATTTCTTCATGCGCAAGCTGTGGTTCGCGTATCTGTCGAAGGCCTTGATCGTGTTTCCGGGGGGCTTCGGCACACTCGACGAGATGATGGAGGTGCTGACGCTGACCCAGACGCAGAAGCTGGCCAAGAAGGTCGCAATTGTGCTCTATGGGTCGAGTTACTGGAAGGAGGTCGTCAATTTCGATGCGCTGGTGCGGCATGGCACCATCAGTCCCGAGGATCTCGATCTGTTCCGGTTTGCGGACGATCCGGAGACGGCGTTCGGCATGTTGAAGGAGCACCTGACGACTTACCTGCAGCCCGAGACGCCGGAGACGCCGGCGATTTCGAAATCGCGGAACCCGCTGAAGCCAGCCGGCGCCTGACTTTTTGTCCCTCCGTCAAACGATTTTCCGCTGAAAATCGCTAAGGGATAGCACGCTTTATGGGGAACGGTCCCTTGTTTAGCGGGGCAGGCGGCTTCGCCTGCCTTCGAGCGAGCATTACCCATGGATCGCAACATCGGATTGTCGGCTGGAATCATTGCGCTGCTGGCGCTGGCGGCGCGCGTCGCGATTCCGACGGGAGGCGGGCAAATCGCCGATCGGACCGAGAGCGGCGCGAAGGCGAAAAAGGCCAAAGTGGCGCCGGCGAGTAGCCCTCCTGAGGCGAACTATGAAGGCCCCTGGTTGGCCACGCGGCGCTTTTTCATTCCGCAAGAACCGACGCCGCCCGTGAGGGATACCGCCTCGCACTTATTGAACCTCGCCAGTCCCGGCGATCTTCTGGATTGCGCCAGCGCCGATTGAGTGCGGCCGCCTGACATCGCTGGCGGTTTATGGGACCAGTTCCAGTGCGCGGGTGAGGCGTGGCCCCACCCGGATTACGCTGAAGTCGCGCCGATCGGTGGTCAGTATCCGGTAGATTTGGCGACGTTCCGCGATCGAGGCCACCATCCCATCGACCAGTCCCAAGCCAAGGTCCTTGAATCTCGCATCGAGTTCGAGGGCACGGACGATATCGGAGGGGGCAGGTGGCTCGTATTCGTAGCGCGTCCCCGAGTCGAAAATTTCGGCGACCAACTTGCGCATCGCGGCCCGGTTCTCCCGAAGAAAGCAGTCGACCTCCGCGAGGACAAGCCCCGGTACGATGACGAGTCTTGCTGAGGTCAGGACCGTTTCACTCCTCGAGATCCCGGAACAGCTCGGACTCGTCTCCCAGCTTGGTGTCCGTGGATTCGAACATGCCGAACACAACCATTCGGTTTGAGCACACTACAACCGGCGCCAGGGGATCGCCAACCCGTCTGGATGATGGTCACGGAAAATGGGACACAGGTTGCGAGTCGCGCCCCGGGACTATTCGAGCCACATTGAGGAAACCGCCTTCAGTCACACCTCTCCCCAAGAAACCTACCCTCCCCATAACCCCAATCCCCTCAATAACCTGCCGCCGATGCGCCGCCCCACCCGCGCCCCTCCGAGCCGTTCCCGAACGAACCCCCGCGCTATCGTGGAATTGGGAAGTCGGAAATGGAACCATCGATCCGCCGCACCGGCGCAAGGCGCCCAAAAAAGCCCCTCCATCAGTGCGCGGAAATTGGCTTCGCTATTTTTGCAAACATAAGTAAACAAGCAACTTATTGGCTTCGTTCGTAAATAAACGAGAAATGTCATGGCTACCAAAAAACAAATCGCGGCCAACCGCCGCAATGCATTGAAAGCTACCGGTCCCACCACCCCCCGAGGTAAGGCTGTCAGCCGCCTCAACGCGCTCCGTCACGGATTGCGCGCCCGCGTCACTCTGCCAGGCGAAAACCTCGATGAGCTCAGGCAAATCCGCGACCTGTTCTTGCGCTCCTACCACCCCCAAACCCCCGACCAGGTCCGCCTGGTCGAGCACATGGCCTCCGCCCAGTGGCAATTCCGTTACTGGCAACGCGTCGAAGCAAAACTCTTCGGCGACGGACCAGGAAACGACCCGCTTATTCGCGCCCGCACCCTCGACCGGATCTCTCAGCGACAGGCCCGCTACGAGCGTGCCTTCATGCAGGCGTACCAGCAATACAAGCGATCCACCACTGCGGCCTGACGGTGCCGGCTCGGTAACAGTGGCGTTGATTTCGCAAGGTTACCGAGCCGCGACCGTCAGGGAGCGGTCGAGCGGTCGCCCGCCGCCCGAGCCCCTTTGTGCAGCCTGATATCATGGTATTTCCCATG
>PMVV01000110.1 GCA_003166475.1 Bryobacterales bacterium | reverse complement strand
CCAACTGAGCTACAACGGCCCTTTAAAGTGTTTTGGTGGACGGGGGAGGATTCGAACCTCCGTAGCCCGCAAGGGGCGACAGGTTTACAGCCTGTTGCCATTAACCGCTCGGCCACCCGTCCAGACTTACGGCGACGCACCTGTACATTCCGCGCTTCGCCGGTGAAACAACCAGTGTACCAGAACTTCAGACGCTGCGTACCCTCCCGCGAGAATTGCTGGTTCCGGATCGGTTGCCAGCATACTCGCAGCCGTCGCGTCTTTCCGCACTGAGCCCGATTCTGCATAGATCCTGCGACCGGGTGCGCACCGTTCGAGCAACCAGGTGAGGATCTATGTCCCGGACAACCATCCGCACCGTGCGTTCTCGATCGCGGCCTACGACCTGACGGGGAACGCCTGGCGGCGTATTGCCGGCGCAGAAGGAGGAAACATCAATGACCAGAACAAGTTTCCAGACGGATGGGATGAGGACAAAGCGCAGCCGGCGCCTGCGCACTGCGGGCCACAGACCGAAGATGAGGCGCGGCGAGCCCGCCTGGTTCGCCCATCCGCCCTCCGTTTATGTCATAATCCTTTGCATGTCCGCCGTTGCTGTCGTCAAGCTGGAGCCCAAGTCGGAGGGCATCGCCACGCCGCGCAAGAAGCGGCCCAAGGAACTGGCCATCATTACCGAATGCTGCACGGGTTGCGCCGGCTCGCCGGCGTGCGTGCCGTATTGTCCGGTGGCCGATTGCATGTATTGGGTGCCCGATGAGGAGCATCCGCCCTTCGGCCACATCGAGGTGGACCCGGTGCTCTGCATCGGCTGCAAGAAGTGCACTAGCAAGGGGCCGGACGGCGCCTTTCTGGACGGCTGCCCGTGGGACGCTATCGAAATGGTTCCCATCGAGGAAGTGGAAGCGGCGATCGGCTTCCGGATGACGGTCTGATATGAGCCACGAAATTCAGCAGCGCGAGCACGAAGGTATCGTGATTTTGGATTTCAAGGGCCGCATCACCGTCGGCCCGGAGGCCAGCGCGTTGCGCGAGAAGGTGGCGGCCGTGACAGCCGCCGGTTCGAAGAACATCATCCTCAACCTGCTCCACGTGGACTACATCGACAGCACCGGATTGGGTGCGCTGGTCATGTGCGCAACGAGCCAGCGCAAAGCAGGCGGCGCGCTGAAGCTGGAGAACCTGAACCGGCGCAATATCGAACTCCTGGTGATGACCAAGCTCGCCACGGTGTTCGACTTGTTTACCGACGAGCAGGACGCCGTGAACAGCTTCTTCCCGGACCGCGCCATCAAGCAGTTCGATATCCTGAGCTTCGTCGAGCAGATGAAGAAAGAAGGATAGCCGGTGTTGATAGCACGATGTCGTCGCTGGAGGGCGGGCAATCTTGCCCGCAGCCGCCTTTCAGGCGGCAAGAGCTGAGGTTCCTTAAGATTGTCCGTCCCACAACTGTCACCGATGTTCCAGGTTGAACAACTGGGTCTTCATCACATTTGGTGGCCCGCCGGGCCACGTGCGCCGGTTCTCCCGCCGTCACTGCCCGCTCCATCGCCCCATCCGCCTTGGAGGCGGCCAGCAGCAACTGCCAGAAGTCTTCGCTGGCAAGCCGCCGGCTTAGCGCATCGCGCGTCAGCTCCGCGCCGAAATCTGGCCGATGCTCGCCCTTCTCCTCCAGCCTGCGCAGAATGTTCCGCGCGCGACTAGCTGGCCCGCGGGAGCACCTCGATCTCAATCCTAGCGGCGGCGGTGTCCCGAGCCACATCCAATTCGTAATCCTGCTGCAAGCCGAGCCAAAGGTCGGGGGATGTGCCGAAATATCGCGCGAGCCGCAGCGCCATCAACGCGCTGATGCCGCGCTTTCGTTGACGATGCCAGAGACATGATTCGCCGGCACGTGGAGTTCGCGCGCCAGAGCGTTAATCGACAGTCCCAAAGGCTTGAGGAAATCTTCCCGCAGGATTTCACCGGGGTGGAGCGGTGCCAGTCTGATTCGCTTGCTCTTCATTCGGATATCTTCCTAGTGGTAGTCGGTGAGTTCCACGTCGCGCGCATCACCGCGATCCCAACGAAAGCAGATTCGATATCGGTCGTTCACGCGAATACTGTACTGCCCGGCTCGGTCCCCCTTGAGGGCTTCCAGCCGATTGCCCGGTGGAACCCTCACGTCGTCGAGCGTCGTCGCCCGATGCAGCAAACGCAGACGGCGCAGCGCAACTCGAGCGATCGCTTGCCAGCGGCGTGACACGTCGCGGCGGGCATTACATATAATCTGGCACTGGAATCCCCAGAATGTCCAGCGTCCATTCCAACTGCCGCCGGAAGAAATCCGTCATCCACAGCAGGAACACCTTCTTCTCCCGGTTCTCCTCGTGGATGATCGGATACAAATGGTAAAAGTTGTTGAACGTTTGCGCGAGCTGAAACGCGTACTTGGCCACGTGGGCCGGCTCTCCCGCGGTTACGGCGCGCTCCACCGCCGCATCCGCTTTGGAGGCGGCCAGCAGCAACTGCCAGAAGTCTTCGCTCGCAAGCTGGTGGCCGAGTTCGGCGCGCGTCAGCTCCGCACCGAAATCGGGCAGACGCTCGCCCTTCTCCTCCAGCTTGCGGAGAATGTTCCGCGCGCGCACGGCGGCGTATTGCACGTAGGGCCCGGTCTCGCCCTCGAAACTCAACGCCTCCTGAAAATCGAACGCGATCACCGAATTGCGCGTGTACTTCAGCAGGAAATAGCGCAGCGCGCCGATGGCAATCTGGGAGGCGATGGCACGCTGTTCGGCGGGCGTGGCTTCGGCGTGGCGCGCGGCCACTTCGTCCAGCGCCTTCGAGATCAGCGTGTCGATCAAGTCGTCCGCTTTCACGCCCAGGCCCTTGCGGCCCGAGACTTCAACGTACGGCCGCCGGCGGTCCTCTTCGGAAAGCGCGATACCCAACTCGGCGCAGCAGCGCGGCGACAGCGCCACCATTTCATACGAAAAGTGCACGGATTGCGCGGCCTGCTCCGCATAGCCCAGTGCCTTCAGCCCGGCCACCACCACATCCTGCAGGTACGATTGCCGGACGTCGATGACATTGTAAACACGCGTGCCGCGGCCAAACGACGGCGGCGCCGCACCACCGCCATCGGGCCCATCGGTGGAGACCCACAACTCGCGGCCATCGGCGTAGCGCAGGAACGGGCGATAGTGGAAATCCTTGCCCAGCAGGCCGAATTTCCAGAGCTGATAGGCGATGTCCTTGCCGACATACGTGACCGTGCCGTCGGAACGCACGATCACCTTGCTGTCTTCCGTGCCGGAATCGCCCGCGAAGGCCGCGGCGGGCATCACCCAGCATCCGGTGTTTTTGCCCTCGGTCTCCAGGTAGATGGCCTGGCGCTGCTTCAGCAGATCGAACGCCGAAGCCCAGAACTGCAAGTGCAGGATCTCGCTTTCGCGCGGCAGTACGTCGTACTCCACGCCCAGCCGCAGCATGGTGGCCAGGTGCCGCTCGACGATCGCGTCGGCCACGATGTGCGCCATTTCGCCCTGCGCGCCGCCGCCGGCTTCGATGGCGTGCAACGTCTCGCTGCGCCACGCGCGCGATTCGGGCGCCTCACTGTAATACGCCGAAGTGCGGGCGTATAAGTCCCAGCAAAGATAGTCGAAGCGCACGGCGGGGTCTTCGGTAAGCTGCCGGACCTCGGCGGGCGTTTTGTGTTCCAGGTAATGAAAGCCCACCACCACATCGGCCACTTGCACGCCGGTGTTGTCGATGTAGTTCTGCACTTCCACGCGCTCGCCGCGCGCGCGCAGCATGCGCACGAACGTATCGCCCAGGGCGGCATTGCGCAGATGCCCGATGTGCGCCGCTTTGTTGGGATTGATGTTGGTGTGCTCGACGATGACCTTGCCGCTTGCCGCGGCTGTTTCCGCGGCTGCGGGAGTGAGCAATCCCTGCCCATATGCGGCACGATCGAAACGGATGTTGATGTATCCGCTGCCGGCCACTTCCAGCGCCGAGACACCCGGAATCGCGCCGATCCCGGCCGCCAGCTCTGCGGCAATCTTGCGCGGCGGCTGCTTCAATAGCTTGGCCAACTGGAAGGCGGCCGGCACGGCCATCTCGCCGAAATCGCTCTGCTTGGGCTGCTCGACGGCCACCGCGAGATCGATGCCATAGCGCGCCTGGATGTGATCGTGAAAGGCGCGCTGAACCTGTTTTTCGAGGGCGTGAAACATCTACGGAAGGAACTCCGGGTCGAGGATCTGCTCGACCGTGAACGGGCATTCGGACGGGAACTGACTATTGGGCAAGCCCGTATCAAGGACGGCGAGTTGTACGGATTTCTGGTAAATGTGGCGCAGGTTGGGTTGGATACTTACCCGAAGGCTGGGGCTGTCTTCTAGAAGCTGGCCGAGTTCGGTACGCTGGCTGGCTATGGTGCGCTCCCACGACCGCGATTTCTTCCCGGGCTGCAACTGCCATTTCATCAGGTGGCTTAGCAGCACCCGCACGCGGCTGTTCATCTCATGTAGATTGCGCTTGCCCATGTCCTCGATTTCTTCCGCGATGTGTTCGATGTCGGCCTGCTCGAATCGCCCGCTGCGCAACAGCTCCGCGTTGTGGCGGGTCCACTCGAAGAAGTCTTCGTCGTACAGGCCCGATTGGCCTACCGCGGTTTGGTCAAGTTGCGATTGCATACGGGCCTCTTCATTGTACCCGGGGCAGAAACTCGGGATCGAGGATCTGATCGACGGTAAACGGACACTCGGCGGGAAACCGTTCGCGATCAATGGTGGTCCGGGCCATGGCCATGGCGAGCCGCACCGCCTCTGCGTAATATACCGGCAGTTCGTTCGCAAGTCTGATCTTCAGGCTCGGACTATACTTTAGAAGGCCGTCTAGCCAGATACGCTCCTCCGTGACAGCCCCAAGCCGCCAGTGCGGGTGCTTCGCCGGCTGCAACTGCCCGACTAACAGATGCGCCAGCAGCGCCCGCGAGCGGCGGTGCAGTTCCTTGAGATCCTGTTTGCCGAGGTCCTCGACGGCTTCGGCGATGTGCTCCATATCGGCCTGGTCGAATCGGCTCGCACGCAGCAGTTGCGCGTTGCGCCGGGTCCATTCGAAGAAATCTTCGCCGTAGAGTCCGGATAGATCCGCGGCGGTGGCCGGTTGCGACTGCATCTTACTCCCCATTATATGCGCTTCGCGAATGACGATATAATCCGGTTTCAATACTCTCGAAAAGGAGCTTCCATTGCGAAAAAAGATTACCGTTGTAGGCGCCGGCAATGTCGGCGCTAATTGCGCCCTCCGCGTTGCCGATAAGGAACTGGCGGATGTGGTGCTGGTGGACGTCATTGAAGGCGTCCCGCAAGGCAAGTCGCTCGACCTGCTGCAATCCGGACCCGTGCAAGGCTTTGACGTGACGCTGACCGGCGCCAACGATTACGAACCCACCGCCAATTCCGATATCGTGATCCTGACCGCCGGCTTCCCGCGCAAGCCCGGCATGAGCCGCGACGATCTGCTGCTGGCTAACTATGACGTGGTGCGCACCGCCACCGAGCAGATCGTGAAGTATTCGCCCAATTCCATCCTGATTGTGGTCACCAACCCGCTGGATGCCATGTGCCAGACCGCTTACATGGTTTCGAAATTCAGCAAGAACCGGGTGATCGGAATGGCCGGCATTCTGGACAGCGCGCGCTTCCGCACGTTCATCGCGCAAGAGCTGAAGGTATCGGTGGAGAACGTGACCGCGGTGGTGATGGGCGGCCACGGCGACACCATGGTCCCGGTAGTTCGCTTATCGGGCGTCGCGGGGATTCCGCTCACCGAGCTGATGGACCAGGCCACTATCGATGCCATTGTGACCCGCACGCGCAATGGCGGCGCCGAGATTGTGAAATATCTCAAGACCGGTAGCGCCTATTACGCGCCGTCGGCCGCGGCGGTCGAGATGGCCGAGTCGATCCTGAAGGACAAGAAGAAGGTTCTGCCTTGCGCCGCTTACCTGGAAGGCGAATACGGGATCAACGGCCTGTTCGTAGGAGTGCCGGTGAAACTTGGGGCGCGCGGCATCGAGCAGATCTACCAGGTGAAGCTTCAGCCGGAAGAGCAGGCCATGCTGCAGAAGAGCGCGGCGGCTGTGCAGGAATTGGTGGACGTGATTCGGGCCAAGCATGGGTAGCGGGGCGCGCGTCGCGCGCCGTTACTGGTGGGCGGTGGCTGGTGGCTGGTGCTCGCTGATCGCACTGACAGCAGTTTGCTACGCGGCGGTGCCCACTCCGGCGGCGCACTTCGGCTACACTCCCGGGGACGACTACAAACTGGCCGATACCACCGCGATCTTCACTTATTTCCAGGCGCTCGCCGCGTCGAGCGACCGCATCCGGCTGGAGGAGTTCGGGCGCAGCTCGGAAGGGCGGCCCATGTACGTCGCGTTCATCTCCGCGCCCGACAACCTGAAGAAGCTGGACCACTATCGCCAGATCGGCGCGCGTTTGGCGCTGGGGCAGGCCAGCGCGGAGGAGGCGCGCGCGCTGGCCGAAGAGGGCCGCGCGGTGGTGTGGATCGACTCCGGCCTGCACGCCAGCGAAGTCGCGCCTGCACAGCAAGCGCCGCTGCTCGCCTACAAGATGCTTACCGACGACAGCGCCGAAGTGGAGATGGTGCGGCGCAACGTGATCCTGATGCAGGTGCCGGTGATCAATCCCGATGGGCTGGACATGATCGTGCATTGGTACCGGCAGAACGTGGGCACGCCCTACGAAACCGCCCCCATGCCGTGGCTCTTTCAGAAGTATGCCGGGCACGATAACAACCGCGACTGGTTCATGCTCAACCTGGAAGAGACCCGCGCCGTGTCGCGCCTGCTATTTCGCGAGTGGTTTCCGCACATCGTTTACAACCAGCACCAGGCGCCGCCCTTTCCGGCGCGCATCTTCGTGCCGCCTTATGCAGAACCGTTGAATCCCGATATTCCGGCGGCCGTGATGGAAGGCATCAACAAACTGGGTGCGGCCATGCGGGAACGCTTCGCGCGCGAGGACAAGCCGGGTGTGCTCTCCTATTTCGGCTTCGACGCCTGGTGGAACGGCGGCTTGCGCTCCGCGCCCGCGTTCCACAACATGCACGGCATTCTGACGGAAACCGCCGGCTATGCTTACGCCACGCCCAAGACCTACACGGCCGGCGATCTGCAGGCGGCTTTCGCCAACGGCGCAGCCACCCGCGAGCCCTCGATGTTCTACGAACGCCCGTGGATGGGCGGCAAATGGGGACTGCGGGACGCCATTGAATACATGCTGACGGCGGACATGGCCCTGCTGACCGAGGCCGCCACGCGCCGCAGCGACTATCTGCTGAAGAGTTATCAAATGGCGCGTCAGGCCATCGCCGCGGGCGCGGAGGGCAAGCCGTACGCGTACGTAATTGCGGAGAAGCAATGGGACTGGCCCACCGCGTGGGACTTTCTGGAACGGCTGTCGCTGGCGGGCATCGAGGTGCGGCGGGCGCGCGCGGAGTTTCACGCGCATGGAAAGCAGTACGCCGCAGGCACGCTGGTGATTCCCGCGTCGCAACCCTTTCGCCCCTACCTGGTCGACTTGCTGGAACCGCAGCACTATCCGAACCTGAAGGAGAAGCCCTACGACATTACCGGCTGGACGCTGCCCATGCAGATGGGCTTGAGCGTGGAACGCATCGACGAGCATTTCGACGCGTCGCTCGACCCGGTGAGCGAGTTTCGCGCGCGCGGATCGGTGGCCGGCAAGGGCGCGGTGCTGCTGCTGGATCATCGCGAGAACGACGCGTTCCTGGCCACGGCGTTCTTCATGGATCGCGAGGGCGCCGTGCGTTGGGCGGCTGACGGCACCATCGTGGTGGACAGCGCGTACACCGAAAATGGCGCGCGCGCGGACAATTTCGCGCGGCAGTTCAGCGTGAGCGTGAAGCTGGCCGATGCCGCGCCCACCCCCGCCTACGAATTGCGGCGGCCGCGCGTGGGGCTCTACCAGCCTTGGACCGCCAACTCCGACGAAGGCTGGACTGAGTGGCTGCTGGACCGCTATCACGTGCCTTACACGCTGCTGCACAACGCGGATTTCGGCAAGGGCGGCTTGCGTGCGCGGTTCGACAGCCTGATCCTGGCATCGCAATCGGTGACGTCGATCCTGAACGGCTGGCGCAACGGCGAGATGTCGTTCCGGCGGGAGGGCGCCACTTCCGAGGCGATGGTGCAGAGGCCCGAGTACACCGGCGGCATCGGTCCGGAGGGCGTGGTCGAGTTGCAGAAGTTCGTGCGCGAGGGCGGCACGCTGATCGCGCTGGATACGGCTGCGGATCTGCCCCGGGAGTTCTTTCCGCTGCCGCTGCTGAATGTCGGCGGGGCGCCGTTTTCGTGTCCCGGATCGCTGGTGCGGCTCACGGTGGATACGTCGCAGCCGCTGGCTTTCGGCATGCCCAAGGATGCGATTGCGTTTGTGACCGGCGGCGAGGCCTTCGACCTCAACCTGGCGCCCGGCTACAACCAGGGCGACCGCGAAGTGCGGGTGGCGGCGCGCTTCGCCGCAAAGGACCTGTTGGCCAGCGGCTACGTCAGCGGAGAGAAGGCGGTGCTGGGCAAACCGGCGCTGGTGGACGCGCGTTTCGGCAGCGGGCACGTGGTGCTGTTCGCGTTCCGCCCGCAGTTCCGGGGGCAGCCGTTCGGGACGTTCAAGTTCCTGTTGAACGCGGTTTATCTGGCGTCGGCGCGGGCGCTGTGACCGGCGGCCAGATATCCCAGAACCCCGTCCAATGGGCTTATGGCCGAGTTGCTCCGGCGGCCGTCGCGCCATAGCGTCGCCGCTGGCCACGTTGACGCTGGCGGGGGCTGAAGAGTCTCCCGTAGTTCCCGGCTACGAGCTCAAGCTCAACTCCTACGATCTCGGCGTGGATATCGAACTGGCCGACGCGGTGGCGCGACTGCGCTTCGAGCATCCCGATGTGCGCGCTTTGATTATCACCTGCGGGCCGACCACCGGGATCGCGGCACGTTCGAGCTCGAGTATATGCGGCGGGAGCAGGAAGGGCGGCGCTGGTACAATAGCTAGGTATGTACGTTCAGTCGCTGAAGGTTTCCGGCTTCATGTCATTCAAGGACGTGGTCTGGAATCCAGAACGTCTGAACGTGCTGATCGGCCCAAACGGTTCCGGCAAGTCGAATCTGCTGCGAGCTTTGGAACTGATTAGAGCTTCGGCCGCCGGCAACTTGCGCGATTTCGTGCTCAGCAAGGGCGGTTTGCCGCGATTGTTGTGGGGCGGCACGGCGCAAGAGGTTGCGTTCGGGATTGGCAGTGGTATTACTCCCAGTCAGCCGCCAGCAGAACAAGACGCATACAGCCTCAGCTTGGTACAGGTGCCTCAGTCCGCGAGTTTTAGGGTCGAAGCGGAGTCGCTGAAGCTCTCGGACCAGTCTGCGCCGGTCTTTCTCAGGGACGGGGATGCCCTGACGGTAGAACAAGGGGCGGCCAACCGGCTACCAGACACGGAAACTTACCTATCCTTGCTTTCGGCGCTCTGGACAGATCCGGTGCCGTATATGTTTCAGCAACAGCTCAGGGCATGGGCCATCTACCAGGACCTGCAAGTGGATGAAGACGCGCCAATTCGACGGTCCGCTGTCTCTAGGCGAGAGACGCGCATTTCTTATAACGGGCAGAACCTCATCCCTGTTTTGAAAACGCTATACGCGGGCGACTTCAAGGACTCAATCGATAGCGGCATGTCGGCGGCCTTTCCCGATGACTACGCCGAGTTGTCCTTTCCCCAGACTGAGCCAAACCGAATCCAACTATATGTCCGGCGGAAACACGGACGTCGCGAAGACAGCGCCGCGGACCTATCCGACGGTACTCTGCGTTTCCTGCTTCTGCTAACGATCCTGGCCACACCCGATCCGCCGCCGCTCATAGCCATCGACGAGCCTGAGTCTGGTCTGCATCCATCCATGCTTCCGATCATCGCCGAATTTGCCGCCCAGGCTGCCACCCGGACGCAAGTTATCCTCAGCACACACTCGCCGCAGATGCTGGATGCCTTCGGCGATACGCTCCCGGCCACCACCGTCTTCAACTGGGCCGGAGACCACACCGAACTGAAGACTGTCGGCCCGGAGGAATTGAAGACGTGGGTCGAGGATTATTCACTCGGTCGTTTCATTTTCTCCGGCGAGGCCGCCGCAGTCTTGTGAAGTTTGCGCTCTACGTCGAGGGTTATACCGAGCGAGCGCTATCTTCGTTTCTCAAGCGCTGGCTCGATCCAAGACTCTCGCGCGGGGTCGGAATAGACCCCGTGCGATTCTCGGGGAGCGGCGACTACCGGAAGAGCTTCGCCCAGCGGGCCGAGAGGGATCTGAACTCCAGCCGGCTGATTGCGGTCATCGGCCTTCTCGATTTGTACCGTGCCGGCCTGGAATTTCCGCCTAACCTGACCACGGATGCGAAGTGCACTTGGGCCAAAGCCCAACTGGAGCGCCAGGTTGGCGACTCGCGCTTCCGCCAGCACTTCGCTGTTCACGAAACGGAAGCTTGGCTGCTGAGCAACCACGAAATATTTCCAGTTGCGATCGGGCTTCACCTGATGGGCCTCGCGGTTCGCCCAGAGTCAGTCAACCTCCAGCAACCTCCAGCGAAGCTACTCCATCGTGTCTACAGAACCTACGGCCGGGAATACAAGAAGGTGGTAGACGGTTCCGCATTATTCGGCAAGCTCGATCCAAATCGAGCATACGAACGATGCCCCCATCTGAGGATGCTTCTCGACGATATGCTGGCTTTAGCCAAGGCCGCCGGCTATTGACTGTGGGCCTGGCGAGGCGGCCTATGTGCGAATTCTGAATACGCCGGGCCCGGAAGGCACCCGTATCCACCGCGACTCAGCTATCATCGCTGGATATAATGCGTGGGGGGGAGCGCGATTGGATCCGGACACTACGATGGGCGGCTCGCACGGCCAGTTTCCGTCGACACAACTCTCACTCCTGGAGGCTGCGAGTTCCGGCGCAGGCTTGCCGAACGAGGCGCTGGAACGCGTGAGCGCGCTTTATTGGAAACCGGTCTACCGCTTCATCCGCGTCAAGTTTCGCAAGAACAACGAGGACGCCAAGGACCTGACCCAGAGCTTCTTCGCCGCCGCCTCTGAGCGCGACTTTTTCGCACGCTTCGACCCGGCGAAGGCGTCGTTCCGCACCTACCTCCGCATGGCGGTCGAACGTTTCGCCGCCAGCCAGCATGCGGCCCAAAACCGCCAAAAGCGGGGAGGCGGCGTGGAGTTCGAGCCACTCGACGAGCAGCGGGCGGCCACCGCCGAATCGCCCGAACAGGTCTTCGAACGCGAGTGGCAGCGCCAGTTGTTCGCACTGGCCCTCGACGACTTGCGCGCGCATTGCGAAGCATCCGGCAAGCTGGTTCAATTCGAAATCTTCGAAGCCTACGACCTGGCCACCGGTGATCGGCCATCTTACGCCGATCTGGCGGCGCGCCACGGCGTCGCGGAAACCTCCGTAACCAACTATCTCGCCTGGGCGCGCCGCATGCTGCGCCAGTTTGTCACCGAACGGCTGCGCGGCGTGACGGCGGGCGAGCGG
>PMVV01000047.1 GCA_003166475.1 Bryobacterales bacterium | reverse complement strand
CCGCAGGCCATGTGACGATTTCGCCGGCGCGAAAACTCTCGGCCGTGTCGCCGGCCAGTTCCGGTTCGACGCCAAAGACCTTGGCGTTGGGGCGGAGCCGCTTCACTGCCGTGGCGACGCCACTGAGCAGGCCGCCGCCCGAGACCGGCGAGACGACGAGGTCCACGTCTGGCAGCTCTTCGACAATCTCCAAACCGCACGTTCCCTGCCCGGCGATGATCCACCGATGATCGAACGGCGGCACCAGCGTCGCCCCGCTCTCCGCGCCGATCTGCGCTCCGATCGCCTCGCGGCTCTCCCGCTGCCGGTCGTAGAGTACGATCGTCGCCCCCTGCGCCCGCGTCGCCTCCAGCTTCGACCGCGGCGCGTCCGTCGGCATCACCAGCGTCGCCCGCATGTCCAGGCTGCGCGCCGCAATCGCCACCGCCTGCGCGTGGTTGCCCGAGGAGTACGCCACCACGCCCCGCCCGCGCTCCGCCTCTGGAATCGAGTACAGGAAGTTCGTCGCTCCCCGGATTTTGAAAGCCCCTCCGCGCTGGAAGTTTTCGGCCTTCAGATGCGCCTCGACGCCGGTCAGCGTATTCAACGTGCGCGACCGCAGCACCGGCGTCCGCCGCGCCACCTCGCGGATACGGAGCGCCGCTTCCCGGATCTCATCGGCCTGCACGCTGAACATGATTCGGTCTATCCTTCCGCAACCGCTACCGGCCCGCGCGTGTTACTGAGCCGCTACCGTTACTGAGCCGCCACCGTTACTGAGCCGCGACTGTGAAGGAGCGGATGCTTCGCGTTGTGTTTGTGCCGCGACCGTCAGGGAGCGGTTTCTGGTCGGCACCCGCCGGCCCGCTATCCAGCCATCGCTTCCGCCAAGTGCGGCTGGTAGGTGCACCGCGGATCTTCCGCCAAGTAATTCCCGGTCAGCGCATAAGCCCGCGCGCGCGATCCGCCGCACACCTTCTGATACTCGCAGATGCCGCACTTGCCCTCGCGCTGATCGACGTCTCGCAGCGAGCGGAACAGGCTGGAATTCTGGTACACATCGGTCAGCGAGTCCCGCAGCACATTGCCCGCCGTGATCGGCAGGAACCCGCTGGGAAAGATCTCGCCGGTGTGCGAAACGAAGACGAACCCCTTGCCGTCGCTGACGCCCGCCGTGCGCCACATCACCGCCCCGGTCTTCTCGTTCTCCGGCGCCGAGCGGTGTTCGGCCTTCATGCGCTGCGCCACGTAACGGCGGTAGTGCATCGCTTCGGTGGTCTTGATGGCGAACGGCGCGGTCTTCGACAGCTCGTACATGAAATCGAATACCTGCTCGTATTCTTCCGCGGCCAGGTCCATATTCTCCAGCGCGCGCCCGGTCACGATCAGGAAGAACAGGCTCCACATCTTGGTGCCGACGTCTTCCGCGATCTTCGCCATCTCCGGCAGCCGCGCCAGATTGCGGCGCGTCACCGTGGTCTGGTACTGCGTTTCGAGGCCGATCTTCTTGGCATGATAGAGCGCCATCATGGCCCGGTCGAAGGTGCCCGGAATGCCGCGGAAATCGTCGTGCGACTGCGCGTCCGGTCCGTCCAGGCTGATCGCCATGCGCGAAATGCCGCACTCCTGGAAGCGGTCGATGGCCTTTTCGGTAAGCAGGGGCGTGGCGCTGGGCGTGACGTTGGTGCGCAGCCCGATCTCGACGCTGTGGCGGATCAGTTCATACAGGTCCGGGCGCTTCAGGGGATCGCCGCCGGTGAAAACCATCAGGGGATTGCCGAACGATTTGATCTGGTCGAGCAGTTCGAAGCCCTGCGCGGTGTTCAACTCCTGCGGATGGCGGCTCGACTGGGCGGATGCGCGGCAGTGTACGCATGCTAGGTCGCACGCCTGGGTTACTTCCCAAATGACAAGCATGGGCGCTTGGTCGAAATTCATCGGATCTCCTCTTAATGCAACTGGATGCAAGGGGTCGTTGCAATTCCACAGCCACCCTTCGCCCATTGAAATATAAGGGTTTGCGCGCGCGGTAGGCCCCGCACGGTGGGTGAAATCACCCAGCAGAGTGGCGGTCGTGCTGCAAGTCGGGCCGCATGCTGCCCGGCGCTAAAATGGGAGCGCATGGGCTTGCCCACCCTGGAAACAGAGCGCCTGATCTTGCGCCCCTGGTCGCTCGACGACATCGACGCGCTGCACCAGATCTGGACCGATCCGCAGGTCCGCCGCTACCTTTGGGATGACGAGATGATTTCCCGTAAACGGGCTGCCGAGGCCGTGGAACACGGGGTGGCCGCCGCCAACCGGAATGGCGTGGGACTCTGGTGTGTGCTGCCGAAGCCGGCCAGCGCGCCCGCCGGGTTCTGCGGGTTTCGTTATATCGACGATGCACCCGATATCGAGCTGCTGTACGGCCTGCTGCCGGACTATTGGGGACAAGGCTTGGCCACCGAAGCGGCCCGCGCCGCCCTCGCATACGGTTTCGACGCGGCCCTGTTCACGCGGGTCTACGTGCGCACGGACGTGCCTAACCGCGCCTCGGTCCGCGTCATGGAGCGGCTCGGCATGAAGTTCGAGAGAGAGACACGCCTCGCCGCGCGGCCCACGCTGATCTACTCCCTGACTCGCTGACCGCGCCGGCGCACGGGCCCCGGCTTACAGTCCCTAGATTTTACAAAGCCTTAACAGCAAAGCCGTAACGCAGTTGCGCCGGGCCGCGTTTCCCGTTCCAGGAGTAATTCGCAATCGTGAAAAACGCATTGTATTCCTTACTATTGTCGTCCGCGGTGGCGGCGGCGTTAATGGGGCAAACGGCGGGCGGCCCGCACGGCGTGCAAGATCGCGTCAAATCGATGACCGCGAAGCTGGGCCTCACTGCCGAGCAGCAATCGCAGGCTACCTCGATTTTCGGCAACGCTCAAGCCACCGAGTCTGCCTTGCGCGCCAGCCTGAAGACCGCGCACCAAGCCCTGAACGACGCCGTGAAGAGCAACAACGTCGTCGGCATCGAGCAGCTCTCGAACACCCTGGGCAGTCTCACGGGCCAGTTGACTCTGGCGCAGTCGAAAGCGCGGGCCGCTTTCTACCAGATTCTCACGCCGGAGCAACGCACGGCGCTGGATCGGCTGGAGAGCCAACGGCCCGCCCGGTTCCGNNCGCCTGGCCGCCGCGCGCGCAGCGGTGGAACTCGTCAAGGCTTATGATAGAGTTCTGGAGCATATTCGGCTCGTCCCGCTTTCCCTGCCGGAACAACAGCGTGTGCGCGATCGGCTGACGCCGGTGGCGGAGTTGCTGCGCAAGTACCGGTTCCGTTGAGCGGCGGGCCACGAAACAAGGGATTCATGAAGCTGATTCGACAATCGATTGATTCGGATAGAGTACACGGAAGCTGGTCAGGCGCTCTCGCCTTCTTATTGGCGCTGGCCCCGGCCCTGTGCCAGGCGCAGGCTCCGCCGGCATACACCATTTCGACCGTTGCCGGGACTTGCGATACTGCGATTGTATCGCCCTGTCAAGGCAATTATGGCGGCGACGGAGGTCAGGCCCTCACCGCGTTCCTCTTCGGCCCATCAGACGTTATTTTCGATTCCTCCGGCCTTCTCTACATTTCGGACACCGTCAACAATCGGATTCGCCAGGTTAATCTCAGCACGGGCATTATTAGTTTGTTCGCCGGTAATGGCACCCAGGGCTATGCCGGGGACGGAACGGCGGTCACGCTCATCGCGGGAGGGGCGGTTGAGCTTTTTGGCCCAACGGGAATTGCGTTTGACGGCAGCGGCAATCTCTACATCGCGGACTATTTCAACTACGTGATCCGCGAAGTGAACACGAAAGGTATCATCACGACGGTGGCCGGGGATAACAGCTTGCCCGCCGGCTTCGCAGGGGACCTGGGCCCGGCCACAGCCGCGAAGCTCTCGAGGCCTTCCGGTGTGGCTGTCGATTCCGCTGGCAATATGTACATCGCGGATCCGGACAATAATGTGGTTCGCGTGGTGTGCCAAACTCAGACGCCGATCGCGTGCCAGGGAGTTGCCGCAGGGGACATCAACACGTTCGCCGGAA
>PMVV01000407.1 GCA_003166475.1 Bryobacterales bacterium | reverse complement strand
TTATTGTTCCGGCTACCCTTAGCGGCTCTCTCGGCAGCATAGAACAGAGAGCCGTCCGGCGAAAGGGCAACCCCGGAGGCAGAGACAAGTCCCCGATCAGCCTCCTTCTTCCCGCCGCTCCGGATCTGCCAGACGCGGCTCGGCATATCGCTGTGCGCGCCCGGTTCGCTCGCGTAAATCGTGCCATCGTGTGTGACCACGATCCCACGCGCCGCAATACCTTCGGCAACCGTCCGGCGCTCGCCCTGCGGACTCACTGCGACGATCTTCTTCTCGCTGGGAACCACACCATACAGCGTTCCGTCCGGACCAAACGCTTGGCCGGCAATGCCGCCTCCAGTCTGCCGGAGGAAGACCGCCGCCTTCCCGTCGCGACCGATGCGATAAATCGTGGCCGCAAGCGAGTCACTCAGGTAAACGAAGCCCCTGGTGTCGGCGGCCAGCCCGGCTGCGCCTCGAAAAGACTGCGGTATCTTCCGCCATGGCTCACCAGGCAACGTAATCTCCTCGAGCGTGCTGTTATGCGACACGCCGCTCGCGACCGGTGCCGGATAATCGCGCCACAGCCAGCGCATCACATCGGGAAAGATCACCTGCCCCGGGCGGCCGTCATGCCCGTGCGTGCCCCACGCGTGAGCGACGTCATAGCCCGCGAAACTCAGGGCCGACTCCATATTCAGATTGGCGTCGTACCAGGAACCAAACAGCGGGTTCCAGGCGTCAGTCGATCCGTCTTCCAGGAAAATGCGAATCGGCTTGGGATCGGTCTTCCGAATCAGCACGGGGTATTCGTTCCCGCCGCGCATCGCCACAAACGTCCCGATCACGGAGTAGACGCGCGTGAACTGGTCTGGCCTGCGCCACGCCAGCGTGAAGGAGCCGATACCGCCCGTGCTGCCGCCGGTAACGGCATGGTCGTTGCCGTCGGCCGAAAGCCGGATCGGCCTGCCATCGCGAGTCTTCAGTTTTTGCACCGCGGGAAGCAGTTCGTCGAGCACATATTCCGGAAAATGATCGTTCAGGCTGTCGAACTCGTAGGACCGGTTGAAGCGCGCCGCGGCCCGCTTGGGCGTTCCAGCCGGATCTCTCCAGACCGTTCCCGGAACGATGCCGATGCCAATCATGACCGGCACCTCGTGTTTCGCGATCAGGTTGTCCAGCACCGTGCCCACATAAGCGCCGAAGCCATCGAGCTTCACCAGCAGGCAGGCCGGCTTGGCAGCGTCGTACTGGGCGGGCACGTAAACCTCAAAACCATTTTCCGTGCCCGGATAGATCTTCGAATCGCTGATGGCGCCCTGCAGGAATTCGCCATGCGGAACGTTGGCGTCGGGCTTGTCATCGTCGGGCGGGAAAGGTCCCGAGAGCTCGCTCTGAATCTTCTCCACCAGAGCATGGGCATCTACCGGACGGGACGCTTGCGCGTAAACGATCGAGATCGTAGTGAGAAGCAGGGCCGCGGACAACGCAAATCGACGGAGGAGCAGCATGACACCTTGAGTATAGACCGCGCGAGACGCAACCCAGCTTGACACCGCCCGCGATTGCGGATACGTAATAGCTCAGGCATGCAAGATCGCAGGGAGTTCCTCATCCAATCCAGTCTGGCCGCCGCCGTCGCGGCCCTGTTACGCGGCGCGCCGCCCCGCCGCCTGCTCATTCGCGCCGCCGCCGCGCCCAGCTTTCGGCGCCGCTTGGCTGAGCGCGAACTACTGCGCGGCTTGACCCGCGTGCTGCCCGGCGCCGACGTGCGCCTGGCCACCGCCGCCACCGCGGCCGAACCCGGCGACCTGTCGTTCGACCTGCTTCTCGCGCCCGAGCGTTTCCGGCATCCCGAGGCGTATTCCATCGCCGCCGCCAATGGCGCCGTAACGCTCGCCGCGGCCGGCGAAGCGGCCCTGCTCTACGCCGTCTTCGATTTCCTGGGACGCCAGGGAGCATTCTTCGGAATCGATGGCGAAAGCTATCCGCTCGACCGCGCGCCGGACCTGCTGCTGCCCCCGCCCAACCACCCCTGGACCGCGCAGCCGCGTTTCGCCGTGCGCGGGCTGCTGCCCTGGCCCGATTTCCTGAATTGCATCAGCGTGTACAACGAAGAGGACTTTCGCGCCTACTTCGAAAACATATTGCGCATGCGCTTCAACACTTTCGGCATGCACGTCTACACCGGAGCGGAGGATGCCGCCGAATCCTACCTGTCCTTCGAATTCGCCGGCGCAGGCCACCGCGCCTACCTCGACAACTCCGCCAGTCAGCGCTGGGGCTATCTCCCGCAGCGCACCTCGCGCTATGGCATGGGCGCGGCGCAATTCTATGACAGCGAAGTCTTCGGCTCGGACTCGACGCGCCTGGGCCGGGACCCCTGGGAAATCGCCGCACGCACGCGCCAACTGCTCTCCACCGCCCTGCGCTACGCGGGGAAGCTGGACTTGCGCACCGGCGTGGGCTTCGAACCCTACCAGATCCCGGACGCGATCCTGCGCGCCATGCCGCCGGAAGCCAAGCCGCAGGGCCCGGGCCCGCGCTTCGATATCGAATCCGTCACCGCGCGCGACCTGTTGGAGACGCGCCTGGCGCAACTGCTGGAGGCTTACCCGGAAGTCGACGACGTCTGGCTTTGGGAAGACGAGCAGATGAATTGGGAAAGCCGCAAGACCGGCCAGCCGCTCTCCGTCACGCCCTTTCTCCAAGCCCACGATTTCCTGCGCCGCAACGCGCCCCGCAAGAACCTGGTGGTGTCCGGCTGGGGCGGCGTGGCGCGCCATTTCGCGGACTTCCACAAACGCCTGCCGGGCGACATTATCTTCGCCTGTCTCAGCGATTCGCTGGGCTGGGACCCGGTCAACGAGGTCTTCGGCAAACTGGAGGGCCGCCAGCGCTGGCCCATTCCCTGGCTGGAGGACGACCCCTCCATGTGGCTGCCGCAATTCCATGCGCATCGCTTCGAGCGCGATCTGAACCGCGCGGCAGACATGGGCTGCCAGGGACTGCTCGGCATCCACTGGCGCCATCGCATCGTGGACCCCACCGCCGTCTACCAGGCGCGCTTCAGTTGGGACGCCGCCCTGGCGCCGCTCGATCATTACCGCTCGTTCGCGCGCACGCAGGCCGCCGGCGGCCGCGCCTCCCGTCTGGCGGAAGTGCTGGATGCCGCGGATCGCGATCGCAAACTGCTCTGCACCTTCAGCGGCGAGGTCCGCGACGGCCACGCCGTGCAGCAGGAATTCACAGGCGACTACGACGAAGCCTTCGAGTTCTGGCGGGACTTCCAGATTCGGCCTGCCCTGATCGCCTCGCAGAAGGAGGTGGCCGCCGCCATGCGTGAACTGTTCGGCGCGGCTGCTTCACCTATTGAGAAGGAGCGTCTCGCCTATCTGGCGGGCCACGTGGAATTCCTGGTCCCCTATGCGGACGCCTGGATGCTCGCGCACCGCCTGCACCTCGTCCTCCAGGCCGCCCTCGACCTGAAGCAGAAAGGCAAGCGTGCCGAAGCTCGCGACAAGGTCGCGCGGGAGGGTGTCCCGTTGTGGCTGCAACTCGCGCCGCAGGTCCGCCGCGCGATTCTATCCTTTCAGCGGATCGTCGCCACACGCAATGACCTCGGGACGCTGGCCTCCATGCATAACAAGTTCGAGCGCCTGGCGCTGGTTCGCCTGAGGCTCTCGATGAAGGAGTTCCTGGGGTACCTCCCCGCCGAAACCGAAGACGCCTTCCACCAGGCCGTGCGTCCGGATACGGAAGCTCCCGCGCGGCTGTTCGCGCCCACCCGTCCCACCATGCTCGCGCGGGGAGAGTCGGTCCGGCTGATGCTGGTGGCCACCGGAGAAGCGCCCATCGGAAACGTCGCGCTGCACGTGCGCGCGCGCGGCGCAGCCAGTTGGTCCACGGTTGCGGCGCACCTGCTGGGCCGCCGCACCTACGAAGCCCGGCTCGGCCCGCTGGATCCCTCTGCCCCAATTGCCGAATACTACTTCTCGGCAAACGTAGGAGAGAACAAACTAAAGACGCAACCGTATCAAGTCACTTTGCTGTAACCTAGTGGGGCAGGCTCTCAGCC
>PMVV01000441.1 GCA_003166475.1 Bryobacterales bacterium | reverse complement strand
TTATTGTTCCGGCTACCCTAAGTATGTGAGATACTCCCACTGGGTCCCCGCGATGTTCAACTTAGCCACGAACGCATTTTCAAAGCCGGCCAACTTGGTCTGCAAGGCCGAGGCGGTCGCAGGGAGATCCGTGGACTCGGTCGAGCCCGCGACGTAAGCGTTCCCTGCTGAATCGACGGCGATACCGTAGGCGGAGTCCCATTGGCTGCCTCCCAGGTATGTGCAGTACGTTAGAGAGCCTCCGGTATTGCTGAGTTTTGCGACAAACGCATCCTGGTTGCCTCCGTAGACGGGCTGGGGCGCACCCGGCGTGACTGGAAGCGTACCTGTGGTCCATCCCGTTAGGTAAACGCCGCTCTGCGAGTCCACAGCCATCGCTGTAACACTCGGGCCGTAATTTGGGCTGGAAGTCTGGCCAAAGTACGTGGGCCAGATCAGCGCGGATTCCGCTGGGTTAATCTTGGTGACAAAGCTGCAGGGAGCGCGGCAAGAGGTCTGGTACGCGCCGGAGGTCACCGGAAAGTCGGTGGAATAGGTGGTGCCGGCGATGTACGCGTTGTGAGCGGCGTCCACGGCGACTCCATAGGCGTAGTCTCCGCCGGAGCCACCCAGGTAAGTCGAATAGACCAAGGCATTTCCTGCCAGGCTAAACTTGGTAATGAAAGCGTCGGTGTCACCGTAGTTCAATGTGGAGTACAACGGATTCTTAAGCGGGAAATCCGGCGACATCGTGCTTCCGACGATGTAGGCGCTTCCGCTTCTGTCCACTGCGGTGGCGTGTACGGTGTCGTCGTAGAGTCCACCGAAGTACGTGGAGTAGACCAAAGCCGACCCGTCGACCGTGAGCTTGGAAACGAATATCGCCCCGTTTCCCCCGTATGAAGACTGCTCGGCGTCTGCCAGTGGAAAATCCATTGAATAGGTCTGCCCGGTTACAAACGCATTACCACCAACGCTCACGGCAATCGCCGTACCGGATTCCGAACCCGATCCGCCGAGGTATGTGGAGTAGGCCAGCGACGGATCGATCACCAACGGGTAGCGGGTGTCGTACGCGCCGACCGAAAAACGAATGCCGTTTGAGCCCGTAAGCACGTAGCGGCTATCCACCGGATGCCGGGTCCCCGCGATCTCCTGATAGGTCACCGGCCTCAGGAAGCGCACCTCGCCGCCGTCGGTTTCGAGTACCAAACTGCCGCCGCCGTCCACCTGAATCCTGCGCGCGCCGCCCGCTGCGATGCGGATGGCGGCGGGGTCGGCGCCGGGCGCCACGATGAAATCGTACTCCA
Organism: Bryobacterales bacterium; assembly: GCA_003166475.1. Lineage (GTDB taxonomy): Bacteria > Acidobacteriota > Terriglobia > Bryobacterales > Bryobacteraceae > Bog-159. The sequence goes on along the minus strand of PMVV01000441.1, from coordinate 27,701 downwards.
GACGTCCCTGGTTGCCGTAGTACGCCAAGTCGATGCTGCGATAGACGTTCGCGTATTCCACGCGCCCGAAGGTCGGAATATCGGCGCGCCAGCGAGTGGGATCGTTCCCAATGAAGTAGTTCACTTTGCCGGCGAGGGGTTTGCTGCCGGCCGCGCTCGGATTACTCCGCGCGCCCACGAGGCGAAGGTCTACGGCCGCCGGCACGGAATCCTTGTCGCGGCGCAGCGTAATATGTGCATTGCCCCGCGAAAGCGCGACGCTGTAACCGGCACCGCGTGCCAGGAAGTCCGCCGCAGGCGTGGCTTGGCCTTGGTTCTTCTCGAAGGCCAGCGGAAGTCTACTGAGAGCTTCGGCGGCCCGAGCGACAGGGGCAGTCTCGACTCTCGATGGCGCGGAGCACCAGGCAGACATTGCGAAGACAATGGCGATTATCGAGTATTGGTGTGACACGCTACATATTAAGATGCGGCTGACTGAAATGTCAATCACCGCGGATTCCAGTCAGGCGGGCCCTTATAATTAAATCTATGTGCGGCATTGTTGGCTATATCGGGAACCGGAAGGCGGTTCCTATCATCTTGGAGGGCCTGAAGCGGCTGGAGTATCGCGGCTACGATTCGGCCGGCATCGCGGTCTATTGCGATGACGGTCAGCTCGCCGTGCGGCGCGCATCGGGCAAGCTGCGCAATCTGGAAGAAGCCATCCGGCTGAACCCTATCGACGGCACCTACGGCATCGGGCATACGCGCTGGGCCACGCACGGGCGCCCCACAGAGGAAAACGCGCACCCGCACCGCGATTGCACCGGCGACATTGTGGTGGTACACAACGGCATCGTCGAGAATTACCTCGCCTTGAAGCAGCAACTGCAGGCCGAAGGGCACCAGTTCAAGACGCAGACCGACACCGAAATCATCGCGCACCTGGTGGAGAAGCATTTCCACGGAAACCTGGAAGAGGCCGTGCGCGCGGCGGTGAAGGAGCTTGCCGGCGTCTTCGCGCTGGTGGTGATCGCGCGCACCGATCCAAACAAAATCGTAGCCGCGCGTTTCGGGCCGCCGGTAGTCATCGGACTGGGCGACAACGAGTACTTCGTGGCGTCGGATGTGCCGGCCATCCTGCCGCACACGCGCGACATGTTCTTCCTGGCGGATGGCGATCTGGCGGTGCTCACGCCGGAGGGCGTGCGGCTGAGCGACTTCGACGGCCAGCCGGTGAACCGGCAGGTGTCCCACATCCTGTGGGACCCCATCATGGCGGAAAAAGGCGGCTACAAGCACTTCATGCTCAAGGAGATTTACGAGCAGCCGCGAGCCGTGCGGGACACCACGCTGGGGCGCGTGAGCCAGGAGACCGGCCAGATCTTCCTCGACGAGATGGACATCACGCCGGCGGAGTTTCGCGAATTCCGGCAGGTGAAGATTATCGCCTGCGGCACGAGCTGGCACGCGGCGCTGTGCGGCAAATTCATGATCGAGAAGCTGGCGCGCATGCCGGTGGAGGTGGATTACGGCAGCGAGTTCCGGTATCGCGATCCGCTGGTGGACGCGGGCACGCTGACGGTGGTGATCTCGCAATCGGGCGAGACCGCCGACACGCTGGCGGCGCAGCGCGAGGCCAAACACAAGGGCTCGAAGACGCTGGCCATCTGCAACGTGATGGGGTCGATGATCACGCGCGAGGCGGCGGGCGCAATCTACACGCACGCGGGGCCGGAGATCGGCGTGGCGTCCACCAAGGCATTCACCTGCCAGTTGACGGCGCTGTTCATCCTGGCGATGTATCTGGGGCAGGCGCGCGGCGAACTGCAAGCGGCCCAGTCGCGCGCGCTGGTGGAGGAGCTGTGCCGCATTCCGGGCAAGCTGGAGACGGTGCTGTCGCACGATGCGGTGTACGAAGAGCTGGCGCGCAAGCTGTTCCGGGCGGGCGACTTTCTGTTCCTGGGGCGGGGCGTGCATTTCCCCATCGCGCTGGAGGGCGCGCTGAAGCTGAAGGAGATTTCGTACATTCACGCGGAAGGCTATCCGGCGGGGGAGATGAAGCACGGGCCCAATGCGCTGATCGACGAGAATCTGCCGGTGGTGGTGCTGGCCACGCGCGATCCTGCGAGCGAGGAGAGCCGGGTGCTGTACGAGAAGACGCTGTCGAATATCCAGGAAGTGAAGGCGCGGGAAGGCACGGTGGTGGCGATTTCGACCGTAGGCGACGAGGACGCGCGCAAGACGGCCGACTACACCATCGAGATTCCGGCGGCGAGCGAGTTGCTGGCGCCGATTCTGGAGATTGTGCCGCTGCAGCTTCTGGCGTATCACATCGCGGTGCGGCGCGGCTGCGACGTGGATCAGCCGCGCAACCTGGCCAAGAGCGTGACGGTAGAATGAACGGCGGCCTGTTAATGCTTGCCGGGCACGCCATCTATCAGGGCGGGCGCTGGCACGGAGGGCATCAAAACGAAGACGGGCTGTACGAAACGCACGTGCGCGATGCGTTCCGTATCTTCGTGAACGAAGGCTACGACGCGCTGGCGCTGAGCGGGGGCCGGTCGCGGCCAGAGCTTGCGGACAAGGTCTCCAATTCCGAGGCGGAGGGCATGGCCGAGTGGGCGCGCACGCATGGCTTGGTGTGGCCGCCTGACGAGGTGCTGTTGGAGCGCTTCGGGCGCGACAGCTTCGAGAACCTGTTCTTTTCGATGCTGTGCTTCCACCGCCAATTCGGCGAGTGGCCGTCGCGCGTGGGAGCGGTGAGTTGGAAGTTCAAGGCGCTGCGGTTCTACCTGATTGCCTGCGGGCTGCGGCTGGCGGAGGGACGCTTCCGGTTCTACGGCAGCGGCGATCCCGCGGGGCAGGAGGCGGTCGAGGCGTTTGCGGCGGCCAGCGTGCAGTATGACTCCATGATCGTGCGCAACGGCGAGATCGTGGACCCGCTGCATCGCGATCGAGAGTGGTTCGGGGCGAAGCGGCTGGGACGCACTCCGCGCGAATTCGCAAGCAATGCGGACTATCTGCGGCGGGTGAAGGCGGAATACGGCCACGCGGAGTTGATAGAGCTGGTGGAATCGATTGAGCCGGGGCCGGGATGGCGCGATGTGGCGTGGCCCTGGTTGGACGATCAAAGCCTAAGTGGGGGGATCTAAAGGCGGTGGTGGGTGGGCTCGCTTTGCTCGCCGTGGCTGGTGATCGGTGGCTGGTGGTTGTGTTTGGGGCTGGCGGAGAGACACTGGTTGCGCATCAGTTGGGGTCGTTTGCCGGGTTGTCAAAGACCAGGGGGGCAGATTCGCTAACGGCTATCCGGGGTGAGGGGGGAGCAGAAGACCGGGTGAGCTTCGGCGCCCTCCGACATTACATAGTCGGGGCGCGGAACAGGCGGCTGGGCGGGCGCACTTTTGGCCGGCTGTACGGGCTGTGGCTGGGGCCGGGCCTGACGCTCCTTTTGCGACTGCTTCATGTCCTCGATGGCGGTGCGGAAGGAGCGCTCCAGTTGCGCGCGTTGTTTCGCAACGTAACCCAACATTCTGAAGCGTTCTTCGCCGAATGCGATGAACGCGTAGATCTGCTGCTCACTCTCGGCAACGCGGCGGAGCAACCATTGGGAGGTGACCATGGTTTCCAGATAGCACCGTTCGGTGCGGGTTTGCGGCTGCCAGTCGGCTTCCAGCTCGTCCCAGAGCTGGGAGTAGTCCGCGGCGTTTTCGTCGGGGAGGATGGTGACGCGGGTGCGCAGGCCGTAGGTTAGGGCGTTGAAGCGGATGGCCTCTTTTCCTGCTGGCGTTGTCGGACCCGTAGAGTGCTGCGCGTTGAGCCGGTTGGCTTGGTGTTGCTTGTCGGAGATTAGCATGTGGAATCTGTCCTTTCGCTGATGGAGCGGCGGGACTGAAGTCCCGCGCGGGGTAAACCCCGCCCTCCGATTTCATACTAGCGGGCGCGGGATGGGGAAACGGCTTGTTGGCGAGGCGGCGGGTTAGTAAGTGGTTTGGTTGGCGTGGGGTACGGGGGAGGGGTTTATTTTGCCGGCGTGTGACCGAGGGGCCGGCGCGGTTTGCCGTAGATGGCATCGCCTACGCGGCGCATCCATTTGAGTTCATCGTCGGACATGGGGCCGCGGTGGAGCGCATCGAGGGCCTGTTCGAATTGCGCGGCATCGGCTGGTCCGGTCATGCAGATATTCACCGCGGGCTCAGTCAGCACGAAGCGATAGCAATCGGCCGCGGTGGGGATTTGCTCGCCGGGCGGGATGCGCTTGTGACCCAGTAACTGGCGCCAACTTGTGGCGGTGAAAGAGACCAGCCCCGGCGGATTCTCGACCAGCAATTGCGGAAAGACTTCGCGCTCCGCGCCGCGATGCACGGCGTTGTAGCGCACGTGGAAGATATCGAATTGGGGATCGGGGGCGAGGCGCGCGATCAGAGGGCGGTTGTGCGTGGAGACGGCCAGGTAGCGCACCAGGCCGCGCTCGCGGAGTTTGCGGCAGGCGTCCAGGATGCGGGGCGGCGGCGCGCCGTTCCACAATCCCAGCAGGAGTGCGTCGGTGTAATCGAAACGCAAGGCACGAAGGGCACGTTCGAGGCTGGGGCCTATCAGGGAAGCGACGCGGGAGTAGGATTGGGTGACCAGGAGGAAGCTGTCGCGATGGGGGGCGAGCGCGCGCAGGCCGTCGCCAAAGGGGTTGCGGCGGAAGCTGCCCCAGTAGAAATAGTTGACGCCGTGGTCGAAGGCTTGTTCGACGGCGCTGGCGGGTGCGCCATAGCTGGAGCCTATGCCGAGGCGGCAGACTTCGATGCCGGTGCGGCCTAGGGTGGCGCGGGTGAATGACATAGGTTGATTGTAGCTGGGGGTGGCTAAGGGGAGGGTATGTCCCGGACGCAACGAAAGCCAAAGCCACCGTACCGTACGTCTGCAACGATCCTGCCGCGGTACGAGACGCGCAGCCACCTCGGACCGTCGTACCAGGCGCCCCCCCGAATCACTTTCCCCAACCCTTTCTCCGGACCCTTCGGATTAGTCCACTCCCAGACGTTTCCAGCAAGGTCATGAGTGCCCTGCGGCGTGGCGCCCTCGGGATACATTCCCACGGGCGTTGGTCGCCCTGGCCCTCCCTCGGCGTAATTCGCCCGGAACTCATCCGGCTTTTCATTGCCCCACGGATAGCGCATGCCCTCCCGGCCACCGCGCGCGGCGCACTCCCACTCCGCTTCGGTGGGCAGGCGGCCTTCCGCCCAGGCGCAGTAGGCGGCTGCTTCATACCAGCTCACCTCGACTACCGGGCGGTTCGGGTAGCGAAGCTGCTGCTGCCAATGTCCGGGCGTGGCGAACTCTCCATATCCACCGGCCTTCCAGAACTTCTCTTCCCTGTAGCCGCCGCTGGCGATGAAGCGATCGTGCTCGAACACCGTTACCGGATAGCGCCCGATGAAGAACGGCGACACTTCCACTTGGTGGACGGGCGGCTCGTCCCCAAGGGCATCGGGAGCATCCGGCTTCTGCGCGCCCATCCGGAAAGGGCCGCCATCCACGCGCACCCAGTTGTCCTGTTCTAACCTAGGATCTCCCGCTTGGCCGAGCGCCTCGGCCGCCTCCAAACGTGTCTGAAAATCGATTCCGCGCACCGCCTTGGCTTCGAAAATCTCGACCATGCGGCCCAGATTCTCCGAATACCGCGCGTCCGCGATCCGGTAGTTCCAGGACTTCAGATCCTGCAAAATGCGCCCGATCAGTCCTACCGCGCGTGCCCGCGCGGCCAGCGGAGCATCGCTTCCCAGGCCGTCCAGGATCTGAGCCAGAAAGGCATCGATGCGCTCCTGACCCTGCTTACACAAGATTCCGGCCAGCAGCAAGACGGTCTCCCGCCACTCCGGCAGGTACAGCTTGCCTTCGTCGAATAGCAGCCGCTGACGGTCCGCGTCACGCGACGCCAACGCCCTGGCGGCCAGGTGCTCCTGAAAGGTGAGGTGCCAGTAGTGCAGCGTGTTGCCGCGGCTTACCAGGATGCCGCTATCGATCTCTTCTTCCGCCAAGAAGCGGTCGGCGGCGGCGTGCTGCTCGTCTTCGGCCACGTCGCGAAACCTCGGCGCCAGGATTTCGGCCGCATCGAAGCGGGTGACTTCCACATGTTTGCCCTTGGGATCGGCGTGCATCGTATAGGCCAAGTGCTGCATGAGGGCCAGGCACTGCGCGGCTGGTGTGGTTCGAGTTTCTTCGTGCGCTTTGGCCAGCCAATCGAGCACCGATTCGTATAGCTCGCTGCGCTGATCCGGCAGACGGGTGCGGTTCCAATGCAAGGACGCCAGCGCTGTCAGCATCACTGGATTCACCGCCATTTCCCGAATTTCCGGCCTGCTGCGGATGGCGTCCAGAAGCTCGGCTTGGTGGGCGGCGGCCTTGTCCCCGTCTCCGTGCAGCGCGCGGCACCAGTTCTCCACGAACGTGTCGACGGCGGTGTCCTCCAGCGGGCCGATCTGGATGGTGACGAATCCGGGGATCACCGTTTCTCCGCCATAGGCAGGCGGACGGCTGGTAGCCACCACGCGCGCCGTTCCGTGCGCCCGCGCGGCCTTTTCGAGCAGCCGCGCCATGGCCTTGCGCTGGATGCGGTCCGGAACTTCGTCGAGGCCGTCCAGCATCAGCAGACAGGGGCCGGCCAGTTTCTCGCTGAAGAAATCGGCATCCAGGTGCCATTTGTTTTCGCGGGAGGTGAAATCGAGATAGTGGATCAGCCAGGCGGGCGCGTCAGCTTCGGCGGGGTAGTCGCCGGCCGGCGCCGCCTTGCGCTTGCGGATGTACTCGGCCAGGCTGGCCGCCCGAATCAGCACGGGGAACGGGCAGGGCTTCGGAAGCAGGTTCTCGGCGGCGAGTGCGTTCTTGCCCAGCAGCGTCTCGCAGGCCGCAAAGGCGATGCGCCGCAGGAAGGTGGACTTGCCCGCGCCGGGGTCGCCTACCAGCACCACGCACGGGTTTTCTAGCGCCTGCTGCAGGGGAACCGTCTGGCGCTCTGCGGGCCCTTCCTTCCGCTCGACGGCTGCAATCACCGTGGTCAGGGGCGTGTAGAGCTTGTCGATGTCGAAGCGATGCACGGCTTCGTTGCCAACCCTGAGACCGCGAATGTCGATGTAGCGCGTGTCCTCCCACAGGGCGCGGAGGTAAGGCGTGGGATCGGCTCCGTGCGCGCCGGAGGACTCGCGCTCCCAGTTGCGAATGGCGGTGACAATTTGGGTAGTCAGTTGATCGGGGGTGGTGAAGCCGATGGAGAGGATGCGTTTTTCATCGCGCAGGGACTGGCGGAAGGCGTCCTGCGCGTCTAGCTTCCAACCGGGCTCGCGGAGGTTCGCGGATACTGGAAAGTCGTCGGGCGCCAGGAATAGGAGGCGCGGCAGCTTGGCTCCGACCGCCGCTTGGTACTCGCGTTGGGTGTAGGATTCTTTGGCGCCCTTGGGGCCGTCGCCGAAACGGTGCCCGATTATGCCTATGAAGAGGTGGCAGGCTTTTACTTGGTTTTGGCAGAAGGTGTCCACGTGCCAGTCGCGCGCTCCGAAATCCTCCATGCGGATGCAGTGCCAGTCGTCGAGTTTTTGCAGGGCGGCGAATGCCGCTTCGCGGTAGGTGCGCAGGTCGGCGCCGGTGGAGCTTAGGAAGAGTTTGCGTATGGGCATGGCGCTCCTCGTTTGATTCTACCGTTCGATCGGGACAACGTCGCAGCGCGGCGGGGCGGCCTGAGAGGCCGCCGCAGGCCGAGGGCCTGCCCCACTTCTTACGCGAGCGGCGCCCAGTAAACCATGTCGCTCTTTGCGGCGCTGATCTCCACTATCTCGGTCCACGGGTAAAAGTGCGCGCCCATCGAATCCTCGGCCACCACGCCGAAGCTGGAGACTTCCCGCAAGGTCAGCGGCGGCAGGTCTTCTTCATCCACGGCCACGATGCGCACCCGCTTGCCGAAGAGCGGGACTAAGAGTCCCGCGCAGGCCGGGGGCCTGCCCCACAGAGCAGCATATAATAGAGCTTCGATCCAATTTCGGAGTTTTCGCATGCATACACCTAAACTTTTGACTTGCGGGCTGCTGGCAGCCTGCCTACCCCTGTGCGCCGATGAGGGCATGTGGACGTTCGATAATCCGCCAGTGAAGCAGTTGGAGGAGCGGTATCATTTCACGCCCACGCAGCAATGGCTGGATCACGTGCGCCTCTCCTGCGTGCGCTTGAACGACGGCGGCTCCGGCTCGTTCGTCAGCGCGCATGGCCTGCTACTGACCAATCACCACGTGGCGCGCGGCCAACTGCAGAAGAACTCCACGGCTGAGCGCGACTATGTCAAGAACGGATTCTACGCGGCCACGCCCGACCAGGAGATGAAATCGCCTGACCTGGAAGTGAACGTGTTGATGTCGATGGAGAACGTCACGCAGGCGGTGGTGGCGGCGCTCAAGGGCGCCAAGACGCCGGCGGAAGAATTCACCAAGCGCAAAGCGGCGATCGCCGATATCGAGCGCGAGAGCATGCAGAAGACCGGCCTGCGTTCCGACGTGGTGACGCTGTATCAAGGCGGCGAATATTGGCTCTACAGCTACAAGAAGTACACCGATGTGCGGCTGGTATTCGCACCGGAGGACCAGGCCGCGTTCTTCGGCGGCGACCCGGACAACTTCACTTATCCGCGGTACGACCTGGATATGGCGCTGTTCCGCGTCTACGAGAACGGCAAGCCGCTCGACACGAAGGATCATTTGAAGTGGAATGCCAAGGGCGCCGGCGACAACGAGTTGGTCTTCGTGCCTGGCCACCCCGGCAGCACGCAAAGGCTGGATACGGTGGCGCAGCTAGAATACGACAGGGACTACGCCGAGCCGATCATCCTGAAGCTGTTGAAGCACCGGGTTGAGGTGCTGAATCAATATGGCGCGCAGGGAACGGAGCAGGCGCGCCAGGTGGCCTCCAACATCTTCGGCCTGCAAAACAGCGTGAAAGCTATCGAGGGCCGCTACAAGGGGCTGCTGGATAAGAACGTGATGGACAAGAAGCGCAAGGACGATGAAGATTTCAGGGCCAAGGTGATGGCTAATCCGGAGTGGAAGCAGGCCTACGGCGGCGCGTGGGATGCCATCGCCGAGGCCACCCGAAAGGCCGCTTCGCGGGCCAAGCAGCAGTTCTACCGCAGCACCGATTCGCAACTCGGCGGCACCGCCGCGACCATCGTGGACTATGTGGCCGAGATCAAGAAGCCGGACGGCGAGCGGCTGGCCGGCTATCACGAGGCGCAGTTGGACTCAATGCGGCAGCGCTTGTTCTCGCGGGCGCCCACCTATCCGGCCATGGAGATCGCGCGCATGACCGGCGCGCTGGAAGCGGACGTGGCGGAACTGGGTGCGGACGATCCATTTCTGAAGATCGTCCTGGACGGGCGCTCGCCGAAGGAAGCGGCGACGGCGTTGGTGAATGGGACCAAGATGGCGGATCCGGCGGTCCGCAAGCAACTCGTCGACGGCGGCGAGGCGGCAGTGGCGGCTTCCACCGATGCCATGATCGTGCTGCAGCGCAAGCTCGACCCCCTGCGGCGCGAAATGATCAAGTGGCAGGAAGACAACGTGCAAAGCGTGCAGCAGGAAGCCGGCGAGAAGCTGGGCAAGGCTCGCTTCGCGGCCTACGGCAAGACCACCTATCCGGATGCCACGTTCACGCTGCGGCTCTCTTATGGCCAGGTGAAGGGATACCCGATGAACGGCACGGAGGCGCCCTACAAGACCACGTTCTACGGTCTTTTCGACCGCGCCGCCAGTTTCGATTTCGATGGGCCGTTCTATCTGCCTTCGCGCTACAAGGAGGGCCGCGATAAGCTGGACCTGGCGACGCCGCTCGATTTCGTAACCACCAACGACATTATCGGCGGCAATTCCGGGTCGCCGGTGATCAATCGCAATGCCGAGATTGTGGGACTGATCTTCGACGGCAACATCGAATCGCTGGTGGGAGACTTCGTGTACGATGGCACCACCAATCGCGCGGTGGCCGTTCACACGGCGGGGATGACGGAAGCTCTGCGCAAGTTGTATGGGACCGATCGGGTAGTTGAGGAGTTACTCGGCGAGTAGGCGCGCTGGTGTTTTTCGCCGGGTCATTCTCGCTTCTTGCCGACCAGAAGCGAGAGCAGATACTCGTTCGCCGCGGGTTCGGTGCGGATTTTTCGCCAGTTTTCAAAGGCAATTTGGGCCAGCGCCACCCTGTCGCGGACGTCGTCGGTTGTCCAGGTTCTGCCATTATCGTAATCGGCTTGGTGACGGGCTTCTTGCAAGTCGAAGAAGGTCTTGGCAACGTCCTTCAGTTCGACAGGCACGGGAATCCGCGGGTTGCTCCAGCCCCTCCAGGAACCTTGGGAGACGGTTCGGGAGACATCCCGCATGTTCCTGTGTTCGAGGGTTCTCTCCAATCCAAGACGCGCCGCTGGCGATCCGCTCCAGCCTTGCACAGCTTCCTGCACCAGTAAATGAAACAGCGCATAGTAGGCGGTGGATATCGCGCGGCGAAAGCATGCCTGCTCGGGATCGGCAGGCGCCGGGTTTGAGAGGCGATCGGCCAGCGTCAGGAGATCGTCGGCTATTCCCATTCCGGGTCCTGTAGTTTATCTTGCTCGGCTTTGGTGCGAATACTGAAGAAGGGCCCGTAGTCCAACCCGGCCGGTCCCAGGGCATCCCATAGTGCGTTCCGGACGCGCGTCGTGAGAGCCGCGAGCTGATCATTGCGGCGATCGCCATCCGCCAGGAGAATCCGAAAGAAGATCGCCGGGTCGCCGTACCAGTCATCGCCGAAGGAATAGCGGATCCTGATGACCTCGCCGGGAAACTTCGTGGCAGTTTGTCGGACCATCTGGTCGAATTCCTTCAATTGCTCCGGACTGAGGCGAGTAATCGGCATGTCTAACCCCTCTAGGACCCAGGATACCGCAGGTCTTGTGTCACTCCCAGCGCAAAGCTACCATGGGATCCACCGCGGTCGCTCGTCGCGCCGGGAAATAGGCCGCGGCCAGAGCCACCATAATGACCAGCGCCGCGGCCGCGCAGTAAGTTGCAAAGTCCAGCGGTTGGATGCCATACAGAAAGCTGGACAGCACCTTACTGGCGAAGGCCCCCACGGATAGCCCGGCGACGACGCCGCACACAGGCGCGCGCAGGCCGCCGATCAGCACCATGCTCAGGATGTTCGCGCGCCCTGCGCCCAGCGCCATGCGAATGCCAATCTCGTTGGTTCGTTGCCCCACCGCATAGGCCACCACGCTGTAGATTCCAACTGCGGCCAGCAGCAACGCCAGACCGGCGAAGGATCCCACCAGAATCGCGTACCAGCGCGGCTTGGCCACCTGCTCGCGCAGCACGTCATCCATGGTGGCCACCTTGCCCAGCGGTTGATTGGGATCCACGCCGCGCAGCGCCGCGCGCACCGCATTCACCAGCAGTTTCGGGTCCGCCGCCGTGCGCACCGCCAGATCCACAAACGGGCCGGGCTGCCGGTCGAAGGGTAGGTAGATCGCGGCCATGGGTTTGCGGGCGAGTCCCAGTTCGCGGATATCCGGGACCACTCCGACAATTGTGCGAGCTTCGGGACCCAGTCGCAGATGCCGTCCCACGGGATTGTCATTGCCGAAATATTGCTGCGCAAACGCGCGATTCACCAGCACGCCGCCGCCGGGGGCGGAATCCGCGGGCTGCAGGTAGCGGCCGGCCCAAAGCCCGATGCCCATGGTCTGCAGGAAACCGGGCGTCACCGAGCGGCAATCCGCTTCGGCATTCTCGCCCAGTTCCGGGTGGCCTTCGATGGTCATGGTGACGCTCAGGAGCATGTTGAACGATAGCGGCAGCGAATTGGTGGCGCCGACCATTTCGACGGAGGGGATAGCATTAAGGCGGTCCATCAGGCGCGTGACGAAGGCCACCTGTTGGGCTGGTTCGGCGTAAGTCTTGTTATCCAGCAGCAGGTGCGCGGTCAGCAGGCGGTGGCGCTCGAAGCCGGGATCGACGGCGCGCAGCAGCAGAAAACTGCGGAGCAGCAGTCCGGCGCCGATGAGCAGAACCAGCGACACGGCGATCTGCCCGGCCGTCAGCAAGCCGCGGAAACGGCCGCCGCCGCGGCCGCCCGGTCCGGACGATCCTTTCAAAACCTGCTGCACATCGGACCGCGAGTAGCGCCACGCCGGCACGGCGCCCGCCAGCACGGCGCTGATCGACGCCAGACACGCCGCGAATGCGAAAACGGCCGGCTCCGGACCGAGCGATTCCAGGCGCGGAATGCGGCCCGGGTAGAGATGCACCATAGCCCGCAGTGCCCACCACGCCAGCGGCAGCCCCATGGCCGTGCCCGCGGCGCAGAGGGCGATCGATTCGGTGAGAAGTTGCGCGGCCAGACGCCGCCGCCCGGCGCCCAAAGCGGTACGTACGGCCAGTTCCCGCTGGCGCGCGGCGGTATCGGCGAGGATCAGGTTGGCAATGTTGCCGCAAGCAATCAGCAGCACGCAACCGGAGGCGGCGAACAGGATGAGCAGCGCCGGGCGGAGGCCGCTGGCAACTTCCTCGTCGAGACGCACCAGGTTGACTCCCCGTTTGCCGGAGCCATGTATTTCTTCCGGCGGCAAGCGGCGCACAAGGGCGGACATTTCGTCGCGCGCGGCCGGCAGTGCCACGCCCGGTTTCAAGCGCCCGAACGCAAATGCGGTTCCCGTCCCCACATTCAAGCCCGCCAGAATCGAGATGGGCTGAAACACTTGCGGCTGTTCGTCGATGGCAGGCGCAATCAGGCGGAAGTCCGGCGGCAGAACACCCACGATAGTGTTGCGATAACCGTCGATGAGGGCGCTCTGCCCCAGAACCGCCGGATTCCCGCTGAAGCGGCTGCGCCAGAACGTATCGCTCAGAATCGCGACGCGGTCCTTGCCGGGGACCAGATCCGCGACAGTGAACGCGCGTCCGAGGGCCGGCGTCACACCCAGCGTGGCGAAGAAGGTGGCGGAGACCAGCGCGGTGGGGACACGTTCCGGCTCTCCGGGTGCGGTGAAATTGGTGAGCCAGGGCCGGTAGTATGCGATGTCCTGGAACGATGCGCTCAGGTCGCGCCAGCGGTCGAGTTCGCGCGTGGGGGCCAGTTGTTTATCGCGGGTCGACATGGCGCCCAGGTTGAAGTTGCGGTCGAGGTCCACCGACCATATCTGCACCAGACGATCGGGCGCGGGGTAGGGAAGCGGCTTGAGCATCACGGCGTGGATGATGCTGAAGATGGCAGTGTTGACGCCGGCGCCGAGGGCCAGGGTCACCAGGGCGGCGATTGCGGAGATGGGTTTCTTGCGCCATCTGCGCAGGGCGAAAGTCAGATCGTCTGTCAGCCCGCTAGTCATCATGCTCATGTGGGGCAGGTTCTCAGCCTGCGGCGGCCTCTCATCTCAGGCCGCCTCCTTTGGTTGCGGCCATGCTGCTCTGTGGGACAGGTTGGCAACGTTGGCAACCTGCAAGCCGATTGTCAATCGGCCTTCCTTCAGGCTGGCTGCTGTCCCCAGATCGCCAACCCCGGACCGGCCTCCCGCACGCCGCCCTCAGTCACCCTGCCGATCTCCACATCGATCAGCCGGTTGGGCTCGCAGGCGCGCGCCAACTGCACCTTCAAATAATTGCCGCTCAATGCTGCGCCCGGCTCGTGCAGCGTCACCACCGATAGCGTGCGCCCGACCATGCCACGCCGGAAGTCCAGATTCTTGCGGGCGGCCAACTCGCGCAAAATGCGATTGCGTTCCTTGCGCACCGGCATGGGCACCTGCTCCGGCAGTTCCGCGGCGGGCGTGCCGGGACGCTCCGAGTAAGTGAACACGTGCAGGTAAGTGAACGGCAGGCTTTCGATAAACTGGCGGCTCTCCTCGAAATCGGCGGCGGCCTCTCCGGGGAAGCCGACCATCACGTCGGCGCCCACGGCGCAGTCCGGCATCAGGGCGCGCGCCTTCGCGATGCGGTCCGCGTAGTGCCGCGGCCGGTACTTGCGATGCATGCGCCGCAGGATGCGGTCGCAGCCGGACTGCAGCGGCGCGTGTACGTGGCGGGCGATGCGCGGCGAGGCAGCCATGAGGCCCAACAGCTCGTCGGAGAAATCCATCGGCTCGACGGAACTGAGGCGAAGCCGCTCGATTCCGGTCTCATCGAGCAGGCGGCGGATAAGGTCCGCCAGGCGCATGCGGCTCCCTGGCTCGCGGCCCCAGCGGCCCAGGTTGATGCCACTCAGGACTACTTCGCGATAGCGGCGGCTGAGGCTGCGCACCTGCTCGACCACCTGGTCCGCCGGCGCGCTGCGGCTGCGCCCCCTGACGAACGGAATGATGCAGAACGAGCAGCGGTTATTGCAGCCGTCCTGGATCTTCAGGTTGGGGCGCGTGCGGTCGCCGGCGGCGTCCTCCACGGGCGCGGAGAGGAAGTCGTGCTGCGCGAAGATATCGCCGACGAAGATGTTTCCGTGATAGGGCGCGGCGCCGACCAGTTCGGCGATCTGCGTCTTGTGGGAATTCCCCACGACCCATTCCACGCCGGGCATGGCGGCCAGTTCATCGGGCGCGCGCTGTGCGTAGCAACCGGTCACCAGGATGCGGGCGGCGGGGTTCTCGCGATGCACGCGGCGGACGGTCTGGCGCACGTCTTCATCGGCGGCCTGGGTGACGGTGCAGGTGTTCAAAACCACCAGGTCGGCGTTGCTGCGCTCCGCCGCCGCTTCCAGACCCTTGGCCGCAAGCAGCGTCTCGAGCGCGGCGCCATCGGCCTGGGTGGCCCGGCAGCCGAAGTTTTGGACGAAGAAGTTACGCACTTGTCCCATTATAAGTGGGGCGGACCTCCAGGTCTGCGCGGGTCCTCCAGGACCCGCGCTAGTCTGGGTGCGGGAACCCCGCTCAGCCGCCCCATGAGCCGCGCCGCGGTTGTGCGGTGGTAGAATCGGTCAAGCGAATGCCGACGATCAGTGCGTTCTATGGCATCTTGATCCGGATGTTCTTCAATGATCACCCGCCGCCACACTTTCACGCCCGGTATGGTGAGTTCGAAGCAACGGTCGATTTGAGCACGCTGGATGTGGTCCAGGGCGAACTACCCCGCCGCGCCTTGAACCTGGTCCAGGAATGGGCGACGATACATAGAGAGGAATTGTTGGAAGATTGGCGGTTTTGCCGGGAAAATAGAGCCCCTGCGAAGATTGAACCGCTGGCATGAACGGAGCGTTTGTTCAATGTATTGGGACGTAGTCGAAGTAAAACCAGAGCCGTGCTACTGCCTCTTTGTTCGATTCAAAGACGGCGCGGCGGGGCGTGTGCGGTTGCGGCCGGAGGAACTGACAGGTGTTCTCGCGCCACTGCGGGATGAGCGATTCTTCGAGCAGGTCTTTATAGACTATGGTGCAGTCGCATGGCCCGGTGAGATTGATCTCGCACCGGATGCCATGTACGCTCAGGTTTCGAGCCAGCGCGATGAACTGCAGCAGGCGGGCCCGGCAAGAGATCGCCGCTGACCGCAAGCCGGCTTCTCGTTGCTAACCTCGAACCGCCGCTTCTCACCGTAGGCGACAAACCAGCCAAGTGATCCGGACACCAGACAGACTGAGTGAAGACCGTAGGCTACGGTTCAAGAGACCTCACCTTTGGCGCGCCGCATGCGGTCCTCGTGTTCTTTGCGGTAATCCTCAACGATGCGTGAGAGCGCCAGAGCTTTTTTCCTGCCCAGGTACTTCCTGAAGAACCTACCCTTGAGGACTCCATCGTGGATGTAAGCAACAAAGTACAGACGCGCGTGACGAGCGTTGATCTGCACCGCATCGGCAGGCTCTTCCAAGAGGCAATGGGCACGACCGCACCCAAGAGGGCCGTGAATACCGAGGAAAGCCACCACGGAGGCTGGCGCAAGATGTCTGAAATCTCGCTGAGCATTAGTCACCACAGAGCACCACTTTCAGACAGCCTGAAGTATACCACGGCATTTCCACGAAGGACCATCTGGCCGTGTAACGCGCAAACCGATGATGTGCCTACAGTTCGCTTGGTCTCTACGGACTAGGACCGATAACGCGCCCGCGACAGTTGTGAAGATTGATTTAGGCCTTGGGTTTCAAAACGTCACGCAAGAACGCCCCTAAACCGGATCGATCCAACTCGTGCCTGGCCACACGGATCATCGCCTCGTACGTGGCCAGTTCTGGCAAAGAGCCCGTGTCGACGCCATTGATTTCAAGGAAATCGGCGGCGGCCTGCACCCCAGTACGTTTATTGCCGTCAAGATAGGCCTGACTTTCGGCGATGTGGAAGGCATATGCGGCGGCGATTTCGTAGAGGTCGCCGTCACCGTAAAAATAGACGTTTTGCGGCTGTGCTATGGCCGACTCCAACGCATGCTCGCTACGCAGCCCATGCAAGCCGCCATAAGCTTCAATCTGGTCCCGGTGGATCGTGTCGATCTGTTCGCGGGTCAGAAAGTAGGGTTCATGTTCCAAGGAAACCGCTGTCGTGAGGCGGCCTATTCGGCGAGACGGCGAAACAGACCGGCGTGCAATGAACTCGTCTTCCGATGAGCTTCTCTAAACCGTTCAGGGGAAGCGTAACGTATATTGGAAGGTTTCTCGATCGCGCGGTCTTCTGTGTCCTTTCCGCTAACCGGCGAGCGCCCGGTAGACTTCAGGTAATCGGAAAGCGAGGCGCTGCCCGTTCGATCGAGCAACGTCTTCAAGTGTGCGTCTCCTCGAATGCCGGGAGCGAAGCTGTCGCCATAGGTCTGGCGAAGCTTATCGATACGGGTGTCGCCACTCTTCTCACGGATCTGCGCGCCGTTATCACCTTGGCGATTGTCGAGGCCGAGGCGTCCGCTCCTTCGCTCTAGGCCTTCTTTGCTGGGCCGTCTTGTTCGTTGCTTCGGCACGGTACACTCCTATCCAATTCTAGCGAACCTGAATCATATAGCCAACCCGGGGGCCTGCTCAATCCTGCTCAATCTTGAACATCACCGGAGCCGCCTGCCGTACCCGCTCGGAGGTATCCAAAGCCCTGCGTCCCAATGCACGACGGCCCTCGTACGGATTACTCCCCGTAAACGCGCCCGCGACCGCTCACTGTGTTCCACGTAGCGTGTACGATCGGCCTCAAAAGCGCCCGCCATCCCGCCATACCACCCGCACCGCGAGGAACGCATCCTGCTCCCGCGACCGTCAAGCGGCGCCCATCTTATCAACGCCAACGCAGAAGCCCCCCAGCATCCGCAGACGCGGTCGATTCCCAGTCACCGCCCCACAAAAAATCCCGCCCCATTCCTTTCAACCACTTGCGCAAAATGTTCGCCGAATCCGCCCCGCCCCTCCCCTAATATCAAAGTGGAATCGGGCCAAACGCGCCCGCCCAACCAATATGGATGAATCGAACATGGATAAATCGAATACAAAAAAATCGAACGAACCCCGCAAACCGACGGAGGCGCAGATCGGCGCTAACCGCCGCAATGCCCAAAAATCAACCGGCCCACGTACCCCGGAGGGCAGAGCCGCATCCAGTCGCAATCGCCTCGTCCACGGCCTGCGCGCCAACAAACACCTCCTCCTCGACGAAGATCCCGAAGAATTCCTTATCCTCCTCAAAGACCTCCATGACCGCTTCCGCCCCGTCGGCGAGGGCGAAGAGGAATTAGTCATGCGCATCGCCTCCGGTCAATGGCGCCTCCACCGCACCCTCCCCATGGAGGCCGGCATCTACCGGGAGCGCCTCCAGGCGGTCGCCGCCGAGGACTTTGCGCGCAAACGGGAATTGGTCAACCACAAAAGGAACCACGAGCTGAACCCCGAGCGTGTGCCGCCCGCCCCCGCCCCGCCCGACGCCGGCGACCGCCTGACCCGCGCCTTCGACGTCGATTGCGCTCGCCGAAACTCACTCGCCAACCTCGCGCGCTACGAAACCAGCATCGAGCGCTCCATCGATCGCTGCCTGCGCCAACTGGAAAAGTTCCAGGCTGCCCGCCACGCCTCCGCCCCGAACCCCGAGGACCAGCCCAGTCCGCTTCCGGCCCAACCGTTAACCCCCCATTCCGGAGCCGAAAATGCCGAATCGCCCGCCGCAACACCCCCAGAACCAATGAATTACCATTCGAACCCAAAAAATGAGGGTATCGCTCAATCCGGGGCGCTCTTTGGGGCCGCCGCCTTAGCCCTGGTGATATATGCGCTCCTGCACGCCGTTCCCGGCTCTGTGCCCCACGCGTTCCCGCCCCCGCCCGCGCCATGGAAAACGGAACTATCGCTCGCACCTGTTCGTATCACTCTTAGGCACGCATATGGCAACCTCCCGCAAGAAGCGATCGATCAAATGGATCTTATTCCTTCTGGTTCCCCTGCTAGGGGGCGCGGCACTGTTCACCCTGAAGGCGATCGGCCGCGGTTCGCCTAAGATCGACCCGGAGAAGCTGGTGAAAGCGGAACGCATCGACCTGGCCCGCTCGGTGGTGGCCACCGGCAAGATCGAGCCGGTCACCAAAGTCGAGATCAAGTCCAAGGCCAGCGGCATCATTCAGAGTCTGCCCGTCAACTTTGGCGAGATCGTACACAAGGGTCAGATCATTTGCAAGCTGGACGAGAACAACGTGCTGCCGCAGGTGCGCCAGTTCCAGGCGGCTCTCTCGCTGGCGGAAGCCAACCTGAAGAGCACCGAGGCCGACTACGAGCGCTACAAAGTCGACGCCGCCGGACCGGATGTGCCGTTCCTCAAGCGCGACATGGATCGCGCGCGCGGCCTGTATAAGGAGCAGTTGCTGGCGCGCACCTTGGTGGACGACGCGGAGAAGAATTACGACATGGCGGTGAACCGGCAGAAGTCCGCCACCGTGAACCTGGGCGTGGCGGAGGCGGCCATCGCCAAGGCGCGAGCGTCCATCGAACAGGCCCGCGCCGCGCTGGCGCAGTCTGAGGAAGACCTGCGCAATACCACGATCGTCTCGCCCATCGACGGCGTAGTGCTTTCGCGCGACCGGGAAGTGGGCGACGCGGTCAGCTCGATTCTGACCATGGGTTCCGGCGCCACGCTGATCATGACGGTTGGCGATCTGTCGGAAGTGTATGTCAAGGGCAAAGTGGATGAGAGCGATGTGGGTAAGATCTACCTGGGCCAGCCCGCGCGCATTACCGTGGAGTCTTTCAAGGACGAGAAGTTCAACGGCAAGGTGACTAAGATCTCCCCGATGGGTGTGGAGAAGGACAACGTGACCACTTTCGAAGTGCGCGTGTCGATCTCCAACGAATCGCGCAAACTGCGCGCCGAAATGACCGCCAACGCGGAGATCATCCTGGAGGAGCGCAAGGGCGTGGTCGCGGTGCCGGAAGGCGCGATCCTTTATAACAAGGATAAGTCCGCGTCGGTTGAGATACCCGATGCGACGAGCGAGACAGGCAAGCGCAAGATCCCGGTGGCGATGGGGATCAGCAACGGCTCCAAGACGGAGATCGCTAAGGGCGTCAACGTAGGTCAGCAGGTCATATTGCAGTAAGTGGGGCAGGCTCTCAGCCTGAGGCGGCCTCTCAGGCCGCCCGCACCTTTTATGGGCTATCTTCACGAACTACTATCGGAAGTCGCATCCAGCCTTTTCCGCAACAAGCTTCGCAGCTTTCTGACTATGGCGGGCATCGCCTGGGGCGTGGCTTCCATCGTCTTGATCGTAGCCATGGGCGACGGCTTCAAGCAGGGCCAGCGCAATAACACCAAGCAGCTTGGCGAGAACATCGTGCTGCTGTTTCCGGGGCGCACGGAGAAGCAGGTGGGCGGACAGCGCGCGGGCCGGCAGATACGCTTCAACTACGACGACATAGACGACATCCGCACGGAATGTTACCTGGTCAGCCGGGTGATCGGTGAGCTGCAAAATGGCGCAAAGGTGGCCAGCGCTTATAACAGCGGATCGTTCACTGTGAACGGCGTCGAGCCGTTATATTCCAAGATCCGCACCATACCCATCGCGGAGGGCCGCTTTCTGATGGACCCCGACGAAACCGGCGGCGAACGCGTGTCGGTGCTGGGCGACAACGTCCGCAAGCAGTTGTTTGGCGAGCGGCCGACCGCCATCGGGACGAAAATCTTCCTGAATGGCCTGCCGTTCCGCATCGTGGGACTGATGCCGGCCAAAAACCAGAACAGCAGCTACAACGGGCTGGACGGCGACAAGATCTATGTGCCTTACGCGACCATGGTTCGCGACCTGCCGCCCAAGGACGATAACTTCCATCCCGGCATAGTGAATGACATTATCTATGTGCCTTCCTCGCTGACAGGGTGGAAGGCGGCGCGCCAACAGGTGCTGCGAGTGCTGGGGCGCAATCACCAATTCGACCCGGACGACAAAGGCGCGGTCTACATCTGGGACACCGTGGAGAGCGCGGAACTGGTGGACCAGATCTTCGTTTCGATGACCGCTTTTCTGGGAGCCATCGCAGTGATCACGCTGACGCTGGGCGGCGTGGGGGTGCTGAACATCATGCTGGTTTCGGTGACCGAGCGGACGCGCGAGATCGGCCTGCGCAAGGCCATTGGCGCAACGCGGCGGCGCATCATGATGGATTTTCTGGCGGAGGGCGTGATCCTGGCGGGGCTCAGCGGGGTGGTGGGATTTCTGGGCGCGTATGGGTTGGCGACGGTGGTGAATTCGCTGCCGCTGCAGTCGGATATGTTCGCGGGACTGCCGGTGAAGGGCGCCACGACGGCGTGGTCGTTCGGCGCGCTGGCCGTGGTGGCGATTGCTTCGGCGCTGTTCCCGGCCTGGCGCGCCGCGTCGCTGACGCCAGTGGAGGCGCTGCGCTATGAGCGCTAGCTCCATCTTCGCCGAAGCCGCCGCCGCGCTGAAGTTCAACCGGCAGCGCAGCATCCTGACCACCATCAGCCTGGCGTGGGGCGTGGCCTGCTTCGTCATCCTCTATTCCTATGGCGACGGCTTTCATCTCGCGCTACGCAAGGCTTTCATGGCCGTCGGCCAGGACTTGGTGCTGATGTTCGACGGCCAGACTTCCACGCAGGCAGGCGGCGAACGGGCCGGCCGCAAGATCCGCATGGAGCGCACCGATGTGGACGCCATTCGCGACGCCGTGCCGCTGGCGGTGGCCATCTCGCCCGAAGCCATGGTGCATGGCGCATCCGTGGTGCGCGGCTACCGCACGCAATCCATCGCCGTGCGCGCGGTCTATCCGGTGTACGGACGCATCCGCAACATGAGCTTGGTTACCGGGCGTTGGCTGGGCCCGGAAGACGAAGCCCAGAAGGAGCGCGTGGCGGTGATGGGCGGCGAAGCAGCCAGGAAGATGTTCGGCGAAATCCCGCCCGAGGGCGAGGACATCTCTATCAACGGGCTGCACTTTACCGTGATCGGCGTGCTGAAGACCAAGACGCAGATCTCCAACTACAACGAGCCGGACAACGAATGCATTTTCATTCCGTATGACACGGGATCGCTGCTGCGCGACATCAAGTACCCGGACTTCATCGTGTGGATGCCGGTGAACCCGGTGTTTCGGGCGGAGGCGGTGCGGCAGGTGCGCGAGACGCTGGCGCGCGTGCATAACTTCTCGCCGAACGACGAGCGCGCGGTGCGGGTGATCGTTTTCAACGAGTTTCTGCGCATCGTGGACACCATGGGGATGGCGCTGCAAATTCTGCTGGGGTTTGTGGGAACGCTGACGCTGGCCATCGGCGGCGTGGGCTTGGCCAACATCATGCTGGTTTCGGTAACGCAACGCACGCGCGAGATCGGCATGTTGAAATCCATCGGCGCCACCAGCCGTTCGATCCTGTTCCAGTTTCTGCTGGAGGCCATGACGATCGTCACGGTGGGCGGCGTACTCGGCGTGGCGTGCGGGTACGGAGTCACTGCGGCGTTACAGACGCTGCCGCTGCTGGGGCCGCTGTTCAAGGACACCAGCGGCTCGGGCGACATTCACTTGCAGATTTCGCAATTCGCGGTGATGACTTCGACGTTGCTGCTGGAGTTTGTAGGACTGATTGCAGGGCTGCTGCCGGCCATCAAGGCCGCGCGGATGAGTCCCATTGAAGCGCTGCGCTACGAGTGACTACCCGCGCAACAACTGGGGGATGCGCTCGAAATGCCGATCCCGGGTGACTAGCCGGAGATCGTGTTCCAACACCAGCGCCGCGATCCAGAGGTCGTTATCGGGGACCGGACTGCCGGCCCGTTTTAGTTGCACAAAGAGGCGCGCGTAGTGCTCAGCCGTCTCCCGGCTCGGAAGCAAAACCCCGACGGTGGTCTTAGCGAGGAACCTGTGCAGCAGAGCCTCATTCCGGCCTTGTTGCGTGGCTCCGTGGAACCCTGCCTTAAGCTCCGCCAGAACAATGAGCGGAATCCAGACTTCGTCGCAGGTCCCCAGCCACTGTGCCAGCGCGGCGTCGCCTTGAAAGAGATCGGTCAGCCGGTTGGTATCCAGCGCGACTCTCATCTCCATTTGTCCGTATCGGTCTGGCGCTGTGACGCCAGAATCTCGTCGAAGGCGGGGTCCGCTGTCCACCGGCCTACAAGGTCGGAGAAGTCCGCTCGCCGCCGGTGCTCGCCAGTCGCCAGCCTCAGTTCGTCGACAATGACCTGATTGAGGCTCTGCTTGCGTTGCGCGGCTTTTCTACGTAGAGTGGCGTCCACCTCGGGCGGAACCCCACGAACGGTGTAATGAATGGGTCGTGGCTGCTGCCTCATGCATGCACGATAGCACGCTATGCAGGCATGAGCCATAGAACGGCGCGACCCCTGGCCGGAAACGAAGGCACCGAAAGCGGCGTGGCCTCATCCTACGCGCAAGGCTTGCGCCGGATCGATGCGTGCGGCCCGCCGCGCTGGGATGTAACTGGCGGCCAGCGCCACTACGATCCACAGCAGCGCGATCCCGATGTAAGTCGCGGGATCGGCCGGACTGATCCGGTAGAGCAGCCCTCGCATGACTCGCGTCAGCGCCAGCGCGCCGCCGATGCCCAGCGCGCTGCCCATCAGGGCGAGGGTCAGTCCCTGGCCCAACATGAGCCGCATGATATCGCGGTTCTGCGCGCCCAGAGCCCGCCGGATGCCCAGTTCCTGGGTGCGCTGGGCACCGGAAAACGCAATCGCCCCGTAGATGCCAACCGTCGCCAGCAGCAGCGCGACCGCCGCGAACAGACCCAGCAGCAGCATGGTCAACCGGCGGCTGCCCATGGACAAATCGAGGATCTCATCCATGGTCGCGATGTTTGAAATCGGCTGGTCCCGATCCACCGCCAGCACCTGGCTGCGAATGGCCGTGGCCAGCCGCCTGGGATCGGATTCAGTGCGGGCCACCAGGTAAGCCGTCCGCGAACTGTGCATACGCGGGGTCACATAGAACTCCGGCGTCGCCTCCGCTGCCAGCCCTGCTTCGCGCACGTCGCCCACGATTCCTATGATTTGCATCCAGCCGGACCGGTCCATGCCTTCCCGCATGACTTGGCCGAGCAGGGCGGCGACGTTGTTTCCACCGGGCGCGAACAGGCGGGCGAAGCTCTCGTTGACGATGGCCACGGGCGGTGCGCCGGGGCGATTGTCGCGCTCTTCGAACTCGCGGCCATGCCGCATGGGGATCCCCAGTAAATGGAAATATCCCGGCGTGACGCTCTGGATCTTACACATGGGCCACTTGCTCACGTCGCCTTCGGGCTGCACGCCAACCTGCACATTGGTCCGGAGCAAGACGGACTGCGGAATGGCCAGCGCGAAGGCTGCGCCGCGCACGCCGGGAAGCGCATTGGTACGCCGCAGCACTTCGTCGAAGAAAGCCAGGATTTTCGGATTGGTGTCGTAGCGCGCGGGCGAAAGCGCGATCCTGGCGGTGAACAGATTGGCCGGCTGCAATCCAGGATTGACGCTGCGCAGCTTCGCCACGCTCTCGATCAGGAGCGCCGCGCCAATCAGCAACACGATCGACATGCCGATCTGGGCGACCACCAGCAGACCGCGGCTGGAGATAGCCCGGTGTGCACGGCCGCCCCGGCCTGCGGTTGCGCCACTTTCGCGCAGCAGGTTGGCGATGTTCACAGCCGGCGCTTCGAGTGCGGGAAGCAGCCCGGACAGGATTCCCGTCAGGCACGCCACTGCCATGCTGAAGGCCAGCACCGCGCCGTCCAGCCGGATCTCGCCCGCGCGCGGCACATTGAAAGCGGGCATGCTGACGATGGCGGCCAAGGCCCACTTCGCCAGCAGTATGCCGATCGCGCCGCCCACCCCGGCCAGCACCAGGCTTTCGGCCAACGCTTGAGCAATCAGGCGGCGGCGAGCGGCTCCCATGGCTGCGCGTACGGCGAATTCGCGCGCGCGCCCGGCGCTCCTGGTCAGCAGCAGGCTGGCGACGTTGGCGCAGGCAATCAGCAGGACGAAGCCCACTGCGCCGAAGAGCATCCAGAGAATGGGGCGCACATCGGCCACGAGTCTTTCCTGCAGCGGGACCAGGCGCAGCGCGGCGCCTGCGCCGGAATCGAGGCTTTCGGGGTTGGCGGCGACATATTGCCGGTTCAAGACGCCGGCTTCGGCGCGAGCCTGTTCCAGAGTGGCGTCAGGCCGCAGCCGCGCGAATCCTTTCAGCGTGGTGACGAACGGCCAGAAGCGCGCCGGCACCGCGGACGTTTCCGCCGGCCGGGTCACCCATACATCGAGGTTCGGAACCGGAAACTCGAAGCCTGCGGGCAAGACTCCGACGATGGCGCATGGAACGGCGTTGAGGATGGCTGTCTTGCCCGCCAGCTTTGGATCCGCGGCGAAGCGGCGCTTCCACAATCCGGAGCTGATCATGACGACGGGCGGACCGCCGGCCGTATCTTCTTCCGGAATGAAGACGCGTCCCAGCAGCGGCCGCACGCCCAGGACATCGAGGAAATTCGCCGAGACGCGCGCTCCTTTGAGCATCTCCGGATCGCCGCCGCCGGAGAGCGCCATATCTTCGGTGAAGCGCGAGAAAACGCCGATACCCGCGAAGGACCGGGCAGTCTTGCGCGTCTCTTCATAGCGCCGTGAAGTGAAACCGCCGTTTGCCCCGGCGCGCCGCGGATTGTCGACCGACACTTCGACCAGCCGGTCCGGATCGCCATAGGGAAGAGGCTTCAGCAGCACCGCGCGGATCACGGAAAACATGGCCGCGTTGCCGCCGATGCCCAGCGCCAGGACCATCGCTGCCGTCGCCGCGAACGCCGGATTCTTGCGCGCGGTCCGCAGCGCGTAGCGCACATCCAGCCAGATGTTGTCGAGAAATCTAGTGCTATTCATGAAGTACAGGCCCCTCTTACTGCCACTGGATCTGATCGAGTATAGCCCGAAGCCGCCGCCCCTTTCCAGGATTAACGCTCTCGACGAACCCCACACGGCCCTCGAGATGCGCTCGAAAATAGGGATGCGCATCGCGGTTCTGGCTCTGCGGCCCCAGGCGAACGCAATTGGTCAGGATGGCCTTGAGACGGTCGAAATCGGCTCGCATCACATTCATGCGCCGGTTGGCGACCAGGCCAGCAAGACGTTGCCGCACATCCTGGCGCATGATGCGGGTCTTGCGGTGATGCACGCTGAAACCCTCTTCGTGGAGGATGGCGGCGACGTGTGTGGCGAACCGCTCCACACACCTCTCAAAGGCCTCGCCGCCGGAAAAGGCGAGATCGTCGGCGTAGCGCGTGTACTGGGCGCCAACCGATTTCGCCAGACCGGCCAGCCGGCAATCCACCCGGTAGGCGCAGAGGTTGGCCAGCGCCGGCGAGGTGGGTGCGCCTTGGGGCAGATGCGGCCGCGCATACAAGGCGCGCGCTTCCCGCAACTGCGAGGGAGGGACATCGTACGCGGCCGCCCCATTCCAGGCATCGCGCGGCGTAGCATTGGTGCAAATGCCCCCGAGCAGATCGGCGACCGATGCAGGATAGCCCATGGTGCGGAAGAGCGCCTGAATCCTGACGCCCGCGATGGACGGGAAGAAATCCTGCAAGTCCATCCGCAAGACAACCCGCTGGCCCACATGCGGAGCGACGAAGGTCTTGATGGAGCGCCCTTTGGTGAACCCGTGCGCCGCGGGATGGGGCGGAATCGCGGCGAGGATCCCCGCCAGGATTTGCCGTTGCAGTTTCTTCAAGTGCACCTTGGGCGCTTCAATCAAGCGAATCGCGCCGGAGCGCTTGGTCCGCACCTGGTAGTAATAGTGTCGCAGCCGCGGCTGATTCCTCTTGTAGCCGAGTCCCTTGAGATCGGCGAACCATTCCAGTTCGCTGTGATCGAGCAGCAGCCAATCGGCCAGCGCTCCGGCGGATTCGATGGCGGGAACGCGCCACGTCGCGGCTGCCGCAACGGGCTGCATCCGCTGCGGTTCCTGCAGCCACCGCTCTACCGATAACTCGGTGGAGTATCTCGACCGGGCGCGGCGGAAGCCGTTGTCGCGAAGCAGAAACTGGACCACATCGCGGTGATGCGGACGGGTACGACCGGCAAGGGCGTGGACGTAGCGCCGCGCCAAGGGTCGAAGCCAGCGCCAACGCCTGCCCAGCGTCCGGCTGGCGCGGGCCACGATCTGTTCGATGGTTGGCGCGCCGGCGGCAATGGATCTGGCCAGCGCGGCCACAAGCGGTGGGACCGGCATGGTTAGCGGCGGCGGAAGGCTCCAACGAGTCCGACCCTGCGTGAGCCATTCTGCGCAGCCGCGCAGTGCCGCTCACGCGACGAAATGCCAGTTCCCACGTTACCCTGGGGTAACCCCAGAGAGGCCCAATCGAGCCCGCAAGCCCGATCCGAGCCAGGCTTGGAGCCTCCCGCCGCCGAACAGTATGGTAGCAGCCTGACAGGCGGTGCATCAAAACCGCTGTGCGTGGCCGGGAACCGGACCACTGGGAAGCTCTGCCTTCTTTATAGCTCAGTCTAACGGGACCGGTGCAATGCCCGTCCGCCACACTTCTTCGCCGTGCCCCGCCAGTGTGCCGGTTTTGAAGCGCTTAAACCAGTCTCCGTTTGGTACGGTAGGCTCGGATCCCATCCACTGCTTCAATTCGAGCAAATCGGAGCTTTGTATTCGAACCGTCATGGTAGCGCTCAATAAGGTGTTCCAAAATCCTCTTCGGTGGCGGCTTCTTGATCTTTGGCATTGTGAAATAAGGCGATCCGTTCCTATGTAGACATCGGAACGTTGGGCGGCCGGACTGGACAGTTCAGGTCTAACCTTTGGCGTTCTCGTGCTGCTTGTGGAAGATCATTCTTTCGATTCGTTCGGAAAGGTCTTGCATTTCACTTGGCTCGTTGGTAGCTTTATATCGCTTCAGCAAGGACAGAAAAGCGCGATTGGACGTGTCAGTGGCGCCGACAGCAGGCAAAGCCTCATCGATTTGAAATTCATTGAGGTTCTTCATACCCAAGTTTGCTTTCTTCAACGAAAACCCGTCTCGTCTAATGAGACTTGGAAGGCGCAACAAAAGCCGTTCATCTCAGCTAGGCTGAGATGGCATCTCAAATCAAAGTAGATAAGCCATTTCAGCCATTCTAGCCAAAGTTATCCCAGGTGGGTGCCTTCGACGGCTACAGCCGGAAAGTAGGTAGTGGGTCAGTTTGCAATTGGAGGGCGGGCACTTCTGCCCGCAGCCGGCTTTCAGCCGGCTCTGGCCGCCTAAAAAGGCGGCTGCGGCCAAGATTGGCCGCCCTCCAAGGCGATGCTACGCAAATTGACCCGCTAACGCAAGCCGG
>PMVV01000116.1 GCA_003166475.1 Bryobacterales bacterium | reverse complement strand
TACGGCGCTCAAAATCAAGCCGGATCTGGCCGAGGCGACACAACTGAAGAGCCTGGCCACCGGTTCGGGCACGCACATATAGGACCGCGGCCGGAACGATCAAAGCCCAAGTGGTTGGATGTAAAGAGGGTTCTGGGTGCTGGGTGCTGAGGTTCGGGCGCTTGGGGCGCCGGGGCGGGGCCCGGACTCGGGGTTTTCGCGGCTGGTGGGGAGACAGTGGTTGCGTACCGATTGGGATCGTGGGTGGGGTTGTCAAAGAGCCGGTGGGCAGGCGACTAACGGGTGTCGGGGGTGACGGGGGCGCAGTAGATCGGATTCGATTGCTGGCCCTCCGACATGATGTAATCCGGGCGCGGTGCGGGCGGGTCGGCGGGCTTCGCAACTGACGCGGGCGCGGATTTTGCGGCCGGGGTTTGGATGGGCTGCGGCTGGGGCCGGGCCTGCCGCTCGTTTTGCGACTGTTTCATATCCGCGATGGCGGTGCGGAAGGAGCGCTCCAGTTGCGCGCGTTGTTTGGCCACGTAGCCCAACATTTTGAAGCGTTCTTCGCCGAATGCGATGAACAGGTAGATCTTCTGTTCGCTCTCGGCAACCCGCTTGAGCAGCCATTGGGAGGTGACCATGGTTTCCAGGTAGAGGCGTTCGGTGCGGGTTTGCGGCTGCCAGTCGGCTTCCATTTCGTCCCAGAGTTGGGAGTAGTCCGCGGCGTTTTCGTCGGGGAGGATGGAGGCGCGGGTGCGGAGGCCGTAGGTTAGGGCGTTGAAGCGGATGGCTTCTTTGCCCGCAGGGGTAGCCGGACCGGTAGAGTGCTGCGCATTGCGCCGGTTGGCTTCTTGTTGCTTCTGTGAAATGATCATGCGGAAATTACCTTCCGACTCAAGGATAGCGGGCGGGTGTTGAGCGAACGACCTGCCAAGGAGGGTGGCAGGTTAGTAAGTGTTTTGGTTGGCGTGGGGTGCCGGGGAGGGATTTATTTTCGAAACGTGTGACTGAAAACGGGCCGAAGCGGGGCGGGGCTAAAGCCCCGCGCGGACTAAAGTCCGCCCTCCAGCGGGCTGTTTCGCTAAAAACGTGTTAATCGCCGGGGAAGAATGATGCCGGCGGCGCGATGCAATCGCATACCCGCGCTCTTATGGAGCAAAGATGAAGACATCTTCGACATTCTTGCCGAAAGCTCGCGCGATCCGGAAGGCCAGCAACAGCGATGGGTCGTACTTGCCGCCTTCAATCGCCATGATGGTATGGCGTGTCACCCCGGCAAGTTTTCCCAATTGTTCCTGAGTCATTTCTCCGGCATCGAAGCGCAGCCGGCGGATGTTGTTGCGGACCACCTCGCCTTTACCCGGCACGATACATCCGGATGGAGGCCGCCGACTTCGCCGTCAGAATGACGATCCATCCGCCCCAGATTACTGCGCTGAAGGCCCACACCGGCACTTGCACCAGCGTGTCCCACCCCAGTCGAACGCCCATTCCCACCGCACCGATCACGATCAAGATCCAAAAGAGACTCATCGCCGCCATCATCGACTTGCGGTCGATCTCGCGGTCCCGCTCATCACTGGCTGGCTGGCGCAACCGGAAGAAGGGCATCCCTGACAGCCCGAGGATGCCAAAAGCCCCCGCCGACGCGGCCGGCTTTCGAGTCACGATCCAAAAGGCGGCGAACAGCACAACGGCGCCCACCGCGACACAAAGATTCCACCATGCACGTTTTTCAAATTCGGCCATGGGTGCTCCGAAGTGTACCTGAAGTAACTTGTACATTACTTTAAGTAATTTGTCAAGCACTTTGGTGCTACTTTTTAGCCCGCTTGAAAAACCACCCCCGCAGGGTTGGAGGCGCGATAGGGCACCAGAGCGGAGGAGGTGGCCACGCGAGCGATTGCCGACGGATTCCCCCGCTGGTCGGACTTCAGCACCGCGCGCCGCGAGAGGTCTGTAGACCTCAGCCACAGTAGAGAAAGCATGCCGGAAGATAGTGCGCGTTTCTGCGCTGTGTCAAGGGAAGAATGAAACAAGACGATCCTGGGAGGGCACAACCGGCGAGCGCGTCCAGACCGGCTACAACGGACGGCCGCGGTTTCTCCGCCAATCGCGATCTACGGCCGGGGCGGCCTGAGAGGCCGCCGCAGGCTGAGAGCCTGCCCCACAATGGACAGTAGTACAGTTTATACGCTGACTACCGGGCATGGCGACTGCCGGATGATGGCGTAGGCGTTGGTGCGCAGTCTGCCAAAAACTCCCGCCGCCGATCCGCGCCCGATCACCAGCAATCCAGCGTGGCGTTTCTCCGCCATCTCGCAAACCACCTTGGGCGGATCGCCCGCCTCGATCGCCAGTTCCGCCTCCGTGCCGAAGCGCTGCTGCAGACGGGCCAAGTCGTCCCGCACCGCCAGCTCCATCTCGCGCGCGCGTGCGTCCTCCTGCCCGGCCGCCGGCGAGACGGCCATGGCATGCACCACCGTCAGCCGCGAGCCGAACTCCTTCTGCATGGCCGTGGCCCACTCCAGAGCTTTGCAACTCTGCGGCCCCAGATCGATCGCGCACAGGATGTCCCGGAATGCCATCGGCTCGGTCTGCGGCGCCTCTTCCAGGTGCACGCCGGTCCACACCGGACAATCCGCGTCGTGCAGCACTTTGGCCGTGATGGATCCCAGAATGAATTGCCGGAAGGGCCCGTACCCGTGCGTGGGCATCACGATCAGCCCGGCATTCTCTTCGTGGGCGTATTCCACGATCTGCCGCGCCGGATCGCCCTCCAGCACCACCCGCCTGGCTTCGGTGCCCGCCAACTCGCCGGCCAGAAACGTCTCCAGCTCTTTCTCCACCTGCGCCGCGCGATTGGTGTACAACTCGGTCAACATCGAACCGCCGATCTCCAGCGCGCCAAACTCGTAGTGCGGCGGAGTCAAGACATGCAACAAAGTCAGCTCGGAGTGGAAACGATCGGCCAGCGTCTTGGCATACCGCGCCGCGCCCAGCGACCGCTCCGAAAAATCCACCGGCAATAAGATCTTACTTAAAGACTTCATGGCAACCTCCTTCGCGTCGCCTTCACTTCCGTCCCTTGCTCTCCACGACGCCCAAATCCGTGAGTATCTTAGGCGCCGCCTCTTCCAGCGCCAGCAGGTTATGACAGGCGCCGCAGTCCTGGGTCACCTTCCGTCCATCGGCGCTGCCATGGCTGTCGTCGTGACACCGGAAACACCCCGGAAAATCCGTGTGCCCGATGTTATTCGGATACGAGCCCCAAGTGACTTTCATGGCCGGAAACACATTCCGGTTGTAAATCGCGAGTAAGCCCTGCGCGGACTTGACTACTTCCGCCTGGCGATCCCGGTAAACAGCGGGATAAGTGTCGCGATAATAAGCCTCCCATGCCGCCGGTATCCGGGCCGCCGCCGCTTCCCGGCTGGCATACTCTTTCTTCAGGATCTCCACGCTCTTCTTCCGCGCGAACGGCAGGCTGGCGGAAAGATCGCCCGCAGACATAGCCTCATCCACCGCCCGTTCCGGCAGCTTATAACTGTGGGACGGCCGGTTGTGACAGTCGATGCAGTCCATCTCCCGTATAGTTAATCCCTTGCCATCCGCAGCCGCGCCCTCGGCCCGGTATACGGTCTTTCCATCCGGTCCGTCGTACTCGATCCACGGGATGACCTGGCGCTGCGCGTCGGAATGCCCGTAGCGGATGTGTACCCCCGGACCAAGGTGCGTGCCGTGGATCCCGATGCCCTTATTGCCGCCGCCGATCTTCATCAGCAGCACGGTCTTGACCGGCGAATTATTTTCGTCGTCGCCGAACTTGTTGATGACCTGCAGCCGGTCTTCGCCGTACTTCTGCGGCCAGTGGCAGGCTTCGCACGTCTCGCGCGCGGGGCGCAGACTGTGCACTGGCGTGGGGATGGGCGTCTCGTAAGTGTGGAACGCCACCGCGAACACCTGCCGAATTCCGGAGAGCTTGCTGCGCACAAACCAGGACTCCCCCGGACCGATGTGGCACTGCACGCACTCGACGCGCGAATGCGGCGAACTCTGGTACGCCGTGAATTCCGGCTGCATCACCGTATGGCAGGTTTGCCCGCAAAACGAAACCGTCTCCATGTAAGAGACCGCGCCGTACGCCAACTGGCTGGCGATCACGATGTTGGCGAACGTGGTGACCCCGACAAACGTGAGCAGCCGCCGGAATTCCACGTTCTTCAGGTTCAACGGGGGAAAGGTGGCCGGATACAACCCGCGCCGCCTCTCGCCCTTATTCTGCCGGTAAATCCCCAGCGGAATCAGGAGCAGTCCCAAAACGAACAACCCTGGAAGCAGGAGAAACGCGAGAATCCCGTTATAGGGGTTGTGTATCTCCCCGCGCATGGTGGTGGGCAGCAGGAATAGCCAGAACACGGTAGCCGTGGTCACTACCACGACTCCGATGAGGCTGATCCAGTTATTGGAAAGATGGATTAGTGGAGAAAGTTGGGCGGGTACTCTGCCCGTCGGTGCTTCGCTCATTTGGGTATGGTCCCGCCGCCGGCGGCGATTTCGGCGGGATGGTCCTCTTCCCGCGGCTTGGGCTGCGCTGAGTGGGGTTCCGGCTCCTTCACGCTCACGCCCGTCAGCCACGCGGTGTCCATGGGGTAAACGTCCGGATCGAAGATCACCGTATAGAAGTGCCAGACCACGATCGCCAGCGTAGCAAGCAGCGCTTCATAGAAGTGAATCGAGGTGGCCACGTCCAGCCATAACTTGGGGAACAGGGCCAGCATCAGGTTGTTGCCCCAAAGCATAAACCCGGTCACGATCATTACCCCCGCGCCCCAAACCACGGCCCAGTACTCCGCCTTCTCGATGTAGCTATGGGAGGAGCGGCCTGGCGGCGCCGAGCGCAGTCCCATGTTGTAGCTGAAATTGGCCAAGGCCTCACGCGCATCCCGGACCTTGGGGAAGAGTTCCGTCCAGTGCCGGCGCAGCCGCCGGTTGGCTATCAGCGATATCGCGTGGGCCAGCGTGACCGACACGAAAACCACGGCCGCGATGCGATGCACGATGCTGCGCAGGTTGCCGTCCCGCACCATCGAAGGGCGCGCCCACCACTGGTCCGAGAACTTTAGCGCGAATCCGGTCCAGGCCAGGGTCACGAACGAAACGACCAGCAGCGCGTGTTCCACGCGTTCGAACGGCAGCATCCGCACATTGGGGCGGCCCGGCAGTCCGTCGCCGCCCGGCCTATGCGCCGCGCCGCCGCTGCCGCGCAGCCGCAATAACTTACGCACCCAATCGCCGCCATTATGCAGCAGCATCAACCCGATGGTCAGCGGGATCGCCAGCAGATAGAACTGCTGCACCCAGCGCATGGCGGGCGCTTCCTTGCCACCCTGCGCGATGTGTACCTGGCTGATGGCAAAGCGCCTTCCGGCGCCCTGGTGGCACTTGCCGCAGGTCGCCGCCAGATTCTTCGGATTGGTCGTGGAATGCGGATCGGACGACGGCAGAATGTTGTGGACCCCGTGGCAGCTCGCGCAATTAGCCACGGTCTGGTTGCCCTCTTTCGCCGCCAGCCCGTGGAAGGAAGCGTCGAAGCTTACCACGCGGTCGGCGGGAAGGTTGAACCGCCGCGACAACTCCACGTTCCCGTGGCAATTCCCGCAGGTATCCCGTATGTTGCCGGCGTTTACCGGCGAAGCTGCGTTGCTGGGCGCCAATATGGAGTGTTCGCCGTGACAATCGGTGCAGATGGGCGCCTGCGTAATGCCCTTGGCCAGCGCCTGCCCGTGTACGCTCTTGGCGAATTGAGCGGCCACCTCGCTGTGGCACATCCCGCAAGTTTCAGGCACCTTCTCGCGGAACTCCGCCGATTTGGGCCGCAGCAGTTCATGCGCGGTCCCGTGGCACATACCGCAATCCGGCGCGGCCGCGTTGCCGTTCTTGATGGCCTGCCCGTGTACGCCGCGCTCATAATCCGCCTCCTGGCCCTGGTGGCACTGGCTGCAGACCGGCTTGGGCACGTTCGCCGGATGCGGATATTCGTCGTGTTTCACATGGCAGGAAGCGCAAGCTACCGAGGCGTGGGCGCCCTTGTCCAGCTTGGCCCCCTGACCATCGTGGCAGGCCGTGCATACCGAGTTGTCGTCCCCGCGCGCCGGATACGGGGCCGCGGCCGTCCATAGCATCAGACCGGCCGCAGCCGCAACAATCCCCCATGCGCTTCGTGGTGCCCTGTGCATTTGTCTCTCTTGAAAGCAGAAGACAGAAGACAGAAGACAGAAGTCAGAAGCCGGACGGCTACGCTTCCTCGATTTCTGGACTTCTGACTTCTGTCTTCTGACTCCTGACTTCTTCTTAATACGTCGGGACGGCGTTCCAGACCTGGTACAGGTAGATGGCGGCCAGCGCCACGCCGTACACCGCTACCACTATGGTCAGCGTCTTGCCCCATTTATCGATGGCTGCCAGCCTGTGGGCCAGCGCCACTTGTTGCGTGGGCACGCTGCCTTCCAGGTGGATCGAATCGTCTTCGTGGCTCGCAATCTGCTTGCGGTAGATGATCAGGAATACTACAACGATGGCCAGCACGCCCCAGAATATGGCGTATGGCATTAGGTTGATGTTCATAGGTGACCTCCTCTTAGAGTTGAACGGAAACGGGCCGGTCGTTCGGCCGGTTGGGCAGCGGCCTCCCGAAATCCTTGCCCGTGGCTTCTTCGATGGCCTCCACCACCAGCATCAGATACGCGTCCAGCGCGCACTGCACCTCCTGGCGGAGACCGCAACTGCCGTCGCTATCCTGCGCCGTACACACCGTGCATACGTGCCGCCGGATGGCGTCGATGTAATCCTGAATGTTGTCGCTTTGGGTGGTTTGAATGGCTTCGGCCACTTGGGGAAACAGCCGGAACAAGGCGCACTGGCCCGGCTCCTCCAGCCCGCACGTCCCGTCCATGTTGCGGTCCGTACAGACGCCGCAAATCCGGTTACGCACCAAAGCCTCTAGCTCAGCCAACGTGCGGTCCATATCGCGTACCTCCTGAAGACCACATTATTGCACGCAGCAGTCCAAGCTCCGGATTCTATAACTATTGTGTTTTGTATCGTTTTGCGCCCACCAGGGGAAGCTCTGGGGATATTGGCGCAGCCGCGGCAGGCTTGTTGGGGGAAATACCACCCAAAGACGCGGCTGTCTGCGGCTTGGGAACTCGCAGAGCGGCCGCCATGATCGCCAGCAGGACCGTGCCCGGGGGATCGTCCGGTGACACCAACGACACGATCCCCGCGTCCCAGGCGTGCGACAGGTGCGCGGGATCTTTCCGCGTGAGCAGGACTACCCGCTCCGGATACGGCAGCGGTAGCGATACCCGGCTGAGACACACCTCATCCATCACCAGCACGCACCTTTCACCCGGCCTCGGCGTCTCGACACTTTCCACGTGCCAGGGGCCGCTGCGGACCAACGCGTCGCGCAGGGCCACCTCATACACCGAGTCCTTGATCGCGAGCTGTATCGTTTGCATGATGCTCGCTCCGCCCGGAGCCTTCGACTACTTCTTCTCCACGTAGCCATTCAAAGAGTTGTTATGCTCTTTGAAATACTTACCGGCTTCGGTCAGTTCCTTGGCCTTTTCTTTGGTCGTGGAATCCACGTGGCAGTACTTGCACGCCTTCTTGGTAGTCTTGACGTATTCCGGCTTGCCAAAGGACAACGTCGAACTCACCAGAAAACCTCCTAGCAGGATCGTGGCGGGAACGACGTATTTGATCTTGAACATGAAACCTCCGTTCCGGCTTTCTGCAATTGGATCGCCACCCGTGGGGACCCCGATTTCCGTTTGCAGTGTGCGGTTTCCGCATTCCCCGGTCCGCCTCTTCGGGTGAATTGCCCCCTCTATCTTCAAGCCTTTTGGGCCAATTCACGCACAGCCGCCGCCGTAATCGCTATAATGGATTATTACCCCAAACGATGTCCAAGCTGACGCCCGAATGGCAACAATCCCGCATCCTGGAAGCCGTCTTCGACCAATTATCGGATGCGCTGGTCCTATATTCGCCGGATTTCACCATAACCGGAGTTAACCGCGCTGCCGAAAAACTCTTCGGTATGGCCTCTGAGGACATGATCGGCCGCCACTGCCAGGAGGTTTTCCGCTGCGGCGTGTGTGAACCCGGCTGCGGCGTCCTGGTGGGGATCAATCAGGCGCCCAACGGGCCGCATTCCACGATCCGCCTGCATACCGATAACGGCATGGAGCGCCTGGTGGTGATGCGCACCACCCAGATGTTCGACGGCGAAGGCCACCTCGAAGGCGTGGTGGCTACCATCAAGGACGTGACCGAGGAGTCCGCCCCGCAGAAGCGCGAAGTCATCGCCGAATCGCCCCTCATGCGCGAAGCCCTCAATTTCGTGCGCCGGGTTGCCGCCAGCGAAGCCACCACCATCCTGCTGGAAGGCGAAAACGGCACCGGCAAGGACCTCATCGCCAAGACCCTGCACTACCAGAGCCTGCGCCAGGCTGAGCCCTTCATCGCCATCAACTGCGCCGCTATCCCGGAAACCCTGCTCGAAAGCGAGCTTTTCGGCTACGAAAAAGGCGCCTTCACCGATGCCCGCCAGCAGAAGCGCGGCATCTTCGAACTGGCCGACAAAGGCACCCTCTTCCTCGACGAAGTCGGCGAGATCCCCCTCATGCTGCAGGCCAAGCTCCTGCGCGTGCTCGAAGACCAGAGCTTCCGCCGCCTGGGCGGCCTCAAGGATATCCAACTCGACCTGCGCGTGGTCGCCGCCACCAACAAGAACTTGCGCGAAGCCGTGAAAGAAGGCGCATTTCGCCAGGATCTCTACTTCCGGCTCAACGTCATCCAGATCGTGCTGCCCCCCATGCGCGACCGCCCGGAAGACATCCTGCCGCTGGCGCGCTTCTTCATCGAGCACTACAACCGCAAGTTCCGCCGCGGCATCGAGGGCGTCTCTCCCGCGGCCGGACAGTTACTGCTCTCCCACGATTGGCCCGGCAATGTGCGCGAATTGCGCAACGCCATCGAGCGCGCCATGATCCTGGAGGAGTCCACCTATATCACGCCGGCCAGCCTGCCCATGGCCATCACCCGGCCGGACGGCCGCGCGGCAGCGGCCGCCCCGCGCACGGAGATTCCCACCGAAGGCCTCTCGCTCGAAGACAACGAGCGCATGCTGCTGGCCCGCGCCCTGGAAAAGACCGGCGGCAACCAGACCCAGGCCGCAAGGCTGCTTCGGATTACGCGGGATACGCTGCGGTATAAGATGAAGAAATTCAACCTGCGGTAAGTGACGATNNACCGTGCCGAGACAAAGAATCGGGCTCGAGTGCGCAACGCCTCAACCTCTGGCCTTACCCTTTCGATTTGACCTTCGTTCTTGGCTCGTAGCAACACCCCAAGGACGCCCGTGACACGCAGCCCAGCGTGTTCGGCCGCCCTCCGTGTCACTCTCGTCCAGCAGAATCAGATCCGCGGATAGCTCCAACGCGAG
Organism: Bryobacterales bacterium; assembly: GCA_003166475.1. Taxonomy (GTDB): domain Bacteria; phylum Acidobacteriota; class Terriglobia; order Bryobacterales; family Bryobacteraceae; genus Bog-159. Next base: position 51,363 of record PMVV01000116.1, on the reverse strand, counting down.
CGCCATGGCCTCGGCCTCACCGGGATCGAGAGTCGTCGCGAGTTGTTGACATGGCCGGTGGGACGCCCCAGCCACAAACCGGTGGTCTCGTACAAGGGCTTCCTCTACTAGGCCGCGAGTTGGAAGACGGCGGGGCGGGTGGTGGCGAAGGTGGACTTCCACTTCGGGGAACTGTTCCCCCGCATCGGATTCATCGTGACCAACCTGGAGACGGACAGCCGGGCGGTAGTGAGGCTGTACAACAAGCGGGGAACGGCGGAACAGTGGATCAAGGAAGGCAAGCAGGCAGTCAAGATGACGCGGCTGAGTTGCCACCGGTTCCGGTCGAATGAAGTGCGGCTATGGCTGAGCGTGCTCGCCTACAATTTGGGCAACCTGTGGCCGCGGCTGGCGCTGCCGAAGAAGATCGAGAACTGGTCGCTGACGAGCTTGCAGCAGCGGCTGGTNNTGGCGGAGAGCCACCTGACGCGGCGGCTGTTTGGAAGCATGGTGCGGCGGGTTGATGCGCTGCCGGTGACGGCAGGGTAGAGCCCGGGGGCTGGCGGATCAAGATATTGGCGAAGATAAGGAGGGGGACGGGAAGGTGTGTCTGGAATCAATAAGAAGAACAGCGCTTGTTGGCTTCGGCGTCCTCGCCGGGGCCGGGGTAGGTGCTTCCTGCGATAGGCATAAAGTACCGGTGCTCATAAATCGTGCCCGAACCACTCCCGGGAGAGGCAATCAGGAGTATTGTAAAGAGGTCGTGCGAACATTCAACAGAAACTGGCTGATACCGGCCCTTCGCCTTATGCTTCTCGCCGCGTTTGCGATTCTTATGCCTCGTCCCGGCGCTGCGCAGGCGATTGCCTATGAAACGCTGTACAGTTTCCAAGGCAGCCCTGACGGTGCCGATCCAAGTGGGGCGGTGGTAATCGGTAAGGACGGCGCGCTCTATGGGACCACTTATGCCGGAGGCACATCCGGCCTCGGCACTGTCTTTGTACTGACGCCCGTCAAGGGCGAACCCTGGACGGAAACCGTGCTCCACAATTTCAGTGGGCCCGACGGCTCATCTCCAACCGCAGGTATGGTTTTCGGCAGCAAGGGAGTGCTCTATGGCACAACCTCCAACGGTCCGACTGGCGCGGGCACAATCTTCGAGCTGACGCCACCATCTACCGCAGTGGGCACCTGGACTGAGACCGTCTTATACACATTCAGTCCCGCCGGCAATGGCGTTTCCAACGAGATTCCGCTTGGAGGGGTGCTGATTGGCCCAGGCGGAACGCTATACACCACGGCTTCGGGCGGCAACCTGTCCTATAGCGGAACGGCCGTCGCAGTGACGCCCCCCACGACGCCGGGAGGCAGTTGGACAGGATCCGTCATTTTCGTCTTCAACATTCAGCAGCAGGGCGCCGGTGGGACCCAGCCTGAGGCAGGCTTAGTCTTAGAAGGCGGATCTCTGTTCGGGACCACTTCGCGTGGGGGCGGGAACGCGGGGTTCTTTTGCGGCCTTGGCTGCGGCGAGGCCTATGAGCTGACGCCACCAACAACATCGGGCGGGACTTGGTTATTGACGACGATCCATGATTTCGAGGGATCTCCTGGCGATGGCGGAATTTCCCACGCTGCTCTCACGCTTGGTCCGGGCGGAGTACTCTACGGCACGACGACTTCGGGTGGCTCCGGTACGGCGTGTGAAGGAGGATGCGGCACAGTCGTCCAGTTGACGACACCTGTCACAGCGGGTGGGGCTTGGACGGAGACAGTGCTCTACAACTTCACGGGAGGGGCTAACGGCGACGGAGCCTATCCGGGTGCAAGCGTAGCAGTGGGTAAGAACGGAGCGCTCTATGGCACGACCCCGAACGGTGGAAGATTCTTTAAGGGTACAGTATTCGAACTGACACCGCCCGCCACGTCGGGCGGTGCCTGGACGGAGAAGGTGCTGCACAGCTTCTCGGGCGAGAATGGCGATGGTGCCACGCCCGTGACAGCTCTCGCCCTGAGTTCGACCGGGGTGCTCTATGGCACGGCGTCGGGGGGCGGGGCGGCGGGACAAGGCACCATATTCGCGGTCAAGCCGTGACCAGCGACGCCCTCTGGGCGGATCGGCGACGGCGTTGTCAGGCTTTATACCGGCCAATGTTCGAGTATGAAGGCCTCGGACCGGCTCGTCAGGGCATCATTCTTTTTTTCGTCTGAAATTGCTCATACTTCTTCGCGAGACGCCACGTCAGTGGCCATGCAGCGTCTACCTTGCAATCGCATATTCTTGGTGCTACAAAGAGTCAATCGGCGATAAAGAGAACGTAAGGTAATGCCGTCTCCGGACTCCTTGATCGCTTCGTACGCTGAATACGTGCTCGCCAAGCACAAAAAGGCATGCCGCGTTAGAATCTCGGTGGTCGTTTCCCCGCGACACTGAAGGTACGCTCCAGCGCCAGCCCCGCCCGTCCCAGCGTGGGTCGCCAACTTCCAACAACGTTGGGCCATCCACTTCCACGGGATGCGCGTTTATTCGGCTCAAAGTCATCCCCATGCCATCACCATACCGCGCTTCGCCGGCCAAGCGCCACTGGTAGTTCCCACCGAAGGCCTATCGCTCGAAGACAACGAGCGCATGCTGCTGGCCCCCGCCCTGGAAAAACCGGCGGCAACCAGACCCAGGCCGCCCGCCTCCTCCGCATCACCCGCGACACCCTGCGCTATAAGATGAAGAAGTTCAACCTGCGGTAAGTGACGATNNACTTCCTCTTGCAACCGTGCCGACACAAAGAATCGGGCTCGAGTGCGCAACGCCTCAACCTCGGGCCTTACCCTCTCGATTTGACCATCGTTCTTGGCTCGTAGCAGCACGCCAAGGACGCCCGTGACACGCAGTCCGGCGTGTTCGGCCGCCTTGCGCCCGTCTCTCTCGTCCAGCAGAATCAGATCCGCGGGCAATTCCAACGCCAGCGCGATAGCCTCGGCCTCACCGGGATCGAGAGTTGTTGCGAGCAATCGCGCGATCTTGCCTTCCCGGAGTGCCTGCGGTTTGATCCAGCCGTCCTGGAAAGCCTGCTGGATCTCCTTAAGGGCCGCCGCGTGAGACACTTGATCGAGTTCAAACTGGACAGCGATGGGAATCCGGATCTCGCGAAATTGGCTTCGGAGAAGATTCAACCGGCCAACGATAGCAAGGTTCGAAATCGGCGAGGTGTTACTCACTACGAGCATAGGCGAGGTCTTGCGCCAACTCCGCGTCACCGTAGTGCCGTGCGATCCCTCGTTGCCCCACCGTTTCGCCGAAAACCATTCGATTCATCTCCGCGAGTTCGGCCGCTTTGCCGAGGGAGAGCGCTCCTTGAGCATAGAGCGCGATGGCGAGCTCGGTCCGTAGCCTCGGTGCAATTTCCGCCTCGGGAATGCGGAGGCCCTCGAGCACCGAGTCCGAGATATTAAGGGTCATCCCCATGCCATCACCATACCGCGCTTCGCCCGCCAAACGCCACCGGTGGTCATCGCTTCATGCCGAGATCGACCTACGCGTGGTCGCCGCCACCAACAAGAACTTGCGCGAAGCCGTGAAAGAAGGCGCATTCCGCCAGGATCTCTACTTCCGGCTCAACGTCATCCAGATCGTGCTGCCCCCCATGCGCGAGCGCCCGGAAGACATCCTGCCGCTGGCGCGCTTCTTCATCGAGCACTACAACCGCAAGTTCCGCCGCGGCATCGAGGGCGTCTCTCCCGCTGCCGGACAGTTACTGCTCTCCCACTAGGCTGAAAAAGAACTAATTAATCAATTCGGAGCCATCCGCCATCAAACGGAATTCCAAACACATGACCAGCGTCGTATCTGCCCTGACTGCCCGCACCCAATTCGGACAGATCATCAAAAGGGCAAGCCAGAAGAACGAGCGCTTTGTCGTCGACCGCCGCGGCCAGCCAGCGTCATCATCATGAGCGTCATGGATCACATCGATACGGCCGCACCCGCGCCGGATTGGCTCAAACAAATTGGCGCGGAGGCTAAAAGCAGGGGCCTCAACAAACTGACCATGCGCCAGATTGACGCGGAGATCGCCGCCGCCCGCAGGGAACGCCGCCAGAAAGCTGCGCAAACCAACTCAAGCAAACGATCCGGGTTGTCCTGGACACCAACGTCGTCGTCTCTGCATACCTCAACGAGGACGGTTTTGGTTAAGGCAACCGCGCCCTTTTATTCACCGCCCAACGATTGAAAGTCTGAGGGTCCGGCCCACAGCCGAAAGGAGTCTTGAAGATGCGCAGAAGATTCGCATTCCTGCCGATGTTTGCCCTGGCCGCGCTGGGTAGCACGCAGAACAAATCGGCCAAGACGCTGGACATACACTTCCGCTTCATCTCGCCGCTGTATGTCGCGCCCGCCGGCGATGCCCAGCGGGGCAGCGCGCGAGGCCGATTAGGAGATAGGGGTTAAGATATGGATCAGAAGGATCCTTGCATATGAACCGACGTGATCTGCTGAAATCCGCGGGTTCGGCCGTTGGATTGACGATTTTGGAGAGTGGCGCCCTGCGAGGCCGCAGCGCGCCCAGCGACAAGCTGAATGTCGCTCTGATTGGCGTATGGGGCCGAGGGACGGCGCACTACGACAGCCTGCGGAACGAAAACGTGGTCGCGCTCTGCGATGTGAACGACCTCCGGACGAAGGAGGCGCTGGCCATCTTTCCGAAAGCCAAGACGTATTGGGACTGGCGGAGAGTTCTGGATCAAAAGGATGTCGAGGCTGTGGTCATCTGCACGGCGGACCACCATCACGCATTCATCGCCAACTGGGCGTTGAACCGCGACATGCACGTCTTCTGCGAAAAACCGCTGGGGATCAGCGTGGAAGAAGCGCGGATGGTGCGGGCCAATTACCTGAAACGCAAGAACAAGGTGGCTACACAGCACGGCACGCAGCGGCACGCATTCCCGAACTTCCAACGCGTGCGCGAGCTGATCCTCGACGGTGCGATCGGCGATTTGAAGACGGTGCATGCCTGGGATAGCCGCCAACTCCCGCGGCCGGGATACCCAGCCGGCGAAGGCATGCCGCCCGCGGCGCTGCATTACGAGCAATGGATCGGGGCGTCGCCCTTTCACCCGTACAGCCCGCAGTATTTCGGCGGCACCAGCGGGTTGAACTGCCTGTTCTGGAACATGTACCGGGATTTCGGCGTGGGCCAGATCGGCGACATGGGCGCGCATACCATGGACTTGGCCTGGAGCGCGATCGACGCGGGTGCGCCGACCTCGGTCGAGGTGGACCAGGAGGCGAGCGACAAATACAACCCGGACATCTGCCCCGTGAAGCTGAAAGTGAGCTTCGCGCAGCCCGCTAACCAGTGGCGCGGCCCGATTACGGTGGTGTGGTACCAAGGCGGCTTGAAGCCGGAAACGCCCTGGGGTTACATCGATATCAACCGCGTGGCGAACGGGGCCCTTTACGAAGGCACGAAAGGGAGCATTCTCGCCGACTTCACCAGCCGCATCGTGATTCCGAACAACGACGACGGGGATTTCACCTATTACAAGCGGCGCACCCACGAGCAATTGCTGCCGTTGGTGGCCGGAAAAGGGCAGCCCACGCAGCAGTCTCGGGCGTCTCGACCGGCTCCGCGCAAGCCGGCGGCTGAGCCGCCATTGCCGAGCGGATTCAAAGCGTGGCCGAGCGCGCAGCCGGGACCAAACGGTTTCGCCGAGGTTCAGTTCCTCGACAACGGGCTTCCGGCGGCCCTGGGATTGCCGAACTCCGACGTGCAGGCGGTCCTCGACGCGGAGAAGAACGGCCGGACGCGCCGTGCCGACATCTTCCAGATCGAGTGGCTGGAAGCCTGCAAAGGGAAGTACAACAGTGTCACGCACGGCACCAGCAGCAAGACGCACTGCGACTTCGATTACAGCGGCACGATGATCGAACAAATGCTGCTTGGTCTGGTGGCGCACCGTGTGGGCAAGAAGCTCGATTACGACCCGGCGACCGGCCAGGTGACGAACTCGGCCGAAGCCAACGATTTACTGAAGCGGCAATACCGCTCGGGCTGGACCTTGAACGGATAGTCGCTCTCGACAGTTCCTTTGCCCGGCGTGGTGCTACACCGCTGTCAAACTCGGCAGGCCATTGAAAAACGATGGCCTGCCCCACGGCTAAATTTTCGAAAGCAGAGCCGGATGCACGTCCAGAACCTGGAGAATCAACTCCCCAAAGAGGGTGTTGGCCCAGGCGAACCACTTGCGCGTAAAGCGGGCCGGGTCGTTCCGAAAAAAGGATTCGTGCATGAAGCCCGTGCCGGCGTGCGTGGCTTTCAGGATACTCAAGCATGCGGCGATCTCTTTTTCGTCGCGGGTAGTCAAAGCGCGCGTGATAATCCCCAGTGGCCAGATCATATCCAGTCCGGAATGCGGTCCGCCCAGTCCTTCGCCGGCGGTTCCCCGGTAGAAGTAAGGATTGTCGTCGCTGAGTACGAACGCGCGCGTTCGCTGGTATAACGGGTCGTCGATTGCGCAGCAGCCGAGATAGGGCAGCGACAGCAGGCTCGGGGCGTTGCCGTCGTCCATGAAGAGCCGATTGCCATAGCCATCGGCTTCGAAGGCGTAGATCTCGCCGTGGCGGCCGTGACTCCCGGTGGCCCACTTAGCGATGCCCTGGCGGACCTCATCCGCCAGTTCGCGGCATGCGGCGGCGAAGGCGGGGCCGGAGAGCGCGCTGGTGTGGATCTCGGCGAGTTGCTCCAGCGAGACGACGGCGAACAGATTCGAGGGAATCAGGAACGGAAAAATGCAGGCGTCGTCGGAGGGGCGGAAGGCGGAATGAATCATGCCGCAGGGCCGCGCCGGATTGCCGTAGCCTCCTTGCGGCAGCGAATCGCTGGGGTTGGCGGTGGTCCGCTGGAAGGAATAAGGGCCGCGGTCGTGTTTACGCTGCTGCTCACGGAATGTCTTGAGGATCAACGCGGCGGACTGCTGCCAGGCCGGGTCGAAGCAGGAAGTGTCGCCGGTGGCTTTCCAATAGCCGTGCGCCAGCCGGACGGTGTAGCAGAGTGAATCGATCTCCCATTTGCGCTCGTGCAGCTCCGCCTTCATCCTGGTGTGATCGCCAGACCATTCGCTGCCGGTGGCGCCGAAGTTGAAAGCGTTGGCATAAGGATCGATGCGGACCGAGCGCGCCTGGCGATTCACTACCCCAGCGAGCATGGTCTTCAGCCTGGCGTCGTCCTTGGCGAGTGAGAGATAAGGCCAGACCTGCGCCGCGGAATCCCGCAGCCACATGGCGTCGATGTCCCCGGTGATGACAAAGCTGTCGGGTTTGCCATCCAGTTCGCCGGTACGAACGGTGGTGTCCAGGGTATTGGGGAAGCAGTTTTCGAACATCCAGGCGAGTTCGGGGTCGGCGATGCGTTTCTTGGCCGCCTGAATTTTGGCCTCGACGGCATCGCTGGTGAATTTACGGTCCGCGAGCGGTGGGCGGCTGGTCGCGTAGGTTTTCGTAGCACGCGCGGGCAAGGCGGAAGCGGCTAGCACGGCGGACTGGAGGAAGGCACGGCGGGTTCGCATCGAATAGCCATGGTAGAACAACGGCTTACGGAGCCGGTGGAGGGGCCGCGCCGGTCACACGCACGTCTCCGACATAATAGCTCGCATCATTGACGAAGACCGCAGCGTCGATGTGCGCGCCCACCGACAGCTTTTTCCAATCCGCTTCGTTCTTGATCGGATACTCCATTGTCATGGCGCCCATCCAGTCGCCGATCTTGCCATGTTTGATCGTAGCCGTGTGTTCTTGCGGGTTGAGCGCCATTACTTCGCCCTGGAAATCATACCGCCGGGTTGCGGGACCCTGTTTGCAGCCGCAGAGCAACAGGCCGGCAACCAGGAGCAGAGCACAGCGGGCACGCATACATCCATCATACAAACACCGCTTGCCGGATTTGCGAAACTGGAAAGAGATATGAAACGCAACCCCAAAATCCTCGGCCAGGTTCGAGATGTCGAGGGCAGCCTCTGGGATGTGCGCCAGATACGCGACACCAAGCACGGTTTCGATTTGCTTTTCGGTTCGCCGGAGGCCCGTCTGGGAAGCTACAAGGGCGGTCTTCCGCGCCTGATCGCAACTCGAGAACTCATCGACTTCTGGGAAGCCAACCGGACCAAGCACGACGGCGTCCTGTTCGACTTGCCGGCCGGGCGGACCACACTCAAGCGGGTACGGCATCGTTTTGGCTTCAACTCTCTCGACGACCGTTCCGAGTTTTGGGTAGAGCGCATCGAAGACCTGGAAACGCTGAGCGCGCGTGAGTTTGCCCAGCGGCACAAAGTGGATATCGATGTCGTGTTCGATACGCGCCGGAAACTGCTCGGCAACTGGGCTCGCAATCCGGGTTGGTGGCGCAAGCCCAGGCCGCTCAAAATCCTTCGGTCCAACATCACGCTGCGGGAGATGGGCGAGAAACTGAACATTTCCATCAGCCAAGCCAAACGCCTCAGGGATCGGGCACTGCGGGAATAGGCGCGTCCGGAGCGGCGCTGGGAGCCTACACCTAGCTATTCGGCGCGCAGGGCCTCCACCGGATTGACCGACGCGGCCCTGCGCGCGGGGATGTAGCTGGCCAGGAGCGCAGCGACCCCCAGCACGGCGGCCACCTCCGCCAAGGTTCCCGGGTCCGCTGCGCGCACGCCGAAGAGCAGTCCGCGCAACAGAGTCGCCGCGGCCAAAGAGCACGCGAGGCCAATGGCGATGCCGGCGGCGATCAACCAGCCAGCCTCTTTCAGAATGAGCCGGTAAACAGCGCGCGGTTGCGCGCCGAGCGCCATGCGCACGCCGATCTCGCGAGTTCTTCGGCTAACCGAGTAGGCGATCACGCCATAGAGTCCGGCCGCGCCGAGCAGCAAGGCCAGTAAGGCGAAGCCTCCTGCGAGCCACGCCGAGCAACGGCGCAGATAGGCTGCCTGCGTGTTATCGATTCGGTCGCGCATGGTTCTCGGGTCGAACGTGGCGATGCTCGGATCGATCCGGCGGATGGTGGCGGCAAGCGTGGGAAGCAGCGCGTGTTCGCCTTTGGATGTGCGCACGACCAGCGAAAAGTGGTCGTCCGGATCCTGGCTGTAGGCGACGTACATGGTGGGCCAGGTGGTTTCGTCCAGCGGGCCCTCCTTGATATCCTCGACGATGCCGACCACCTGCATGGGCGGCGAAGTTGCGCCCGCATAGGCCATCTGCTTGCCGACGGGATCCTCGCCCGGGAAGTATTTTTCCGCCAGGGCCCGGTCGATGATAACGACCGGCGGCTTGCTGGCGTCGTCGGCCTCGGTGAAATAACGGCCGTGCAGCAGCTTCGCGCGCAGCGTGGTGAAATAGCCGGAACTCACTTGCCGATAGCCGACTTCGTTGTGCTCGCCATGAAAGGGATGGCCCAGCACCCGGATCCACATGGTGTTGCCGCCGCGCACCGGCAGCAGGCTGGAGATCGCGACCGACTCCACGCCAGGCAGGTTCGCGGTCCGGTTCATGATCTCGTGTGCCAGGGCCACGACCTTGGCATTGTTATCGCGGATGGAATCCGGCTCCGCCACGCGCAGTGTCGCGAGATGCTCCGGTTGCATTCCCATGTCCACGTGGAGCAGTCGGTAGAAGCTCTTGCCGAGCAGCCCCGCGCCGACCAGCAGAATCACGGCCGTGGCTAGTTCGAGCACTACTAGATTGGCGCCGAACCTGCGCCAGGTAGTGCCTGCGGATCCGCGGCTGCCTTCGGCCAAGCCTTCGCGTAAATCGGGCAGGAACGATCGCCAGGTTGGAGTGACGGAGAAGAGCGCCACTGCGCCGACCGCAACCGCCGCGGCGAACACTAGCACGCGAAGATTCAGGCCGAGGCCGTAAAGAAATGGCATGGCGGCCAACTGGTCCTCGCCGATGAGACCCATGAGGAGCCGCATGAGCCACGTGGCGGCGACCAGGCCCAGGATCGTGGCGGCCGATACCAGAACCACCGCTTCGGTTACGAATTGGCCGGCCATGCGGGCGCGCGATCCGCCCAGCGCGGCGCGCACGGCCATCTCGCGCCGGCGGCTTTCGGCGCGCACCAGCACCAGGCTGGTCACGTTTACGCAGGCGATCAGCAGCAGAAGTCCGGCTCCGCAGAGCAGCACTATCAGGATGGGGCGGATACGTCCGACCTCCAGTTCGGTGAGAGGGATCACCGCCCCGCCCTGGCCGCGATTGGATTGATGCTGCTTTTCCAACTCTCCGGCGATCTGTTTTATGTTGGCGTCCGCGGTGCGGACAGAGACGCCGTCCCGCAGGCGTGCGAGGCCATCGAGGCTGTGGCAGCCCCGCTGCGGGTAACAGGAGTTGGCGTTGGTGTGCAGGGCAGCCCAGAACTCGGCCGGCCCAACAGCGGCAAAGTGGAAGTTCCGGGGCAGCACGCCGACGATGATATTTGCATCGCCGTTGAGGGTCACGGTTTGTCCCAGGACGGCCGCGTTTCCAGCATAGCGTTTCTGCCATGCGGCATAGCTGAGGATGACGGTGCGCGGCGCTGCCGGAGCGTCCTCGCCCGTGCGAAAATCGCGGCCCAGCACGGGAGCCACGCCCAGCGTCTTGAAGAATCCGGCAGTCACCACCGCGCCGCCTGCCATCTCCGCGCCCGCGCTGGTGCGTAGGGAGAAGCCGCTGCCTTCAAATGCGTCCGCGGCGGTGAAGACTTTGTTGAGCCGTTTCCAGTCGAGGTAGTCCGGATACGAAAGAGGACACTGAGGGCAGAGCTGGACTTTCTCGAACAGGCCCACTAAGCGGTTGGGATCGCGATAGGGCAGGGGCTTGATCAGGCTGGCATCCACGAAAGCGAAGATGGCCACGCTGGCGCAGATGCCGAGGCCCAGCACCACAACGGCGGTCGAGGTGAATCCGGGATTCTTGCGCAACTGGCGGATCGCAAAGCGGGTATCCCGCAGCAGGTTTTCGAGGAGCGGTATGGTGCGGCGGTCGCGGTAAGCCTCCTTGGTGGGTTCGATGCCGCCCAGCTTCAGGATCGCTTCGCGGCGGGCCTGCTCGGGATGCATACCGGCGCGCAGGTTGTCGTCGATGTTCAGTTGCAGATGAGACGCGATCTCATCCGCCAGTTCGCGGTCCCCGCGGGCGGCTTGCCACAAGCCGGCGAGCCGGATCAGCCACGCCCGGAGCCGCTTCATGCACGATCTCCCGATGGAGAGAGGAACCGGGCGAGGATGGCAGTTGCCTGTTGCCAATCGCGCGCTTCTTTCTGCAGTTGCCGGCGGCCAGCGCGGGTGAGCTTGTAGAACTTAGCCTTGCGATTGTTTTCCGAGACTCCCCATTCGGAGGCAATGGAGCCTTCCTGCTCCAGCTTCAGGAGCGCGGGATATAGGGTGCCGTAGTTCAGGGAGAGGAGATTTCCGCTGGTCTGCTCGATGCGGCGCGCGATGCCGTATCCGTGAAGCGGCCCCATGGTCTCGATGGTTTTCAGGATCATCAGAGCCAGGGTGCCTTGCCAGACGTCTGTTTTATCGTTCATATGGCCGTATTGGTTGCCCATAGAAAGCGTAGCATAAGTTATATGGGGAAGCAATAGGTGGTTGAGATTATGGCAGGAAGCGGTAGCCGACCCCGTGCACGGTCAGGAAATGGCGGGGCACGTTGGGCTCCGGCTCCAGCTTCTGGCGCAGCTTGACGACGTGGGCGTCCACCGTGCGGGTGTTGGGGAAGAACTCGTAGCCCCAGACCGAATTGAGAATCATGTCGCGGGTGAGCGGCCGGTCGGGATTCTGCAGAAAATAGGTAAGCAGGTTATATTCGGCGGGAGTCAATTTCAACTCTTCGCCGCGCCGGGTGACCACGCGGCGCTCCAGATCCACCGCGACTTCGCTGAAGTGCACCACCTTGCGCGCTTCCGGGGACGTGCGGCGCAGCACGGCGCGGATGCGCGCCAGCAGCTCGCGCGTGCCGAACGGCTTCACCACGTAGTCGTCGGCGCCGATCTCCAGCAGCAGCACCTTGTCGATTTCATCGCCCAAGGCGCTGAGCACGATGATGGGCGTGACGACGTGGGCGGCCCGGACTTGCTTGCAGATCTCCACGCCGCTCATACCGGGCAGGCGCAGATCCACCAGGATCAGGTCGGGCTTGAGCAGCAGAGATTTCTCGTAGCCTGCCCGGCCGTCCGCCACCAGCACGGCGCGGAACCCCTCCTGCTCCAGCATGACGCCGATGGTATCGCGCAGGCTCTCATCGTCGTCGATCACCAGAATAGTTTGCATGGGAGCGATCGAGTCCATTGTATCGAAACGGAGTTCCAGACTTGTAAACGGAGCGCGATTCGCTCAATAATCAAAGCTGCGGATAGGGTCTTTTGTCAAAATGCGAGTCACGGTCATTGGAACAGGGTACGTGGGCACGGTAACGGGCGCTTGCCTGGCCTACTGCGGCCATCGCGTCACGTGCGTGGACACCGATGCGCGGAAGATCGAGAAACTGCGGCGGGGCGAGATGCCCATTTACGAGCCATGGCTGGAAGAGCTGCTGCAACTGGCGGCGGCGCGCGGCGGCATCGACTTCACTACCGGACTGGAGGCGCCGGCGGCGGAGAGCGACGTGATTTTCATCGCGGTAGGGACGCCGCCGCTGGAGACGGGCGAAGCCAATCTCTGCTATCTGGAGGCGGCCGCGCGCAGCAGCGGGGCGGCCATGGACGATTCCAGGTTTCGCGTGGTGGTGAACAAGTCCACGGTCCCGGTCGGCAGCGGCAACCTGGTGGACACGCTGGTGCGCGAGGGTATTGGGGAGGCGCATCCGGGCCAGTTGAAGCGCATCCATTTCGGGGTGGCCAGCAATCCGGAGTTCTTGCGGGAAGGCAACGCCATCGCCGATTCGCTGTATCCGGACCGCATCGTGCTTGGCGCCGAGGAAGAGCGCACGCTGCAGGTGCTGCGCGAGTTGTATGGGCCGCTGATCGCGCAGAGCTTCGAGGCACCGGCTTTTCTGCCGCGCCCGGCCGCCCTGGCGCAGGTACCGGTGGTGACCACGACGCTGACCAGCGCGGAGATGATCAAATATGCCGCGAATGCGTTTCTGGCGGTGAAGATCGGTTTCGCCAACGAGGTGGCCAACATCTGCGAACGGGTGGGCGCGGAGGCGCCGGAAGTGATGACGGGCATCGGGCTGGACGCCCGTATTGGAGCGCGCTTCCTGAATCCGGGTTTGGGCTGGGGCGGCAGTTGTTTCGGCAAGGATATCCAATCGCTGCTGCACACCGCGCGCGAGTACGGATATCGAAGCCGCCTGCTGGAAGCGGCCCTGGAGGTAAACCTGGCGCAGCGGCAACTGGCTATTCAGAAGCTGCAGGAGAAGCTGTTTATCCTGAAGGGCCGCACCATCGCGCTGCTGGGTCTGGCGTTCAAGCCGGAGACCGACGACCTGCGCGACGCGCCCAGCCTGCAAATCGCCGAGCGGCTGCTGCAGATGGGGGCGCGGGTGAAGGCGTACGATCCGATCGCCATGGAGGCGTGCCGCGAGAGCTATCCGGCGCTGCGCATTCAGTATTGCGGATCGGCGGAGGATGCGGCGCAGGATGCCGACGCGCTGGTGCTGGTAACGGAATGGAAGCAATTCGCGAGTCTGGATTTGCGCGGGCTGGCGAAGCGCATGGCGCGGGCGATTCTGGTAGACGGGCGCAACCTGTTCGATCCGGAGACCGCGCGGCAGGCGGGCTTCGACTACTGCGGCATCGGGCGTCCGCAGCGCGCGGCGCGCACGAATGGGGCCGCCGCCCCTACCATGACTTGAGCGCGATTTGATTTTGGGCGTTTAACGCGGAGACCGGAATTCGGAGGCCCGCCCGATGAGCGCGTCATCTAGGAGGGTGCTGAAAAGGCATAAATATCGCTCATTCGGACCACAGACTAAAGTCTGTGCCACCACAGACCAAAGTCTGTGCCACCGGTTATCAATGACTTAGCAGCAGACGGTGGCACAGGCTTCAGCCTGTGAGGGCCTACTAATTCCCCGACAGATCCAGCGTGCTGAAGAAATACGCCAGCTCCACCTGCGCGGTGTCCGGTCCATCCGAACCATGGATGCAGTTGCGCTCGATGGATTCCGCGAAGCGCTTGCGAATGGTCCCTTCCGCCGCATTCGCCGGATTGGTCGCGCCCATCAACTCCCGCAACTTGGCAATGGCGTCCTCGCGCTCCAGGGCCATGGCAATGATGGGACCTTCCGTCATGAACTTGACCAGGCTCGCGAAAAACGGCCGCTCGCGATGCACCGCGTAGAAACCCTCGGCCTGCAGCTTGCTGAGGCGCGTCATCCGCAAAGCGACAATCTTGAAGCCTTCCAGCTCCAGGCAGGCGAGGATCTCGCCGGCGTGCCCGGACTCCACGGCGTCGGGCTTGACGATCGAAAACGTACGTTCCACACTCATAGTCGGCCCTTTATCTTTTCTCCAATTTCGGCGGGCGACGAACACACTGTGATGCCGGCTTCCTGCATCGCCCGAATCTTGTCCGCGGCCGCGCCCGAACCGCCGGAAATGATCGCGCCCGCATGGCCCATTCTACGGCCCGGCGGCGCTGTCTGTCCCGCGATGAATCCCACTACCGGCTTGCGCACGTGCTCTTTCACGTAGAGCGCCGCGGTCTCCTCCGCGTTGCCGCCGATCTCGCCGATCATCACGATGGCGTCGGTGCCGGGGTCCTCGTTGAACAGCTTCAGCGCGTCCAGAAACGTGGTCCCGATAATAGGATCGCCGCCAATGCCGATGCAGGTGGATTGGCCGATGCCCAGTCCGGTCAACTGCCCCACCGCCTCGTAGGTCAGCGTGCCCGAGCGCGAGACCACGCCCACGTGCCCCTGCAGGTGGATGTGTCCCGGCATGATGCCGATCTTGCATTTTCCCGGCGAAATCACGCCCGGACAGTTGGGACCCACCAGCCGCGTCGCGCGGCCCCGCAGAAAGGCCCACACTTTCACCATGTCGAGCGCGGGAATGCCTTCGGTGATCGCCACCACCAGCGGCACGCCGGCATCGGCAGCCTCCATGATGGCGTCCGCGGCAAACGGCGGCGGCACGAAAATCACGGAAGCGTTCGCGCCCGTCGCGCGCACGGCTTGCTCCACGGTGTCGAACACCGGCCGATCCAGGTGCGTCGCGCCGCCCCGCCCGGGCACCACGCCGCCCACCACCTTGGTGCCGTAGGCGATGGCCTGCTGCGCGTGGAATGTGCCTTCCTTGCCGGTGAACCCCTGCACGATCAGGCGAGTATTTTCGTCAACCAGTACGCTCATCGTCTCCTCTACTGGGCGGCCAGCCGGACTACCTTTTCCGCCGCATCGCGCATCCCGTCGGCCACCGTGAAGTTGAATCCGGACTCCCGCAGAATCCGGCGGCCCAATTCCACGTTGGTGCCCTCCATCCGCACCACGATAGGCGCCGCGATGTTCAGATCGCGCGCGGCCGCCACCACGCCGGTAGCCAGCGTGTCGCAGCGCAGGATGCCGCCGAAAATATTGATCAGCACGGCCTTCACGTGCTTGTCCGAGAGCAGGATGCGGAACGCGTTCTTCACCTGCTCGGCGCTGGCGCCGCCGCCTACATCCAGGAAATTCGCGGGACTTCCGCCGGCGTACTTGATGATGTCCATGGTGGCCATCGCCAGGCCCGCGCCGTTCACCATGCAGCCCACCGTGCCATCGAGCTTGATGTAGTTGATGCCGAACCGCGAAGCCTCCACTTCGAGCGGGTCTTCTTCGTTGAGGTCGCGCAGGTCGATCAATTCCTTGTGCCGGTAAAGGGCGCTGTCGTCGAAATTGATCTTGGCGTCCAGGGCATATACCTTGCCGTCCTTGGTGAGGATGAACGGATTGATCTCGGCCAGCGAGCAATCCTTGGCCACATAGGCCTTGGCGAGCGCGCCCATGGCCGCCGCGGCCGCATTCACGCTGACCGCCGGCACGCCTATGCCGAACGCCAGTTTCCGCGCCTGAAACGGCATCAGGCCTACGCCCGGATCGAACGCCTCTTTCAAAATCAGTCCCGGCGTTTTGGCGGCGACTTCTTCAATCTCCATGCCGCCCGCCGCCGATGCCATGAATACCGGCTTGCCCTGCACGCGATCCAGCACGATGCCGAGATACAACTCGCGCTCGATGGGCAGCGTCTCTTCGATCAGCAAGCGCTGCACGATGCGGCCTTCCGGGCCGGTCTGGTGGGTCACCAGTTTCATGCCCAGCATCTTGCGCGCGATCTCCGCCGCTTCCGCCGCGTCGCGCGCGATCTTGACGCCGCCGCCCTTGCCGCGTCCGCCGGCATGGATTTGCGCCTTCACCACCACGCTGCCGCCGATCGCTTTGGCCGCCACTTCGGCCTCGTCCGCGGTGAACGCCACCTCGCCACGCGGCACCGGAACGTTGTATTGGGCCAGGATGCCCTTGGCCTGATACTCGTGAATTTTCATGGAAACCTTATGATAACGTGGACTTAGAAACCTCACTATAGCATGTCGCTTTTGCCCTACCTGCATCGCGTGGCCGACCGCCGGAATCTGTCCAGCGCCGAGGCACTGGAGGCCATGCACATCATCCTGAGCGGCCACGCGACGGCCCCGCAGATCGCGGGATTTCTGGTGGCTCTGCGCATGAAAGGCGAGACCGTCGACGAACTGGTGGGGTTTGCGCGCGCGCTGCGGCAGATGGCCGAGCCGATGGATGCCGCGCTCGACGGCGAACCGCTGCTGGATACGTGCGGCACGGGCGGCGACGGCCTGGGCACGTTCAACATTTCGACGGTGGCGGCGTTTGTCGTGGCGGGCGCCGGCGCGCGCGTGGCCAAGCATGGCAACCGGTCCATATCGAGCCAGTGCGGCAGCGCCGACCTGCTGGAGGCGATGGGCGTGCGCATCCCCATGGCGCCCACCGAATGCGCCCGCGCCATCCGCGAGATCGGCATCGGTTTTCTGTTCGCGCCGGCCATCCACACCGCCACCCGGCATGCGCACCCGGTGCGCGTCGATCTGAAAATGCGCACGGTGTTCAATCTGCTCGGACCGCTGACCAATCCGGCGGGCGCCAGCGCGCAGCTTGCCGGAGCGCCCAGCGCGCATTTCGCCGAGTTGATCGCCGGCGCGCTGGCGGCCCTGGGCTTGGAGCGCGGATTCGTGGTGCACGGGTCTGATGGCTTGGATGAGATCACCACTACCGGCCCGACTTTGGCTTTCGAAATCCGGCACGGGGAGGTCACCCGGCGCACGCTCGCGCCGGACGATTTCGGCGTGGCGATGGCGCGGTTGGAGGATCTGAAGGGCGGCGACCGGCAGACCAACCTGGCGATTGCCCGTGAGATTCTGGAGGGCGCGCACGGTCCGCGGCGCGACATCGTGCTGGTGAACGCAGCGGCGGCATTAGTGGCCGTTGGACGCGCGCGCGATTTCCGGGAAGGGGTGGCGCTGGCTGAGGTCGCTATCGATTCGGGGGCGGCGCGGGGGAAGGCGGAAGCGTTAGTTCAGTTTACGCAGGCAAGTTAAGCCGGCTGCGGCCAAGATTGGCCGCCCTCCAAAGACTTAGATTACGCCGGAGTGCCGCTTCAGAATCTGCTGTAAATTCTGCGAGAACGCCGAACGCGCCATCACCATGTCGCAGCCCGCCTCCTGCGCCGCCTGCTTCAACTCTCCCTGCACGTGAGACAGGTAGCCGATCAGGCTCACGCCCTTGAACTCCGGGCTGCCCTTCAGCTTGGCGATCAATTCCAGCGGCTGCGCGTCCTCGAAATTCAGGTCGAAGATGATGACGCTGGGCTTGGCCTTGGCTTTGATCATGAGCTCGTGCGGGTCCTTGACCAGTTCCACCGCCATGCCGGCGCGTTTGGCGGCGTCGGTAATCTTCACCGAAAAAAACAGATCGCTTACGACTGCAAGAACCTTCTTGTGTTGCTGCGGCATAAGAATGTGCTAGTTTTTGTGCTCGAAAGCCAAACAGGGGCGGGACACTCAATCGTACCTGCTTTGGCCGCGGCTTGCAACCGGGCAACGCCGCGCGGGGTGTGTCCACTGTGGTATTGTCTTGTAAACAGGAATAATTCTCTTTAACATGACATCTTGGACATTCCCCCCGCTCGGGAGGCGATGGAAAGCTTTGACGCGCGCCGGCTACGTTCCAACGGCTGCCTCACTGCTGCTGGCCCAACCCTTCTTGCTGCTTTTGTGGCTCGCGATGGGGGCGTTCCCGGCGTGGGCCCAAACGGGAGCGAGCCTTTCCGGCGTGGTGACGGACCAAGCCGGCGCAGCCCTTCCCGATGTCGCGGTGACCATCAAGAACGTCGACACAGGCGCAACGCGCACGATCGCAACCGACGGCGGGGGGCACTATCAGGCGTCCGGCCTGCCTCCGGGGCGCTTCGAGATTCGAGCGGCAAAACAAGGGTTCGCCGATGAAACGCGCACGGGAATCAGCCTGGCGGTTGGCCAGGACGCCACGGCCGACATTAAGTTGCAGAAGAGCACCCCCGACGCCTGCGCGAGCGGCCACGAGTTCGCCACCACCGATTGCGCGCTGACCTGGCACGGCATCACGTTGTACGGTGCGTATGACGTCGGCGTCGGCTGGGTCAGCCACGGATTGCCGGAAAACGCCACTAACTATGAAGGCGAATCTCTGGTGAACCGAAACGGCTCTCAACATCGATTCCTCATCGCACCGAACAACTTGTCGCAGACGGGTCTGGGCATCAGGGGCAAGGAAGAGTTTCTGCCTGGCTGGTTCGTGGTGTTCAACGCTTCAACTGGCATCAATCCGCAGTCCGGCCAGCTCGCCAACGCGTCAGCCACCAACACCGCCAACAACGGCCTTCCCCGGAGCAGCTATTCGGAAGCCATCGACGGCGCGCGCGCGGGCCAACCCTTCAATGACGAATTCTATGGCGGTATATCGTCCGCGAATCTCGGCACGCTGACCTTCGGTCGTCAGCGCGCTCTCGGTATCGATGCGATGCTCTTTTACGATCCGGCCGGCGGCAGCTATGCCTTTTCGTACATCGGGTATAACGGCACGATGGCCGGCGGCGGCGACACCGAGGACAGCCGTTGGGACGACGCCCTGAAGTATCGCCTCACCTTTGGCCCGGTCCATTTCGGGGCCATGTATAAATTCGCCGATGGTTCTGGCGGCTGCTACTCGGCCTCCGCAACCTGGGCTGCCGCCACCTGTACGCCGGAAGCGCCGCATAACACCGCCTATGGATTCGACCTCGGCGGAAACTACGGCAAGTTCTCCGCCGACGTCGTCTACCAACATTACAACCAGGCGATCAGCGTATTGAACCCCTTGCTGGGGCCTCAGAGCCCGACGCAGTCCTATCAGTCGACCCTCAACAGCATCAATACAAACCCCATCACCGGGGCCAATCTGATTGGAACGACCAACACCGTATACGGCATCGTGACCGACAACAGCGCCATTATGGTCGCCGCCAAGTATACGTGGGACCCGTTCAAGTTCTTTGGCGGCTACGAACACATCCGACAGACTAACCCGTCGGACCCGTTGGGCGTTGGCGCCTCGGACCAGGGCGGTTATATCATGAGCGGCGTCGAAGACAGCAATCTTGATTCTCCTAAGATCGTGCAGATCTGGTGGACGGGCGTGAAATACGCTTACGACAGCAAAACCGACATCACTTTGTCCTGGTATCATCAGATGCAGAACGACTTCCGTGTTCCGTCGACCTGCTCGCCCGAAGCCGGTTTCCGCAGTTCCTGCGCGGGCACCCTCAACGAGGTGTCGCTCTATGCGGATCATCACTTCACCAAGCGTTTCGATGCTTTTGCCGGAGTTGCGTATTCCTACGTGAGCGGCGGTCTGGCCATCGCCATTCCGCATGGCCCCGGCGTCCCCTATAACTACGACAACAACCTTGCTCCGACAGTCGGTGGTCGTTTCACCTTCTGATCGTTTCCGCGGCGGGTTCCGTCGAGAGCCAACATGGGTAAGCTTCGGCGAACGTGTAGTTGCTGGCGTCTGCTGATGGCCGTGGGCGCGGGATTCCAGATCGCCGCCAGCCACTACCACCAGTACAACCACGCGCCGGTGTTCACTATCCGCTTCCCGTTCTGACCGGCGGCCTAACGGGCCACAGACTAAAGTCTGTGCCACCCATCAATGACTTAGCGGCAGTTGGTGGCACAGGCTTCGGCCTGTGAGAGCCTTTTTCAGCATCCTGCCAAACTAAGAGGCCGCAGCAGGCCGGGGACCCGCGCCATTAGAGGGCTGCGGCGATCTGCCGCAACACATAAGGCAGGATGCCGCCATTCCGGTAGTATTCGACTTCCTGCGGCGTATCCACACGCACGAGGACTTCGAAGGTCTTGTCGTCCGCGCGCACGCGGGCGCGCCGCGCAACGCCGCTCAGCGCTTCCTTGACGCCTTCGACGCTGTACTGCTCGCGCCCGGTCAGCTTCAGGCTGGCCGCGTTTTCGCCATCCAGGAATTCGAGCGGCAGCACTCCCATGCCCACCAGGTTGGTGCGATGGATGCGCTCAAAGCTTTCCGCGATCACGGCCTTCACACCCAGCAGCAGCACACCCTTGGCGGCCCAATCGCGCGACGAGCCGGAGCCGTACTCATTGCCCGCCACAATCAGCAGCGGCACGCCTTCCTGCTGGTACCGGACGGACGCATCATAGATGTACATCTGTTCGCCATCCGGCAGATGTTGGGTCCAGCCGCCTTCGGTCCCCGGCGCGAGTTGGTTGCGCAGCCGCACGTTGGCCAGCGTACCGCGCACCATCACTTCGTGATTGCCGCGGCGCGCGCCGTAGGAGTTGAAATCCTTCGGCTGCACGCCCTGCGCGATCAGATAGCGGCCCGCCGGTGTGTCTTTGCCGATGGAACCGGCGGGGGAAATATGATCGGTGGTGATCGAATCGCCCAGGAGCGCCAGCACGCGCATGGCGCGCAGGTCTTGCACGGAGGTTTCGGGATCCACCATGTGATCGAAATATGGCGGACGCTTGATGTAGGTGGACTCGGGGTCCCACACAAACATATCGCCCGTGGGCACCGGCATGGTCCGCCAATTGGCGTCGCCCTCGAAGGCTTTCTCGTATTCGTGCTGGAACATATCGCGGCGGATGGACTTGCGCACCGTCTCGCGCACCTCTTCGTCGCTGGGCCAGATGTCGCGCAGATACACCGGCGCGCCCGCGGAATCCTCGCCCAGCGGCTCGGTGGTCAGATCGATATCGATGCGTCCGGCCAGCGCGTACGCCACCACCAGCGGCGGCGACGCCAGGTAATTCGCCTTCACCTGCGCGTTGATGCGCCCCTCAAAATTGCGGTTGCCGCTGAGCACGGCCGCCACAGTCAGGTTTTCGCGCTGTACGGCTTCGGCCACCACTTCGGGCAGCGGCCCGCTATTGCCGATGCACGTGGTGCAGCCGTAACCGACCAGATGGAAGTTGAGCGCTTCGAGGTAAGGCGTCAGCCCCGCCTCGCGGTAATAATCCGAAACCACCTTGGAGCCGGGCGCCAGGCTGGTCTTCACCCACGGCTTGGGCTTGAGCCCGCGCTCCACGGCTTTCTTGGCCAGCAGGCCAGCGCCGAGCATGACGGACGGATTCGAGGTGTTCGTGCAACTGGTGATGGCGGCGATGACCACCGATCCGTTATCCAGCATGGCGCCGCCATTCATGTCGATTGCCACAGGCTTGTGCGCGCCGCCGAATGCCGCCTCGAAATTCTTCTTCACATCGGGCAGATTCACGCGATCCTGCGGACGCTTCGGTCCAGCCATCGACGGCGTGACCGTAGCCAGATCCAGATCCACGGTATCCGCATACACCGGATCGGGCGTGGCGTCGGTGCGGAAGAGGCCCTGCTCCTTGGTATACGCTTCCACCAGTTCGACCAGGCTCGCATCGCGATTGGTGAAGCTCAGGTATGCGAGCGTCTCCGCGTCCACCGGGAAGAAGCCGGCCGTCGCGCCGTATTCCGGAGCCATGTTGCCCACCGTGGCGCGGTCCGCCAGGCTCAGCGCGCCGAGGCCCTGGCCGTAGAACTCGACGATCTTGCCTACGACTCCCTTCTTGCGCAAAATCTGGGTGATCGTCAGGACCAGATCGGTGGCTGTGCAGCCTTCCGGCATGCGGCCGTGCAGCTTAAACCCGACCACCGGCGGTAGCAGCATGGAGACGGGCTGGCCCAGCATGCAGGCTTCGGCTTCGATACCGCCCACGCCCCAACCGAGCACGCCCAGCCCGTTGACCATCGTCGTGTGGGAATCCGTGCCCACCAGCGTGTCGGGATACGCTTCCCAACCCTGCGCGCTCCGAAGACGAAACACCACCGAGGCCAGGTATTCAAGATTGATTTGGTGCACGATGCCCGTATCCGGCGGCACCACGCGGAAATTCTGAAACGCCGTCTGGCCCCAACGCAACAGGATGTAGCGTTCGCGGTTGCGCTGGAATTCGAGCAGCGCGTTGATTCCGAATGCTTCCGCGCTGCCGTAGGCGTCCACCTGCACGGAGTGGTCGATCACCAGGTCGGCGGGCAGCAGCGGATTGGCACGCTTGGGATCCGCGCCCATGGCGGCCAGCGCGTCGCGCATGGCGGCCAGATCCACTACGCAGGGCACGCCCGTGAAATCCTGCAACAACACCCGCGCGGGCATGAAGCTGATCTCTTTGGCGGCGGACCCGCTCGCGCCGCGCGCGACATATTCGATATCGGCGGCGGTGACGCGGCGGCCATCCTCCTGGCGGAGCAGGTTTTCCAGCAGGATTTTGGTGGTGAAGGGCAGATGCCCGACGTCGCCGACGCCTTGTTCTTCAAGGCTGCGCAGGCGAAAAATGCGGTAATCGGTGCTGCCGGCGCGCAGGCTGGACGCGGCTCCGAAACTATTGGTGGGCATGCCTAATTATAACGGGGGACGCGAAGGCTCGCCGGCCACGGCGGTTGGGTACCGCCGCTGTCTGGCGCGAGCGCGGCAGTGGGCCGATTGACAATCGGCCGCAGCTTACCAAGCTGCCCCACAGAGCAGCGCAGCCGCAACCAANNCCTGCCCCACGAAAAATCGGCGCCAGACTGCGAAGATTCTGAGCAGTCGTAATACAACGGCTATCCTCAGATTCCAACAGCCGCCCACCAAAGACCCGGAAGAGCCGGTAAAATGGTCGAATCAATGTCACTTGTCAAAGTCGGAAGTCTCTCGCAACTGCCCGCCGATTCGGTCACCGAGGTCACGCTGGGCAACGATACGTATGCTCTGTGCAATGTGGGCGGACGCGTCACCGCAATCGGTGGAACGTGCCTGCACCGCGGCGGACCGTTGGGGCAGGGCGCCCTGCACGGCAACAATGTGGTGTGTCCCTGGCACGCCTGGGAGTGGGACTGCCAGACCGGCGCCAACGATTTCGATCCCAGCCAGAAGGTTCCCACCTTCACCGTGCAGGTGGATGGTGACGATATCCTGCTCGAAGTGCCGGAACGTGCCTGAGCTGCCTGAGGTGGAAACCGTAGTACGGTCGATCGCCCGCATCGTCGGCCGGCGCATCGTCTCCGCGGAGTTCACCTGTGCGCGCATCCTGCGCGGCGATCCCGACCAGATGAGCGCGATGCTGGCTGGCCGGCGCATTCGCGCCATCCGGCGGCGCGGCAAGTTCATCGTCATCGAACTGGATGCCGGGCACTGCCTGGTGGTGCACCTCGGTATGACCGGCAAGCTCCTGTTAGGCGGCACGCCCGGACGCCATACGCACGCAATCGTGAACCTCGACCGGGGCGTGCTGCGCTACGAGGACCCCCGTCAGTTTGGCAAGATCGAGGTCAGCCGCGGATTGCCTGCGCGGGTGGAGAAACTTGGTCCGGAGCCGCTGGAGATCACGCTCGCGGAGTTCGCCGCGCGGCTCAAGGGGCGCAAGGCGCGCATCAAAAGCGTGCTGTTGGATCAGCACTTCGTCGGCGGAGTGGGAAACATCTACGCCGACGAAGCGTTGTTCCGGGCGGGGATTCATCCGCTGGCGATCGGCGCTAGGTTACGCCTGGAGCGCGTCAAGCGCCTGCACCACGCCATCGTGGAAGTGCTGACGCAGGCCATCGAGAAAGGCGGGTCCTCGATTTCCGACTATGTGGACGCCGAAGGCCGGCGCGGCTTCTTCCAATTCGAGCACCGCGTCTACCAGCGCACCGGCGAGCCGTGTGTGAATTGTGGAGCCCCCATCCGGCGGACACTGGTTGCGCAGCGAGGGACGCATTATTGCGCGAAGTGTCAGAGGCGCTAGAAGAAGTCAGAAGTCAGAAGTCAGAATAACACCTGCGTCCATCTTCTGTCTTCTGACTTCTGTCTTCTGTCTTCTTATAACGGCGTCAACGGCCGCAGCTCCGCGCCCATCCGGTAAACGTGCGTCAACGAATTGTCCGGCGGCGGAGTCAACAGCGTGGGCCGCAGCAGGATCAGCACCCGGTCCGTGCTGCTGTTATGCGTGACGTTGCTTGTCAGCGGTCCGATCACCGGAATGCGGGCCACCCCCGCAATGCCCGCAATGCTGCGGGCGTCTTCATCGTCGATCAGTCCCGCAACCACCGCCCACTCCCCCATCTGGAGCGTCACGTCCGACTTCAAAGATCGGTTTGAGATGATGGGAATCCCGTTCGAAGCCGTGCCCCCCAGCACCTTGAATTCGGCTTCGACGGTCAGGGTCACCTCCTCGGTGCCGTGCACGTGCGGCGTGGCCTTCAGGGAAAGGCCCAGGTCTTCGAAGGTAAACGAAGGCGGCGGCGTGTAGGCGCCCGGTCCGCTGAAACTGGACGGCCCGAAATAGCCGGCGGTCATGATGGGGTATTTCTGACCGACGTGGATGGTGGCCGGCTGCCCATCCACCGAGCGGGCGCTCGAATGCAGCAGAACCCTGCTGTCGGAGCGCGTCAGCGACGCCACCAACTGCAGGTTGGCGATGCCTATGCCAATCAGAGCCGCCCCGCCGCCAAAACGCAGCATGCCGGAGATGTTCGAAGCGAGCTGCGGCACGTTATTCATGAAGGTGCTGAAGGAAGCCACCGGGAACGAACTCGGCAGCGGCAGGCCGTAGTTCAGCGCGTTGCTATCGTTTACCTCCAGGAAGTCCATTTCCAACATGATCTGCGCGCGCGGATAAAGCAGGTCCTGGAGAAGCTGCCGCGCCGGTATGACCTTCGAGACGGCGTCCCGTATCACCACGATGCTGGAGTGGCTATCCCAGGAGACCTTCTGGATGCCGCACGCCTGTTGTACGGCGGTAATCATGGCGGTCAGATCCTGCATGGTGGTGGGCTCCGGCACGGGAACGATCACCGCCGCGTAGGGCTCCTCCTCTTTTCGCTTTTGCGCAGTATCCTTCACCACCATGAAAAGGCGATCGGAGATCGGCACGATAAACGAGCTGGTCACTGCCTCAAGCGCATGCAAAGCTTCGCGGTAATCGGCTTGGTCCATCTCAAAGCGGAGAATCTGGGTGGCCTGATAGCCTCCATCGAAAACACAGTCCAGCCCGTAGGCGTGCGCCACGGTTTCGAACAGGGTCTTGGCGTTGGCGCGCAGACTGAAATCTTTAAGGCCCGGCTCGGCGCTCAATTTGGTGGGCGGCAGAGGCTTGCGCGCCTCCGCCAGGTCTTGCGCGGTGGCGGCAATCAGCGCCGGCTCATCCGCTTCCGCCGCGGCGTCCCCTTTGGGCGAATCGGCGGCCAAAGCGACCGCTTCCGCCGGTGCCACGGGTGGCGTCGCCTTGGACTGCTGCAACGCCGCGCCTGTCTGCAAAGCAAGGCTGCGCCCCCAATACAGGTGGTTGTCCGGCTCCAGCGCCGCAGCCTCCGAATACAGCAGATAGGCGCGCGCCACCTGGCCGGCTTTCTCGGCCTTGCGCGCTTCGTTGTACAGTTTGGAGGCCTCCGAGGCCCATGCGCCGGTGGTCAGCGCTAAAGCCAGCAAAATGGGAAACGTCCGCACAAACGGTTGACGCGCCGCAGCTTTGCCGCGTGCAGACCAAAGCGCGCGCGCGGGTATGATGGAAGCTGAGATGAGCGGAATGGCCCCGGTCCAACTTTTTCTGGCGCGACACTGGGAGCAATTGATCGTTCCCCTATGCGTCCTGGCCCTGACGCTGGCGCTGGGCTACGCCGCCAAGCGCCTAATAGTGCGCCTGTTGCGTCCCTGGGCGGCGCGCAGCAAGGGGCCCACAGCGCAGATTGTCATCAATGCCGTGAAGGGTCCGTTCATGATCTGGGTGCTGATCCTCGGCACGCACCTGGCCATGCAATCTTCGGAATTGCCCCCGCGGGCGACCGTGTGGATCGGGCGCATCTTGCTGGCGCTATGGATCCTGTCGCTCACCTCGGTCAGCTCGCGCCTGGCCGGCGGCCTCATCCGGTTGCACGGCAGCGGCATTCCAGGGGCGCTACCGGTCACCACGCTGACCCAAACGCTCGCGCAACTCGCGGTGGTGATCCTCGGCGTGCTGGTGCTGCTCAACTTGTGGGGCGTCTCGATCACACCCATTCTGACGGCCCTGGGAGTCGGCGGCCTGGCCGTGGCGCTGGCGCTGCAGGATACTCTCTCCAACCTGTTCGCGGGCTTTTATGTGGCCGTAGCCGGCCAGGTCCGGCTGGGCGATTATATCCGCCTCAACACCGGCGAGGAAGGTTACGTCACCGATATCGGCTGGCGCAGCACCACCATCAGGCCGCTGGCAAACAATATGATCATCATTCCGAATAGCAAGCTGGGGCAGGCCATCGTCACTAATTTCTATTTGCCGGATAAGCGCGTGGGAGTGTCGATTCAGATTGGGGTGGCGTACGACTGCGACCCCGACCGTGTCGAGCGCGTGCTGCTCGAAGAAGCCCAGACGGCCGCGCGCGAAATCCCCGGCATGCTGGCCGATCCCGCGCCCGGCGTGAGCTTCGATCCCGGCTTCGGCGATTGGGCTCTGGGTTTCAACCTTGGGTACAGTGTGCAGGAATTCGCCGATCAGTTCCGCGTGCGCGCCGAACTGAGGAAACGCATTCTGAAGCGCCTGCGCCAGGAGAAGATCGATATGCCTTTTCCCACCCGCACCGTCTACGTGCGCGGCCAGGGAGAGCCCTGATGAGACTGGCCGCCGCGTTGGTCCTCGGCGCCCTCTCGGTTTCCGGCGCGCGCGCGGTGACGCTGAAGCCGGAAACGGTGCAGGCGTTCGATCGGTATATTCGCGAAACCGAAGCGCGCCTGGAGCGCCGCCTGGCGCCCGGCGGCAGATTCCTATGGGTGGATGAAGAACCGCAGCGCGCGGCTTCAGTCCGCCAGGGGCAACTGGCGATCGAGAATCGCAGCGGCAGCGACTTCGTCCCGGTTTCCGGCGGATTGATCCACGATTGGATCGGCGCGGTATTCGTTCCGGGTGTCACGCTGCGGGAGACTCTCGCGCTCGTCCAGGATTACGACCATCATCAAGACATCTACAAGCCTGAGGTGCTGGCTTCGCGTCTGGTCAGCCGCCATGGAAACGACTTCCAGGTGCACCTGCGGCTGATGAAAAGGAAAGTCATCACCGTGGTTCTGGACACGGATTATGACGTGCGCTATTTTCCGCTGGATGGCGGCCGCTGCCACAGCCGCGCCTATAGCACGCGCATCGCGGAAGTCCGGAATGCCGGCCAGCGGGACGAGCGCATCTTGCCGCCGGGCCAGGATGAAGGATTTCTTTGGCGGTTGTACTCCTATTGGAGATTCCAGGAACGCGATGGCGGCGTATACGTGGAGTGTGAAGCCATCTCGCTGACGCGCGCCATACCGGCTGGGTTGGGCTGGCTGGTTGAGCCGATCATCACCACTCTGCCGCGCGAATCGCTGGCCAACACCTTGCGGGAAACCCGGACGGCGCTGCAGAAGTAGGCGAGTGGTTTACGGACGGACCAGACCGCGTTGCCCTTCGAGGCGCTCCACGCGGCGCGTCAACTGCGAAATCTCCGTATGGAAATCCAGACGCAGCTCGGCAAAACCCTGTCGCGTCTCCGCCCGCAATGCTTCGATCTGAGCGCTTAGAGCCTTGGTATTCAACCGGGTAACAACGCCAGGCGTTGCAGACGTAGTGGGGCGGGCGTCCACGCCTGCAGCGGGTCTCCAGACCCGCAACGGGCCGACGTGGACGTCTGCCGCAGGACTGGAGTCCCGCCCCACAGGACGCAACCAATTCTTTAATTGCCTCTTGCATTTCCCTTTTTCTTCGCCCACAATAGGACAGAGGAGCCCCTATGGCTTTAACCCGCCGCCAAAAGCAAGTGCTCGATCTGATTGCGAAATTCGTCGATGAGAACGGCTACAGCCCCAGTTACGAAGAACTGGCGCAAGGCTTGAACCTGGCTTCGCTCGCCACCGTGCACAAGCACATCTCCGCGCTGACCACCAAGAACTATCTGAAGCGCGGCTTCAACCAGAGCCGCTCGCTGGAGTTAGGCCCCAAATACGTGCACGAGAATCGCCGCCACCGGGATGCCGCCGCGCTGGAAATTCCGCTGCTGGGCCGCATCGCCGCCGGAATGCCGGTGGAGGCAGTGGAACAGCACGCCACCCTAAGCTTCGCCGATTTCGTGGGCCACCCGGGCACCTTCGCGCTGGAAGTGCGCGGCGAGTCCATGATCGGCGACCATATCTGCGACGGAGACATGGTCCTGGTCGAGCGCGCGAACGAAGTGCGCGACGGCGAGATCGTGGTGGCGCTCGTGGAAGGCGCAGAGACAACCCTCAAACGCTTTTATCGCGAACCGGGGGGCAAGGTTCGGCTACAGCCCGCCAACGCCGCCCTGCAGCCGATCATAGTTCCAGCCGCGGACGTGCAGATACAGGGGCGCCTTCTAGCCGTTCTGCGCAAATATAAGTAACTTGACCTGAAGAAGAAGTCAGAAGACAGAAGTCAGAAGAGCTTCGGTCCCGAGTTTGTTCACCCGATCGAGTTTGCGACTGACATGGTCGGGCCGGCGCGCAACTCTTGCTCGGCGCGCAGCCAGTCTTGTTCGGAAGAGCCGCCTTGATAGCCGCGCCCTTCCCAATAGGAATATGCCAGTTGGGCGATTTCATCGAGCGTCGGGCTGGAGGCCGGTATTGTTGCCGCGGACGTGGGGGCTGGAATACTCTCGGATCTCTCTGTCACGCTGGAGTTCCTATGCTTACGTGTTACCGCACTTTTCACGCGCGCCGGAGCGGCGCCGGAAGACACTACAGGCTCGGAACTGGTACGTCTTTTAGTTGCCATACAAGGTATTTCTTCTCCCTTAATTTGAGCTTGGTACCTTAATTTTAGCAGACTTCGCGGCTCGCACCGTAAAAAGTTTTTATCAATTCCATCACAATTTCGACGTCCGTGACCTTTCGGACAATCACGTCTAAATGGAGGTATATTAATGTTAGCGTGCGATCACCATTGGCAAGTCTGCTGCTGCTGGCGCTGACGGCAGCGAGTTCGAAGGCCGCGGCGCCCCGTGTGCTGGCTGTGGATGTGGACGGCATGATCCACCCGGTGACCGCCGAGATCCTGTCGCGCGCCATCCAACAAGCCAAACAGGAAAACGCCGCGTTGCTGCTGGTGCGCTTGAATACGCCCGGCGGCCTGATGGACGCTATGCGAGAGTCGATCGAAGAAATCGTCGCCGCGCCCATGCCGGTGGTCACCTTCGTGGGACCCAGCGGCGCGCGCGCGGCATCCGCAGGCTTCTTCATCCTGGAGGCCGGCGACGTTGCAGCCATGGCGCCCGGCACCAACACCGGCGCGGCGCATCCCGTGCTGATTGGCGGCGAGATGGACGCCATCATGAAACAGAAGGTCGAGAACGACGCATCGGCCTCCCTGCGCAGCATCGTGGCCAAGCGCGGGCGCAACAGCGCGCTGGCCGAGAAAGCCATTCGCGAGAGCCAGTCGTTCACCGACAAAGAGGCGCTCGACAACCATCTGATCGAACTGGTGGCGAACAACGAGCGCGATCTGCTCGACAAACTGGATGGCCGCGAGATCGCCCGCCTGGATGGAACCCGCGCGGTGCTGCACACGCGCGGCGCGGTCATCGAAGTCTACGAAAGAAACTGGCGGCAAAAGATCATGTCCGCCATCAGCGATCCCAATCTGGCGCTGGTGCTACTGGTGCTGGGCGCGCTCGGCATCTACGTGGAGTTCACTTCGCCCGGCCTGATCGTGCCCGGCATTCTG
Organism: Bryobacterales bacterium; assembly: GCA_003166475.1. Taxonomy (GTDB): domain Bacteria; phylum Acidobacteriota; class Terriglobia; order Bryobacterales; family Bryobacteraceae; genus Bog-159. The sequence continues at coordinate 21,171 of PMVV01000116.1, read as the reverse complement.
GGAGCGATCATGGCCCTGCTGGGCCTCTCCGCGCTCTCGGTGTTGCCCATCAACTGGCTGGGCGCGGCGCTGCTGCTGCTGGCCTTCGCGCTGTTCGTTCTGGAAGCGAAATTCGCCACGCACGGCATCCTCGGCTCGGGCGGAGCGCTGTCGATGGTGCTGGGCGCGGTGATGCTGATCGACAGTCCCGTGCCCGAAATGCGCATTCACCTTTCCACCGCCATCGCGCTGGCGTTGCCCTTCTCGCTCATCACCATGCTGCTGCTCTCGCTGGTGCTGCGCGCGCGCCGCAATAAAGTGGTCACCGGCAGCGAAGGCATGCTCGGCGAAACGGGCACGGCCGTCACGCCGCTGGCGCCCGAAGGCAAGGTCTTTGTTCGCGGCGAATACTGGAGTGCCGTGGCGCCGTCCCCCGTCGCCGCCGGCAGCCCTGTGCGCGTCGTTGCCATTAGTCAACTCAAACTCACGGTGGAACTTGTTCCCCCGCCCAACGGAGCCTCAACATGATCGACATCACCAGCTTCACCACGATTGTGATCATCATCGTGGTGCTGTACCTGATTTCCTCCATCAAGATCCTGCGCGAGTACGAGCGCGGCGTCATCTTCCGGCTGGGCCGCCTGCTGGATCAACCCAAAGGGCCTGGCATTGTCCTGGTCTTCGCGCCTATCGACCGCATGGTGCGCGTTTCGTTGCGCATCGAAACCCTGGAAGTCCCGCCACAGGACGTCATTACGCGCGACAACGTCACCGTGAAGGTGAACGCGGTCATCTACTTCCGGGTCATCGAGCCGCGCCTGGCCATCGTGGAGGTCTCCAATTTCCTCAACGCCACATCGCAATTGGCGCAAACCACGCTGCGCAGCGTGCTGGGCGAGGTGGAGCTCGACGAGCTTCTGAGCCAGCGCGATAAGCTCAACTTGCGGCTGCAATCCATCCTCGACCAGCACACCTCGCCCTGGGGCGTGAAGGTGACGGTGGTCGAGGTGAAGCAGGTGGACCTGCCCGAGCAGATGATCCGCGCCATCGGCCGCCAGGCCGAGGCCGAGCGCGAGCGCCGCGCCAAGATCATTCACGCCGAAGGCGAATACAGCGCCGCCGAGAAACTATCGATGGCCGCCAAGGTGATCCAAGAACAGCCCGTGGCGATTCAGTTGCGCTACCTGCAAACACTGGTGGAAATCGGCACCGAAAAGAACACCACCATCGTTTTCCCTCTGCCAATCGATATACTGTCATCTTTGGAGCGCGCCCTGGGCAAGCTGGGCGAACCCTCCAAACCGGCTAACTCATGAAGAACAGCGAAACTGGCGAATTCGAACTGGTGCTGGGCAACAAGCAGTTGCTCAGCGGGTTTTTCCTTGTGGTGATCCTGTTCGCGGTATTCTTCGTGATGGGCTACATCGTAGGCCGCAACTCCACGCCCACGACTCAACTGGCCGGGACTCACGATCAAAACAGTGCGGCAACGCCGTCCGGGGCGCGCCCACAGCCGGCCTCCGGGTCCGCTCCAGTGGAGCAGAACCCGCCCGCGGCCGTCGCGGAGCCGCCCAAGGATGACGCCGGCGCCGCCACGCCGGCCACCGAACCGCAGCCCACTACGCAACCGGCACAGCCGGCCCAGACGAAGACGGAGGCGGCCCCGCCAGCCGCGGCCCCGCCAGCCCAGCCCGCGCCGGGAGAGACTTACTTGCAAGCCTACTCGGGCAAGCAGGAGGTGGCCGAAACCGTTTCCCACACACTCAAGCAGAAAGGATTCCCAACCCTGCTGTCTCCCGGTCCGCAAGGCAAGACGCGCGTGCTGGTGGGACCTTACCCGGACCTGGGCAAACTCGGACAGGCCAAAGCCGATCTGGAGCGTCTGGGCTTCTCGCCGTTTCGTCAGAAGATAGAAAGGTGAGCGTTGATTTGGTCCATATAGGCGGCGCGCCGCCGCGCTTGCCCGAATGGGCCCGCAAGAGCGCCACGCATTACGAAGCGCTGCACCGCCTGAAAGCCGATTTGCGGCGTCTCAATCTGCACACGGTTTGCGAATCGGCGCGCTGTCCGAATATCCACGAATGCTTCGCGCGCGGCGCGGCCACTTTCATGATTCTCGGCAATCTGTGTACCCGCGGCTGCGGATTCTGTTCGGTGCCCAAAGGCTCTCCCGCCAAGCAGGACATGCGCCTCGATCCGGCCGAGCCCGCCAACGTGGCGCGCATGGCCGCCTCCATGAACCTGCGCTACGTGGTGATTACCAGCGTGAATCGCGACGACCTCGGCGACGGCGGCTCCGCGCATTTCGCGGAAACTGTGCGTCAGGTGCGGCGCGCCCTCCCGGATNNCCCGATTTTTGCGGCGACCTGCAGGCCGTGGCTCGCGTCCTGGATGCCGGCCCGCACGTCTTTAATCACAATATCGAGACGGTGCCCCGGCTCTACCGCCGCGTGCGCCCCCAGGCCGAGTACCAACAGTCGCTCGATGTGCTGGATTTCGCGCGCCGCTACCGCCCTGAAATCCTCACCAAATCCGGCCTGATGGCCGGGCTCGGCGAAACCGAAGAGGAGGTGCGCACCGTGCTGCGCGATCTGCGCGCCGCCGGGACGGCCGTCGCCACCATCGGCCAGTATCTACGGCCCACGCGCCGCAACCTGCCCGTGGCCGCTTATATCGAGCCGCGGCAGTTCGACCGGTACCGAGAATACGGCCTGTCCATCGGCTTCCAAATGGTCTTCAGCGGCCCGCTGGTGCGGAGTTCCTATATGGCCGAGCGGGTCAGCGAAGAGGCGCGGCCGGCAAATTGAAGTATCTTCTCGCGCTCGCCACCGCGGTCCTGCTCATCCTGACCTTTCCGCGCTTCAATCTGGTGTGGTGCGCGCCTGTGGCGCTGGCGCCGCTGCTAGTGGCTGTAGCGCGCGAGCCTCGCCCGTGGCGCCGCTTTCTGCTGGGTCACATCGCGGGTGTGATCTATTGGTTCGGCGTCTGCTACTGGATCCAGGGTGTGCTGGCTTTCTATGGCGGCCTGAACGCACCGCTGGCCTGGCTCGCGTTTCTGCTGTTCTGCCTGATCAAGGCGCTGCACATGGGCGTATTCGCGATGCTGGCGGGCATCCTGATGCGAAGATGGTGGGCCGCGCCCGGTGTGGCCGCGCTATGGGTCTCGATCGAAGCCACCCACGGATCGCTCGGATTCGCCTGGCTGGCGCTGGGCAATGCCGGTATCGACATGGGATTGCCCATGCGTCTGGCCCCTTATACCAGCGTCTACGGCCTGTCGTTCGTCTTCATGGTGATGGCCACCGCCATGGCGTTGGCGGTGCTTGGCCGGCCGCGCCTGCACCTGCTGTGGCTGGTCCCGCTGCCGTTTCTCATCTTTCTGCCGCCGCTCCCCGACGCCCGCCGCGGCCATGACACCGCCGTCCTGGTGCAGCCCAACATCTCCGAAGACCAGCAGTGGACGCTGGAATCGGCGGACCGCATGCAGCGCAACCTGGCGGCGCTCTCCCTGCGCGCCGTCTTGACCGGCGGCGCCGAGCATCCCGCGCTGGTGGTCTGGCCCGAAGTGCCTGCGCCGCTTTACTACGACGAAGACCCGCGCTTCCGCGGCTATGTCGCCGACCTCGCGCGCGTCGCCAATACCAATCTTCTGCTGGGAGTGGTGGCGCACACGCCGCAAGGCGCGCCGCTCAACTCCGCCATCCTGGTCTCGCCGGAGGGCCGCCTGGTCACCCGCTATGACAAGGTCAACCTCGTGCCATTCGGTGAGTTCGTCCCGTGGCCTTTCGATTTCGTCAAGCGCATCACCAGCGAAGCGGGCGATTTCACGCCAGGCAAACAGGTGGTAGTCTCGCCCATCGACGGTCACAAGTTGGGCACCTTCATCTGCTACGAATCCGTGTTCCCCAATTTCGTGCGGCGCTTCGTGGCGGATGGCGCGGAAGTGCTGTTCAACATCTCCAACGATGGTTACTTCGGCAAGAGCGCCGCGCGCACGCAACACCTGGAAATCGTGCGCATGCGCGCCGCTGAAAACCGGCGCTGGATCCTGCGCTCCACCAACGACGGCATCACGGGCACCATCGATCCCGCCGGGCGCCTGCGCGGGACGCTGCCGATATACGTGGAGGCCGCCTCGCGCACCGGCTTCAGCTATATCCAGACGCGCACGTTTTACACGCGCTATGGCGACTGGTTCCCCATGCTGTGCGCGCTAATCGCCGGCGCCTTCCTGATCGTCGAGTGGAGGGCGGGCTTTAGCCGGCGCGGGGCTTGAGCCCCGCTCTTTCGGGGGGACCCATCGGCCATCATGAACCTCATGGACCAAGCGCTCGAGATCGAGGTAGAGAAAAGATGAGCGCAACAACCTGTAGGATCGGGGCCTTCGCCGCCGGGTCGAGACTTACCCTCATCGACCCACCGTTCCGGCATCAAATCAGACTTTGCGGTGCGGGAACGGCTCTGGCTGCTGCCGCGCGTTCACAAACGCGCGGAGCACGTTGTTCATGAGGGTCTGATAACCTCTGCCGTTGGCCTTGAACCACTCCAGTACGTCGTGGTCAATGCGGATATTGATATGGTCCTTCGGAACCGGGACACCCATGACGGCTTGCGTCCAGTCGGGTTCTCCGCGGATGTCGTCGACATCGGCCCGTATCGACGCTTCGAGTTTCCTGCCGGCCGCCGCCGTGGCCTTACGCCAGTCGGTCCGATCCTCGCCTCGCGCAATCTTGGCTTCGACCTGTTTAGCTGTATAGCGCACGGTATCGCTTTTCTTCCGCATCTCTCGCTCTCCTTGCCGTGACAATTCGTATAGCGCCATCCCGCCACGTCCAGATGACGGCGAAGAATTTTCCCTCAATCGGGCCGATGCTCAAAAAACGCTCTTCCTCGCCCCGTGGCGTTGGCACCGTAAGCAGAGGACGGCCATCGAACAAGCTGAAGGCCACGCGGAGGAAGTCTATTCCACGCTCGGCGAGCACCCACTCACGCTTCGGTTCGTCCCAGCTAACTAAACTCCAAAATGGATTATACCCACAACTGTACCCACAGTCAAGGGTGAATCCTCTGGCCGGTAAATCCTTTGGCGTGGCCCAACAGGCGCTGAGCTTGGATGCCGCGCACACTGATTTTACACGCGCTACGGCGACTGGTTCCCCATCCTGTGCGCGCTCGTGGCGGCGGCTCTGCTGATCGTCACGCGCCTGACTCGACTACGCCTTGGTGGGGCGGTCCCCCTGGACCGCGCGGGACGCCCCCGTCCCGCTGCCGGACCCTTTACCAGCCAGGATTTTATGGACAAACTGAACGGCCATCGATCCTTCCCCCACGGCCGACGCGACCCGCTTCACGCTTCCGGACCGGATGTCTCCAACTGCGAAGATGCCGGGAACGCTGGTTTCGAGAAGATAAGGCGGGCGGCTTGCCGGCCAGTCGAGTCCCAGGTCGGCGCCGGTCTTAATGAAATGCTTTTCATCCAGCGCCAGGCACCCCTTCAGCCAAGCCGTGTTGGGGTTGGCGCCGGTCATCAGGAAAACGTGTTGAATCTCGTGCATCTCACTGGTTCCTGTCTTTGCATCTCGCCAGCGAACGCGCTCAAGGTGCGTGCCGCCCTCGAGCGCCTCGACCTCGGTCCCTGGCTTGACGGTGATCTGGGGGCGCGCTTCGATCCGGGCGATCAGGTATCGTGACATGGTGTTGGCCAGCCCTGCCCCGCGAACCAGAATATAGACATGCTTGGCCCGTCCCGAGAGGAAAAGCGCCGCTTGCCCGGCTGAGTTTCCTCCGCCCACGATGGCGACCTCGGCGTTGCTGCAGAGTTGGGCCTCCACCGCGGTCGCGCCATAGTAGATTCCGGCGCCTTCGAACTGAGCGACGTTGGGTAGATCCAGCTTTCGATATTGGGCCCCCGCCGCGACAATCAGGCTCCAGCCCTGCACCGATCCTCCATCGTCCAGTTCGACCGTGTAGGGCGGACGGGCGCATTTGATCCCACGGGCGGCGCGCGCAATCGCAATTTGCGCGCCGAACTTCTCCGCCTGCACAAAGGCGCGGTTAGCCAAGTCCTGCCCCGAAATACCGGTGGGGAATCCGAGGTAGTTCTCGATCAGGGAACTGGCGCCAGCCTGTCCTCCAGGGGCGGTGCTTTCGAGGACCAGCACGTTCAATCCCTCCGAAGCTCCGTAAACGGCTGCCGCCAGTCCACTCGGCCCCGCGCCGACCACAATCAGGTCGTAGACATCGCTCTCGTCGATTCCCGCATTCATTCCGAAGCAAGCGGCTGCTTCGGCGTCGCTGGGATTGCGAAGCACCAGATGCCCGTCGCAGATCAGCACCGGGATGTCGGTCACGCGAATCTCGAATTGGTCGAGTACCGCCTGCACGCCGGGATCGTTCTCCACATCGATGTAGGTGTGCGGATAGCCGTTCCGCGTAAGGAACGCCCGGAGACGCAGCGTATCGCCGGAATGGCTGGATCCGACCAGTACCGCCTCGCCCACGGAATGCGCGATCAGATACACACGCCGCAGGAGGAACGCCCGCAGGAATGTCTCCCCGAGTTCGGCATCGGTCTCGATGATCCGCCGCAGATTTGGCCGGTCGATCTCGAGCAGCGCGCTGGATTCATGCGCGCGGCATCGCACCAGACTCCTGCGGCCTGAGAGTTGGGTCACTTCGCCGGTGAACTCTCCGCGCACCAGCACACGGATTACGGACTCCCCTCCGTTGGCGACGCTCTCGACTTCGATACTGCCGGCGAGCACCACAAAAACGCCGTGGTCCGCATCTCCCCGATCGAAGAGCACTTCGCCTGGTTCCGCGCGCCGCTGGTTGCCGAATGCCGCAAGGCGCGCGATTTGCGCATCGTCCAGCTTCGGGAACATCGCGTCAAGTTGTTCGGGAGTTTCCATCTTCTCTATTCTAGGCCGCGTCACGCGCCGCCTGACTCACAATATTCCGACCGGGTAAATCGTCTACAACAGTGGATGGAGGAAGCGTTGAACATTCCGCGACTGACCGCGGAGCAAAACCGGCAGATCTCCGAGGTGGTTTACCGCGAGCGTGTCCGTCTCCGTAACTTTGTCCGGAAACGCGTGCCCGACGCGGGCGATGCCGAGGACATTCTGCAGGATGTGCTTTACGAGTTAGTGCAGGCCTACCGGTTGATGCAACCGATAGAACACGCCGGCGCGTGGCTGTATCGCGTGGCGCGGAACCGGATCGTCGACTTTTTTCGCAAGAAGCGGCTGGCGGCGCTCGGCGATGCCCTGATGGAGAGCGCGGACGATGAGGGCGTGCTCACGCTGGAAGACCTGTTGCCGGCGCCGGACGCCGGACCGGAAGCGGCCTACGCGCGAAGCGTGCTGCTGCAGGAGCTCAATGGCGCGCTTGACGAACTGCCGGAGGAACAACGCGATGTGTTCATCGCGCATCAGATCGAGGGCCGGAGCTTCAAGGAGATTGCAGACGACACCGGCGTGGGGTTGAATACGCTCCTGTCACGCAAGCGTTATGCGGTTCTTTACCTGCGCCGGCGCTTACAGGCCATCTACGACGAGTATCTGAACCAATGAGGAGGAATGATATGCGAAAGAAACGGTTGGGGAAAAGAACGAAGATGGCCTTGATCGCCCCGTTGGCGGTGGCGGCATTGGCGCTCTTCCCCCTGATAGTAATGTATCTGTGGAACTGGCTGGTGCCGGCGGTTTTCGGCGGTCCGACGGTCACCTATTGGCAGGCGTTCGGCATGCTGATCCTGGCGAGAATCCTGGTTGGCGGACTCGGCGGGGGCCATAGCGATAACAAGCATGGGCGCCGCCGCATGATGGAGCAGTGGGAGCAAATGACTCCCGAGGAACGTGAGAAGTTCCGCCAGGGATTGCGCGATCGCTGCGGCAGCCGGGCCCCGGACGCAGGGCCAGAGGCTTCAGACGCGTTCCCGGCCTGAGGGATGCGGGGCTGGCTCGAGCAAATCGACCGAATGCGTGATACTCGGGGAGATCCGGGCCAGCCCTGCGACCAGTTCGTTACCGGCGCGCAGGAGCTCTTCGATCGGCATGGGCGGCAGGCGATCGATGACGAACCAGAGATTCCGGCTGTCTTCGTTCAAGGCCGTTCGTTTGCACTGGCGCCAATTCCATCTGCGGCAAGTAACGCCCCGATCGTCCCGCCACACAATCTCGCCGATCTCGGGATGTTCGACGACCGGCACGCCGTCGCGCACCGTATCGAACGGCTCGTCCCCGCGCGCCACAACCAGGCGGGGCGAGCCGGCATAGCGATCCAGATCCTCACCGCCGAAGCAGGCGCCGAAGCGGATGCTCAGCGCGTTATACAAATCGACCACGGGGTCAATGGAGGGCAGACTGCCGTTCTTCTGCACGCGCTTCCACAAGGCCTCCACCGAGCAGGGCGTCTTCTTCGGATTGGCCCCGAACGCCCGAAAAGCGGCGCGCCAGGCTTCCATGTGGTCCATCAGCCAGGCAGGCGGCTCGAGCGGAATGGCCGGGATCGGCGCACCCGGCTCCGGGCGGAAATCCCGCACGACCACGCTCAATGCGCAGTATTCCGGATATCGCTGCCAGACCTCGGGATCGATGGTGGGAAGAAAGCCGATCAAAGCTCCTCTAAGTTGACCTCGATCTCACCCGCGCGAAATCTCCCGTTTTCCACATGCTCGGTCCCCTCTGGCGAATGGATCTCGCCCGTGCCCGTGTTGGAATCCACGATCCATACGTAGGCCACTCCGAAGGCTAGATACTCGCGGATCTTGGCCCATACCTCGACAGCCGTGTCGTCGGGAGACAGGATCTCCACGCACAAGAACGGCGGGTCGGTGAAGACGTCTTCGGCTGGCTCGCCCTGGGTGACGCACAGGTCCGGAACGCGGTAACGCGCCGGTGCGCGTTGAGTGCGTATGCGCTGCTCCGGCCAGACCTCATATCCGAGCGGATCGCCTGCCGGGCAAAGCACGCGGAGCAGGTAGCACTGCATCTTGCTGTGCGGCTTTTGGGGCATGGAACGCGGGACAATCCTCCCCTCGACGTACTCTGCGTCGTATTCGAAGCTCGAATGCAGGTATTCCTCGACGCTCACCATCTCCGTGGTTGACATGTTTCTTCCGACTTTATCATGGTCAGGCACGCGCCCGGCCCGCACCTGACCCGCTCAATGCGGTCCAAAATAGAAACATGGACATCAATCGTTTTACGGAAAAACTCCAGGAGGCGGTCCGCGCGGCGCAAAGCAAGGCTATCCGATACGGCCATCAACAGCTCGATGTCGAGCACCTGTTTGCCAGCCTGCTGGAACAGGAGGGCGGCCTGGCAGGTTCCATACTGTCTCGCGCCGGGATCAACATCGACACGCTGCGTCCGCGGCTCGAGCAGGAACTGGACCGGCTGCCGAAGGTGTCCGGGCCATCCGGCGCGCCCGATCAGATCTTCGTCACCGCGCGCCTCAACCGGCTCCTCACTCAGGCCGAGGACGAAGCCAAGAAGCTCAAGGACGAATACATTTCCGTGGAGCACGTACTGCTCGCGCTTACCGACGACGGCGGCTTCAGCGGACGCCTGCTGCGCGAATACGGCGCTTCGCGCGAGCGGCTGATGCAGGCGCTGCGCGAAGTGCGCGGCAGCCAGCGCGTCACGTCGCAGAATCCCGAGGCCACTTACGAAGCCCTGGAACGGTATGGCCGCGACCTCACCAAACTGGCGAGCCAGGGCAAGCTCGACCCGGTGATCGGCCGCGACGAGGAGATCCGCCGCGTGATCCAGGTGCTGTCGCGGCGCACCAAGAACAACCCCGTGCTGATCGGCGAGCCGGGCGTAGGCAAGACCGCCATCGTGGAGGGCCTGGCGCTGCGCATCGTGCGCGGCGACGTTCCGGAAGGGCTGAAGAACCGGCGCATCGTGTCGCTGGATATGGGGGCGCTGATCGCGGGCGCCAAGTTTCGCGGCGAGTTTGAAGAGCGGTTGAAAGCGGTCCTGAAGGAAGTGCAGGAAGCCGCCGGCGAAATCATCCTATTCATCGACGAGCTGCACACGGTGGTGGGCGCGGGCAAGGCCGAAGGCTCCATGGACGCCGGCAACCTGCTGAAGCCCATGCTGGCGCGCGGCGAGCTGCACTGCATCGGCGCCACCACGCTCGACGAATATCGCAAGAACATCGAAAAGGATGCGGCGCTGGAGCGGCGCTTCCAGCCGGTGCGGGTGGACCAGCCTTCGGTGGAAGACACCATCTCGATTCTGCGCGGCCTGAAGGAACGCTACGAAGTGCATCACGGCGTGCGCATCAAGGATTCGGCGCTGGTGGCCGCGGCGATCTTGTCGAATCGCTACATCACGGACCGGTTCCTGCCCGATAAAGCCATCGACCTGATGGACGAGGCGGCGGCCAAGCTGCGCACCGAGATCGACTCCATGCCGGCGGATCTGGACGAAATCCTGCGCCGCACGATGCAGCTTGAGATCGAGCGCCAGGCGCTGAAGAAGGAGAAGGACGCGGCCTCGCGCGACCGGCTGAAGAAGCTCGAAAAGGAACTCGGGAATCTGAAGGCCGAGGGCGACGCCCTGAAGGCGCGCTGGCAGGCCGAGAAGAAGACCGTCACCGGTTTGCGCGCCCTGCGCGAGCAGATCGAGCAGACCAAGGTGGAGATGGAGAAGGCGGAACGCGCCTACGACCTGAATCGCGCGGCCGAGTTAAAGTACGGCAAGCTGGCGGAGCTGGAAAAGCGCTTGCAGGTGGAGTCGGAGCAGTTCACCAAGAAGCAGGCGCAGTCGCCGCTGATCAAGGAAGAGGTGGGCGAAGAAGATATCGCCGCGGTGGTCAGCCGCTGGACCGGCGTGCCGGTGACCAAGCTGCTGGAGGGCGAGATGCAGAAGCTGCTGCACCTGGAGGACGAACTGCACCAGCGCGTTATCGGCCAGGATGAAGCGGTCACGGCCGTGGCGGAGGCGATCATTCGCGCGCGCTCCGGCCTGAAGGATCCCAACCGCCCCATCGGCAGTTTCATTTTCCTGGGCCCAACGGGTGTGGGCAAGACCGAGCTGGCGCGGGCTCTGGCGCAGTTTCTGTTCGACGACGAACGCGCCATGATCACCATCGACATGTCGGAATATCAGGAGAAGCACACGGTATCGCGGCTGATCGGCGCGCCGCCCGGATACGTGGGCTATGAGGAAGGCGGCCAGCTTACCGAAGCGGTGCGGCGGCGGCCTTATTCGGTGGTGCTGTTCGACGAGATCGAGAAGGCCCATCACGATGTGTTCAACGTGCTGCTGCAGGTGCTCGACGATGGCCGGCTGACGGATGGCCAAGGGCGCACGGTGGACTTCCGCAACACCATCGCGATCATGACTTCCAACATCGGCAGCGCGCGCATCCTGGAGTATCGCGGCGGGTTTGAAGGCGATGCGTACGAACGGATGAAAGAGGCCGTGCTGGAGGAGATGCGCCGCCATTTCCGGCCGGAGTTTCTCAATCGCGTGGATGAGGTAATCGTGTTCCACGCGCTCGCCGAAGAACATTTGAAGAAGATCGTGGAGATCCAGTTGGAGCGGGTGAGGGCGCGTCTGGCGGACCGGCACATTACGCTGACGCTGACCGACGCGGCGCGGCTGAACCTGGTGCGTACGGGCTTCGATCCGCATTACGGCGCGCGTCCGCTGAAGCGCGCGATTCAGAAGAAGGTGGAGACGCCCCTGGGCCGGATGATCTTGAAGGGCGAGGTGCGCGACGGGCAGCAGCTTCTGGTGGACGTCGACCCGCAAGGCGAACTGACATACGCCCCCGCGCCGGAAAAGACGGCGGCGCGGTAACGCCTATTGGCGCCCGGCGATATAATAGACTTTGGCAGTCGAAGGTCTGATATGAAGACCGTGGCTGAACAGCTCTCGGAGCAGGTCCGCGAAGGGGAACTCTACGAAAAACTGGATTCCAACCGCGTACGCTGCTATGCCTGCGGCCACTGTTGTCCGATTCCGGCCGGCTTCGCGGGCGTCTGCAAGGTGCGCTACAACCGCGGCGGCAAGCTCTACGCGCCTTACGGCTATGTGAGCGCGCTGCACGCCGACCCCATCGAGAAGAAGCCTTTCTTTCACGCGCTGCCGGGAACGCGCGCGCTCAGCTTCGGCATGTTGGGTTGCGACCTGCACTGCGGGTACTGCCAAAACTGGGTCACCTCCCAGGCCTTGCGCGATTTCCGCTCTTCGCTGGATTTCACGCGCATCGCGCCGCGCGAGATCGTGGAAGCCGCGCTCGCGGCCGGCGCCCACAGCGTCGTCAGCACTTACAATGAGCCGCTTATCACCAGCGAATGGGCGGTGGCGATTTTTCGGGAAGCGCGCGCGGCCGGTCTGGTCACCGGCTTCGTCTCCAACGGCAATGCCACGCCGCAGGTGCTCGAATATCTGCGGCCCTGGGTAGACCTCTACAAAGTGGATCTTAAGTCCTTCGACGATCGCCGTTATCACCAGTTGGGCGGCCGTCTGGGACCGATCCTGGACTCTATACGCCGCATTCATCAAATGGGTTTCTGGCTTGAAATCGTGACGCTGGTGGTGCCCGGCTTCAACGATTCGGCGGCGGAATTGACGGCCATCGCGGAATTTCTGGCGGCCATCTCGCCGGACATTCCCTGGCACGTGACGGCCTTTCACGAAGACTACAAAATGTTGGGGCAGGGCAATACCGGCGTGGCCGCGTTGCAGCGCGCGGCGGAGATCGGCCGAGCGGCCGGCCTTCGCTATGTGTACGCCGGCAACCTGCCGGGACAACTGGGCAAACTGGAAGACACACATTGCCCTGGGTGCGGCGCGGCCGTGGTGGAGCGCCGCGGATTCCGAGTGTTGCGAAACCGGCTGACGGAAGAGGGGCGTTGTCCCGATTGTGCCACGCCCATCGCAGGAGTGTGGCGCACATCCAGCCACCATCCACCAGCCACTGACCACGGCGAGTTGTGCTCGCCCAGGTGCGGGTGACAATATGCATGCAGTGCACGTAACGCCGTACGGCGGCGCGTGGTATCCGGACTGCCGCACGGACCTCGAGCTTCTGCTCGACGACTTGTTCGAATGTTCCAGGCAAAGAACCGGTGCATGGCTGTTCGCGAACCCGCTGGGGTTCGTGGTGCCGCATGCGGGATTGCAGTATTCCGGCGCCGTTGCGGCCGCCGCCTACCGCCATGTCCGCCGGCAGCAGCCCCGGCGCGCCGTTATCCTGGGGTTCACGCACCGGGGCGGGCCGGCGGGAATCTCTATCCCGGATATCGATGAGTACGAAACGCCGTTGGGCGAGGTTCGCGTCGACCGCGAGACCATGGAAAGGCTGGCCAGCCGCGGGCCATTCCGCTTCGTCGCCGAGGACCGCATCTGCGACCATTCGGTGGAGATCCAGTTGCCCCTACTGCAGTATTCGGCGCAGCACGCGGCGTCGCAGCCCGAGGTCGTGCCGCTGTTCGCCGGTCATCTCGACGCTCAAGAGCGGGATGCGGCGGCGGAAACGCTGGCCGCCTTGTGCGGACCGGAAACGGTCTTCCTGGTCAGCTCCGATCTCACGCACTATGGGCGGGCCTTCGGCTACCAGCCGTTCCCCGCGGATTCGAAGATCTCCGTGCGGCTGGGCCAACTCGACCGCGGCGTCATGGAAGACGTGGCCAGCCTGGACGCGCAATTCTTCCAGGAGGCCATCGAGAAGAGCCGCACCACGCTGTGCGGCCGTGCGCCGATCGCGCTGTGGCTGCGCACGCTGGCATTCGCCGGCGGCGACGAAGTTTTCCAGGAGACGCTGGATTACCAGACATCCGGCGACATCACCGGCGATTACGATCACACCGTGAGCTATGGCGCGCTGGGCTACTTTCCAGTTCAGTCGTTTTGGGTGGATGCCGCTGAGCGGAGCCTGTTGCTCGAAAGCGCGCGCGCAACCCTGCGGCATCTTCGCGACACTGGCGAGCACCGGCCCATTCCGCCGCGCCACATCACGCCCGCCCTTTCACGGAAGCCGGGCGTGTTCGTGAGCCTGCATCAGGGCGAACGTCTGCTGGGCTGCGTGGGCAACCGGCTGAGTTGCGAACGCCTCGCCGAAAACGTGCCGGAGACGACACTGCGCGCGGCGTTGGACGATCCCCGCTTTCCCACGGTGCTGGGCGTGGATGGCGAAATCGATATCGAGATTTCGATTCTGTCACCCATGAAACCGATCCGCGACGCCCGCGCGTTTCGCATCGGTCAGCACGGCGCCACGCTGGATTGCGGCAGCCGCCAGGCGCTGCTGCTGCCGCAGGTGGCGGAGCGCCGCAACTGGAGCGGCGAGCAATTCCTGAGCGCTCTGGCGGTGAAGGCCGGGCTGGGCACCAAGGGATATCAGAGTCCGGGCGCGCGCCTGAGCGTGTTTCAGGCGCAAGTCTTCGCCACGGTCTGAGGAGGGCGGCAATCACTCCCGCAGCCGCCTTTTAGGCGGCCAAAGCCGGCTGAAAAGCCGGCTGCGGGCATGATTGCCCGCCCTCCAGCCAACGTCACTGCTGTATGTTGATCAGCGTGCTCAATGGCGAAGAAACTCCGCCGATCGTGGCCACGATGGGTTGATCCCCGCTGGGGGCCGATGCAGGCACCTGGATGGCAACCTGGTACAATCCTGCGAATCCGGGCGACAGGGCCGCGCCATATACCGTGGCGGAAGCCCCGCCAATGGTTACGGTCGGGAGGTCTGTCGTCGAGTATGTGGCGGTTCCGGGAACCACCTGGCCTGCGGGCGCGGCAGGCGTAGTGGGCCCGAAGCCCGTACCCCACAGGATCAAGACATCTCCGGGCTTGGCCGGCACCGTGGTCGTGCCCGCGATGGCGCCATTCTTCACGGCATAGGTATAGTCTTGGTATGTGGCTACCGCGTAGTTATCCGGCCAGAGGAAAAAGGCTGGCCCATAAGTCGCGGAAGTGGCGGTCACAGCCGGACTCGTGCCGCCAGAGTTGGTGACCGTGACCTGCATGGGGCCTGCGCCGATATTGGGAGCGACCACGTTGATCTGGTTCGAACTGACGTATTCAACATAGGCCGGCTGGCCTCCCACTAATACACTCACGCCGTCCACCTGGATAGGAAGCTGGCCGTCGGTAACGGTCCAAAGACCGCTGGCCGATGCAAGATTGCTTCCATATATCGAGATCCAGGAGTTCGGCACGATGCCGGGCAGATAGCTGGCGCCGTTAACCACAGCCGCGATGCTGGGCGCAAGCGAGGCCGCCGCCACACCCGAAATCTCCCGCACCCGATTGTCCGTCACGTCGCCCGGATACACGCCGTCGCCCACATACAGGTTTCCCGCATTGTCCAGCGTGATGGGAAACGGGCTGTTGAACTCCGCCTGCAGCGGCGGCCCGCCATCGCCCGCATAGCCCGCCGTCCCCGTTCCCGCTACCGTGGTAATCGTCCCTCCGCTCACTTTCCGGATCCTGTTGTTGCCGCCGTCCACTATGAACAGCGCGCCGGTAGGATCCAACACGATCTCGCCCGGGTAGTACAGGCTGGCCGACGTCGCCGGTCCTCCGTCGCCTCCAAACGCACCGTTTCCGTTCCCCGCCACTGTCGTAATCGTCCCGCTCTTGGCATCGATCATCCGGATGCGGTGGTTGAATTGGTCCGACACATAAAGGTTCCCCGAGGCATCCACAGCATCCGCCGTCGGGTTGTTCATCACCGCCTGCGTGGCCGGTCCTCCATCGCCGGAGAAGCCCTGCGCGCCGGTGCCCGCATAGGTGGTGACGATGCCGTTCCCATCCACTTTGCGAATTTTGAACGCGCCCTGGTCCACGATGAACAGGTTGCCGCTCGCATCCACCGCGCACCGAATTGGAATCACAAACCCCGCTGCCGTGGCCGGGCCGCCATCCCCGCTGCTGACTGTCGATCCGTTGCCCGCCACCGTCGTAATGATCCCCGAGGTGGAGATTGCGCGCACCCTCCCATTGCCTTCGTCGTTCACGTAAATGGCGCCCGAGGGCGCCACGCACACTCCCAGCGGCCCGTTGAGCTGCGCGGCCGCAGCCTGCCCGTTATCCCCGGCGAATCCGGCGATGCCCGTTCCCGCGAATGTGGTGATCACGCCATGGGTGTCCACCTTGCGTACCACGTTATTGTTTTGGTCGGCCAAGTAGATGTTCCCGGCCGCATCCGCCGCCAGTCCCACCACGCGGTTGATCTCCGCCTGCGTGGCTTGTCCCGCGTCCCCCGTATATCCGGCCGTTCCGTTTCCCGCAAAGGTGGTAATCGTCTGGCCAGAGGCGATTACCGCCGTCAATAGCGGCAACCAGAGCCTTACGCGCATCCCAGTCCTCCTCCGATCTTTAACCTGGAACCAGTATACGCGACTTTCTCTATATCCATATACGGAAACGCGATACTGGGGCGTCATAGTACGGACCAGCCCAAGAAGGCGGCCATTGACGTGAAGGTTTTGTGCGAGAATAGGAGAACGTTACGAGGCATTCCACGGATGTAGTGCCTGGAGGTATATGTGAGCTACGATCCTGAAACGCCGTTTGACAGCATCGAGGGTTCTCAAGAGTACGTTGCCCTCCTCGCGGAAGCCATCGAAGAGGCTCGCCAGGATGTGGATGCCGATATCGCGGTAGCCATCGCGGAAGGGGCCGAGCGCCGCAGAGAGGCGCTGCAACTGGTCAGCTACAATCTGGCCAAGCTGACCCTCCACATCACCACCAGCCGCCGCATTTTGAACGATTTGCGGACGTTGCGCCGCCTGTTGCTGGCCGAACGGCAAGCCGAAGTCCCGGTTGCCAAGCACGCGGCCGGCGCTGGCGCCTGAGTGCGCCACCACCCTCAAGGAGTGGTATGACCCGAAGATCGGTTTTGCAAGCCATGCTGGCGAGCGGAGTGGTACTTCGCGTCGCGGCTCCCCGCAACCGCGGCCCGCGGATCGGGGTCACCGACTGGAACCTCCAGATGACCGGGAAGATCGAAGCTGTGGCCTTGGCTGCCAAGCTCGGATTCGATGGGGTGCAGGTAAGCCTGGGACGCACCCCGGCCTCGGATAAGCTCCCCATGGACGACGTTTCCATTCAAGCCCAGTACTTGGCCGCCGCGAAACAGCACGGCATCGCCTTGTCGGGCACCTGCTTGGATATCCTGCACGTCGATCATCTGAAAGACAACAAGCAAGCCCAAAAGTGGGTCGCGGACAGCATTCCGATTACCGCTAACCTCAAGGCCGGTGTGGTCCTGCTCCCGTTTTTTGGCAAAGCCTCGCTCACCAACCATGCGGAGATGGACTACGTGGCCGGAGTGTTGAAGGAACTTGCGCCCGCGGCCGAGAAGGCAGGAGTGACCCTCGGTCTCGAAGACACCATCTCAGCCGAAGACAACGTGCGCATCATGGAGCGTGCCGGGTCCCCGGCCGTCAAGGTTTATTACGACGTCGGAAACTCCACCAACGGCGGCTTCGACGTGGTGAAGGAGATCCGATGGCTCGGCGCACAGCGGATCTGCCAGATGCACCTTAAGGATAACCCGCATTATCTGGGCGAAGGGCGAATCGATTTTCCCGCGGTGATGAAGGCAATTACGGATATCGGTTTCCAGGGATTTGCCAATCTGGAGACGGATTGCCCGTCCAAATCCGTTGAAAATGACATGACGCGGAACCTGAAGTTCGTCCGCGCCCTGCTCGCTTAGCCGCTGGCTGACGCGCGCGCCTCAGTAAACCGTGCGCAATACGCGACCGTTACCGAGCCGCGACCGTCAGGGAGCGGGGTCGCCGGTCAAAGGGGGGAAGAACCACGTTTCAGGCGAATAGCGATGCGAGGTGCAACGCGAAACCGGGCAGCAGATGGGTCTCGATCGGCTGGCTCCATTCCAGGGAGCGGCTGGCCTCTCCGCGATGGATCTGAACCGTCCGCGATTTCGGGTAGACCTGCCACACTTCCGTGGTTCCGTTTCGCAGGTAGGCGAGGACCTTGTCGTGGCTCTCGGAGGCCCGCTCGCTTGGCGAAATAACTTCGATGGCGATATCCGGGGCGCCAGGCATAGGAACCCTGTCGGGATTCATGCGGGTCGACTTCTCCCCTAGCACAACGCCCACATCCGGCCGAACCCGATCGTTCTCCGTCAAGGCAAATTCAACATCCTGATAGGCGAGGCCCACCGATCCCCTGCTCTGCTGGAGGTACCTCCGCACCGCCAGCAGTATCTCGAACACGATATCCTGATGACGCGGCGTCGGACTGGACACAGAAATCAGCTCTCCGTTCACCAACTCCCAGCGCCGGCCTTCTTCGTAGGGCATGGCGTCGAATTGGGCGCCGGTGATGGTAGTGATCGCAGTCATGCAAAATCTCCTCTATATTATGGCGCAATTGCGCAGCCGCCGGCCCTACACCATCACCGCTTCGGTCTCCTCACTCGCCGTGAAGTACGCGCAGTCGGGATGGTGGAACACCAGCGCGCTGACGCTGGCTTCCGGGTCCATCATCATGCCTTCGGTGAGTTGCACGCCGATGTCTTCGGGACGCAGCAACGTCCACATGGCCTGCTGGTCGTCCAGGTTGGGGCAGGCGGCGTAGCCGAAGCTGTAACGCTTGCCGCGATAGCGCGAGGTGAAGCGCTCCTGCATGGTCATGGTAGGCGGATCGGGGAAACCCCAATCTTCGCGGATGCGGCGGTGCAGCCATTCGGCGCACCCCTCGGCCGTCTCGATCGCCAGCGCCTGCAAGCCGTGCGACTTGAAGTACAGCCCCGCTTCCTTCCACTCTTCCGACTTATCCCGAATGCCCGCGCCCGCCGTCACCACGAACATAGCCAGGTGATCGCGCTTGCCGTCTTCCGGGTCCAGGATGTAATCGCTCAGGCACAGCCCCTCGTCGCGCCGCTGCCGTCCGAAACGAAACGTATGCAGCGGGGCCGCGGCTCCTGGCGCGAAAAGATGAATGGCGTTGCCAGCGCGCTCAGGGAGCGATGAGAAGACCTCGGCATCTTGTGGTGGTAAGAGGTCGTATACTAGCTACGAGGGATTCAAGTGCAGATCAGCGAGCGAGAAGAGATTCTGTTGGAAACCTTCCGTCGCCTCCCGGAAGAGACCGCCAAGGAGTTGTCAGCCTTGGCCGAGCGACTGGCCGCCCTGACTCCGGGGACGACAATCGACTGGTCCGATTCCTGGTCGGACGCAGACCTGCGTGAGTTCACGGCGGCCTCGCTCAAACGGCTCGACGATGAGGAACAGGAAGAACCGCGTTGAAGCCCGGCGACGTCGTCGTTGGCATGTTGGCAGGTGCGGCGGAGACCAAAGTTCGTCCGGCGGTAGTAATTGCGAGCAGCACGTATCTCGTCGAGCGGCCAGATGTCTTGGTTGGCATCCTCACAACAAAACAGCCCCGGCCGGCCACATCAACAGACTACGTCCTTCTCGACTGGCAAGCCGCTGGGCTGCGTTCCCCATCATGCTTCCGGGCATATGTGCTGACGATTCATCGGTCGGAATTGACCATAATCGGTCACTTGAGCGAGCAGGACTGGCGCCAAGTCAAAGCTCGCGTCCGCGCCGCCTTTGGGACTTAACAGGATGCTGAAAAAAGGCTCTCACAGGCTGAAGCCTGTGCCACCAACTGCCGCTAAGTCATTGATAACCGGTGGCACAGACTTTAGTCTGTGGCCCGAATGAGCGATGTTTATGCCTTTTTCAGCATCCTCTTAAGGGAAAGCCGCGCTATTTGCGGGCACCTGGAGCTGGGCGCTTCAGAGGGAGCGATGAAGTGAGCGAGGAAAACAACCAAGAGGGAAACACGCAAGAATCCGGTCCTCGCTGCCCTGATTGCCGAACGGTCAAACCGCGGCGGTATGCCTGCGGCCACTGCTTGACCTGCTGTGGGGATGCGGGCGACGGGGTCTGCCTCTGCTGCAACTATGCGGACCTAGATGCAATCTACTTCGACTGAAGCAAGCGCCGGAGATCGCGGTGCGCAATCACAGCCAGCGCGCTTCCGCGCCGCCGCCTCTACACCATCACCGCTTCGGTCTCCTCACTCGCCGTGAAGTACGCGCAGTCGGGATGGTGGAACACCAGCGCGCTGACGCTGGCTTCCGGGTCCATCATCATGCCTTCGGTGAGTTGCACGCCGATGTCTTCGGGACGCAGCAGCTTCCACATCGCCTGCTGGTCGTCCAGGTTGGGGCAGGCGGCGTAGCCGAAGCTGTAACGCTTGCCGCGATAGCGCGAGGTGAAGCGCTCCTGCATGGTCATGGTGGGCGGATCGGGGAAACCCCAATCTTCGCGGATGCGGCGGTGCAGCCATTCGGCGCACCCTTCGGCCGTCTCAATCGCCAGCGCCTGCAAGCCGTGCGACTTGAAGTACAGCCCCGCTTCCTTCCACTCTTCCGACTTATCCCGAATGCCCGCCCCCGCCGTCACCACGAACATAGCCAGGTGATCGCGCTTGCCGTCTTCCGGGTCCAGGATGTAGTCGCTCAGGCACAGTCCCTCGTCGCGCCGCTGCCGGCCGAAACGAAACGTGTGCAGCGGGGCCGCGGCTCCTGGCGCGAAAAGATGAATGGCGTTGCCATCGCGCTCGGCTTCGAAGAATTGCCAGACGGCCTTCACCCGCATGAACTGCGCGGCCTCATGCTTCACTTCTTCCAACTTATGGAACAGGTCGAGCGCCTTAGATTCATGCTCGGCGAGGTGCTTCTCGAAGTTACCCTTGTAACCCAGATGCTTGCCGTAGAGCATGTGCGGATTGATGTAACTCCAGATTTCGGCGAGATGCGGCACGTCGCGCACCTTGCGGTCGAGGTTCGGCGCGGCCGGAATTGGAATGTCCGTGCGCACTTTGCGGCTGCGCGCCTCGGTCACCCGCAGCGGCGTCTCCTCGGCGGCTGGGGCCGGTTCCGGCGCCTCGGCGTAGGTGTGAGCGTGCATGGTCGCATCGCGCGCGGCGGGGTCCATGAGCCGGTTCATCAGGTCCAGGCCGGTCATGGCGTCCTTGGCGTAGCACACGGCTTCGCCATAAGCCGGCGCGATGCGTGTGCGCGTGAAGCGGTCCGAGAGCGCGGCGCCGCCCACCAATAGCGGTACGCGAATGCCCGCATCCTTCAAATCGCCGGCGGTGACGATCATCTGTTGCGCGCTCTTCACCAACAGTCCCGAAAGCCCGATGGCATCCGGCGTGTGCTCCTGGTAAGCGCGGATCA